>JAKQOD010000182.1 GCA_029565465.1 Deltaproteobacteria bacterium
CCACGGCCGCGACCGACACGGTGCGTAGCTGAGGCGCACTGTCGAGGCGCCAGGCGCCCCAGCCCAACACGCCAACAATCAGGACGCCTGCCGCAACCGCGACGCGGTGCCGTATTGCTGCATTGGAGCCGAGCCACATCGCTATCGCTGCGGCTGCAAGCGCCATCACCATTCCTATGCCAGGCACGCCAGCAACGGACGCAAACTGTAACAGTACAAGGTTGTCGACTTGGGTGGAGGCGCCCGTACCCCACATGCCGAGCGGTGAACTGACGCACGAGGTCCACTCGGCCAAGCCCGTGAGCGCGACAAACGCCACTAACGCAGCAAGTTCGCCAACGTGGCGGCGTATGGCTTCGGTGCCCACCAACAGTAGCCATGCGGATAGGGCGCTCGGCAACGCGAACGGAATCGCCAGTACCAGTGGTAACGGTGCCGTGATGATTTTGGCGACCTGGATGATCGAGGCTACCGCGACAATCAAAAGCAGCAGCAAACGATCGCGCCACCCTTGGGTATGCCGTTGCACGATTAAAAACGGCACTGGCGCAACCCACGCCAATGGCGCAATGCCCCAGCGATACGCTGACAATACGATGGCAAAGGCGCCGAGCCCAAGCAGCATACGACGCGATGCAGTTGCTGCAATTCCGGGTGTCATGGTGACTCCTTTTGGGCGGACGGTACGGCTTGCAAACCAGCCCACACGACCTGCAATTGTTGTTGGTACATTGCTGCGATTAACGCTGGTTGTCGCCGCGCAAAGATCAACGGCACGCCAAAGAACACGTTCACGAGTGCAAGCAATGCGGTGTTGTCGTCGACGTGGCGAGGTAGTTCCCCGCATTGTTTGGCAGCCGCAATGAGTGGCGGTAACAGGCCGTCGAGGCCAATCGCGGTTACCTGATCAACGCCGGGCCGATCGGGAAAGGCCACCCGTTTTTCGAGCGCGGTCATGGCAGTCATGGGGGCGTTTGGATCGTGCCTGGCTTGCACCGCGATGATTTCCCCCATCACGCGTGGGTGAGCTGCGAGATCGTGTGCAGTTGCTGCAAAAATCGCTTCGATGCTGGTACGTGGACTCTGCTTGCGGCGCACGTTTGGCGATGTCGCAATATCAACGGACCACAGCTGGATGAAGTACAACGCGAGGTCCGCTTTCGAACGAAAATAGTTAAAAAACGTTGCTTCCGATACATCCGCGGCATCGGTGAGCGAGCGCACTTTAATGTCTTCGAACGATGCGGTAGCCAGCTGATCGCGCAACGCGGTCACCAACGCCAAACGAGTTTGAGCAAGTTTGCGTTCGCGCCGGTCTTAGTTCATGGAACCACGGTAGTATATTTTTATAGTTGTGTATAAAAATACAGTCGATTATAAAAATAGTAATAAACTAAGCGAATACAGTCGCTTGTATGTTTTATTCACGCTACTCGGCAACAAACCCTTTGAACTTCGCCATGTACGAAATAAACGTTGCGCTCAAGCCGCGCTGTTGCAACTCGGCCGCGGTCAGTGGCGGATACTTCATGGTGCCAAGCACTGCACGTTGTGGCCAATCTGGGTTGGCAATCGCAGCGCGGCCCAATGCGATCGCATCAGCGCCATGCTCAAGTTGCGCTTCGCCTTCTGCTAGCGTCCAGATTTTGCCCGCCACAACAATGCGGGTTGCTGGGCCAACGGCGGATCGAAACAACGTCGTTGCGTGTGCATCGGGCCGCTTGGTGGTGTTGAGTGCGCTTTGCCACAACGAAAGGTGCAGCAAGTCCATGCCATCTTCGACAAGCCATTGCGCTACTTGCAGCGTTTCGTCGAGATCGAGGCCTTTGGCTTGGCCAAAATCTTCAGGTGACAGGCGAACGCCCAGTACCAACGTTGGCGCAGCGGCTTTGACGGCCCGCGTGACTTCGCGAATTAAGCGTGCGCGATTGGCGAGGCTACCACCCCATTGGTCGGTGCGCTGATTGTACGAAGTGGAGAGAAACTGCGAAAGCAGATAGCCATGGGCACCGTGCAATTCGACCGAATCGAAGCCCGCACGGGCGCAGCTTGTGCGGCCGCCGCAAACGCATCGATCACGGACGCAATGTCATCATTGGTTGCAGCCCGCGCGCTCAGCGTTGCGTCGCTATACGCGCTTGCCGACCAGGCTGGCTGACCGCTTACTTCGGGCACGGCACGCAGGCCACCGTGAAAGAGTTGGACTTGCGCCAATGCGCCAGCTTCATGCATCCGCGCCGCGAGCCGCGTGAGGCCTGGCCCCATGGCGTTGTCGTGAACCCCAAGTTCGCCCGGCCACGCTTTGCCGTCATTGGCAACGTACGCTGCACACGTTTCGATCAAGCCAAAGCCTCCTTCGGCGCGCGCTGCTAAAAAGGCGAGTTCGTCATCACCAAGCGTGCCGTCGTGGTGACTTTGCTGATTCGTCAGAGGGGCTAACCAAACACGGTTCTTCGCGATGATGCCTTTGCGAAGTTCAAGCGGTGCAAACAGAGGCGAGCTAGACATGCTGCCAGCCTAGCGCACGGCCAGGTATCCGCCAAACCTTGTGCTTGCGTTGGCCTGCGCTCCTACGCGACAATGCGGCATGCAATATTGTTTACGGCGAGGGTGCGCGCTCTTAGCAATAGCCGTGGCTGCTGGTTGCGGCAGCAACAACAGCAGCAGCAGTGACGCCACGCAGGACGCTGTGCAGCCAGACGCACTGCCCGCCACCGACGGCTGTTCCGACGCTGCCAAGCTGATCTATCTGTTTAGTACGCGCTCGGGTGGAAATGCGCCGCGGTTGTATTCGTTGGCGCCGCTTACCAAAGAGCTCAAGCTGATTGGCACCATCGGCACCAATATTAGTGCACAAGGCGTGTCACCGGTTGCGATCACCATCTTGCGCGACGGGGTGCATGGCTACGTTAGCGATTCAGGCCATCGGCTGTGGCAGGTGAACTTGGCCGATGCCTCCGTAGACCCCCAACCTTTGATGGATTTTGTTGCGGCTGGTGGTAAGCCAAGCGACAACTACACGGTCGCGCTAGTCGGTGATGGTCAAGGTCAGGACACCTTGTATGCAGAGGGCTACTCCAAAACGTTTTACCGCGTCGACCCCACTGCACGCACGATGACTTCGTTAGGGTTGTTTCCTAACTTGTGTGACCTTACGGGCACCAATAGCAATAAACTCATTGCGTTTTGTGACAACACGACGATTCAAGAGATCAATCCGCAAACCTTGATGAGCGTGTCATCTGATCCGGCCCCAGGCTGGAAATCGACGTGGGCCATCGCGTTTTGGGGCGGTTACGATTGGTTGTTTTTTGGCGATCAAACGAGCCCGACTGAACTGTTTCGCTTTGACCCCGCGACCAAACAGTCAGTGCCTTGGATGACCGCAACCGAGCTCGGCAATGTGCTTATTTCCGGCGCCGGCGTTTCGAGTTGTGCGCCACAAATCGTTGAATGATGCGCGTCGATGTTACCATCCGCAGGCATGGCCGTTAAACGCAAAAGCTCTTACCATCACGGCAACCTTGCAGCCGAAATCGTGAGGGTTGCGACTGCGCAGCTCGAACTCCATGGCGAACAGGCCCTGAGCCTACGTGAAGTGGCGCGTGAAATTGGTGTCGATCAATCTGCGCTGTATCGCCACTTCAAGAACAAAAGTGCGTTGCTGCAAGAACTCGCAGCACGCGGCTTTGCGCAGATGGCCGACGACATGCACAAGCAAGCGACCCGCAAAACCATTACACCGGTGGAGTGCTGGCGTGAACTCGGTCGCGCGTACGTCAAGTTCGCTGTCCGCCGACCCGCACTCTTTCGTTTGATGTACGGTCCGTATGGCGAAGGCAGCGGGCAGCCGGTGCATCGCACCGCTGGCGCGCTTGGCGTCACGCCATCGAAACTGCTGTCCGATGCCCTCCGCGTGCTCGATGCTGAAGGGCAGCTCACCGTGTCGTTCGAAGCCGTACGGTTAATGTCGTGGACCACGACCCACGGCCTTGCCGCGCTGCTGATTGACAACGTAATTCAGCCGCAAGCGATCGAGTTTACGCTGCAAACCATGATCGACACCATGATTGTTGCACCGTCACCGCGCAAAGCAAAACGCACGCGGTAAGTCCCGGCGCGCCGCGGCGAAGGGGCGGCTCGGCGGGCGGTGCCCGAGGGGAAACGGGAAAGGTCCCCCCCTCTATAGCCGGCACGGGAAAGTGCTGTAACAATAACCGCGCTCTGCACAGCGTCCGAAACGCAAAACCGCGCGGCGAAGGGCGGCTCGGCGGGCGGTGCCCCACGAGGGGAAACGGGAAAGTTGCCCCCTCCATAGTCGGCACGGGAAAGTCCCTATCTGTGCCAAAACCGCGCGAGTAACGCGCGGCGAAGGGGCGGCTCGTCGGGCTGCGCCCGACGAGGGGAAACGGGAAAGTTTCCCCCTCTATAGTCGGCACGGGAAAGTGCCCTATCTGCGACAAACCGCGCGAGTAACGCGCGGCGGGGGTGAATGCGGTGGTTTATCCACCGCAGAGGGCACGGGAAAGTGCCCTTCTAATTAATAGCGGTAGTGGTCTGGCTTGTATGGGCCATCAACCGAAACGCCGAGGTAGTCGGCTTGCACCTTCGACAGGGTGGTGAGCTTGACGCCCACTTTGCCCAAGTGCAAACGCGCGACTTTTTCGTCGAGCTTCTTCGGCAGCACGTACACTTTGCCGTTTTCATAGGTCATGCCGGTGATGGCATCTTTGCCCGTTTGTGCGCTCGACCACAGCGCCATTTGCGCCATGCATTGGTTGGTGAACGAGTTCGACATCACGAACGCTGGGTGGCCAGTGGCGCAGCCGAGGTTCACGAGGCGGCCGCGAGCGAGCATCGTGATGCGCTTGCCGTTCGGGAAGATGAACTGATCAACTTGTGGCTTGATGTTCTCTTCTTTGATTTCTTTATTGTTTTCCAACCACGCAACTTGGATTTCGCTGTCGAAGTGACCGATGTTGCAAAGGATCGCTTCATCCTTCATCGCCAAGAAGTGTTCGCTGCGGATGACGTCCATGCAGCCGGTTGCCGTCACGAAGATGTCAGCCACTGGTGCAGCGTCTTCCATGGTGACAACTTGGAAGCCTTCCATCGAGGCTTGCAAGGCGCAGATTGGATCGATTTCGGTGATGAGCACGCGTGCGCCCAGGCCGCGGGCTGCATGAGCCGAGCCCTTGCCGACGTCGCCGTAACCGGCAACGACGACAACTTTGCCAGCCACCATCACGTCGGTCGCGCGCTTGATGCCGTCGAACAACGATTCGCGGCAGCCGTACAGGTTGTCAAACTTCGACTTGGTGACCGAGTCGTTGACGTTGATGCATGGGAACAACAGCGCGCCAGCGTTCGCCATTTCGTACAAGCGATGCACGCCGGTGGTGGTTTCTTCCGACACGCCTTTGATTTCCGAAGCGATGGTTTGGAAGCGGTTCTTGCTGTGCTTGAGGCTTTCGTTGAGCACGGTGAGCACAACGCGGAATTCGTCATTGGTTGCCGTCGCTGGGCTTGGCGCAGCGCCAGCTTTTTCAAATTCAACGCCCTTGTGGACGAGCATGGTCAAGTCGCCACCGTCGTCGAGGATCATGTTCGGGCCTTTGCCGCCCTTGAACGCGTTGAGTTGCGATTCGATGTTTTGCCAGTATTCTTCGAGGGATTCGCCCTTCCACGCGAACACAGGGATGCCAGCCTTCGCCATGGCGGCAGCGGCTTCATCTTGGGTCGAGTAGATGTTGCACGACGTCCAGGTAACTTCGGCGCCGAGTTCGACCAAGGTTTCCATCAAAACTGCGGTTTCGATGGTCATGTGCAAGCAACCCGCGACGCGTGCGCCTTTGAGCGGCTTTTGCGCGCCGAATTCTGCGCGCAACGACATCAAGCCTGGCATTTCTTTTTCTGCCATGCGGATTTTTTTGCGACCGAGTTCGGCCAAGGTCATGTCTTTAACTTTGAATGCTGGGAATTCGTTGCGGGTATCCATGATGTCTCTCCGTTACAGTGTTGAGTTGCTTACAAAAAACAAAACTAGTTGTGTGGCACCGCGCGGCGCCCAATCGCCAGTTGGTGGGCCGGCAGTGGTGCGCCCGTGTCGTCGGCAAATGCAGCAGGCGCAGTGAGTGGGGTTAACGCAATCGTATCGAGCCCTGCGTTTTCAAGGCAGCTGCGCAAGCGGTCGGGTTCAAAGCCCAGCCAAACATCGCCTTGTGCGCGCATGGCTTCGTCGGTGTGCGGCACGTAGTCAACGATGATGAGATGGCCGCCGCGGCGCAACAAGCGGGCTGCCGCTGCAACGGTTTCGTCAGGCCGTGCTGCATGATGCAGCACGCGCACCATCATCACAATGTCGGCACCGCCGCGTTGCGCGACTTCGCCTGCTAAATCGGCATCATCGGCATCACCTTCACGCAGCCGGACGTTGGGCAAGCCGAGTTGGGCGACGCGTGCTGCGCATCGCGCCAGGCGAGCGGGGCTGCGATCAACTGCAATGATGCGATCAAAAACCGGCGACAACATAGGCAGCAATTGGCCATCGCCGGTCCCGAGGTCAACCGCAAGCGCGTGCCCAGGCAGCAGCGGCGCAAACACCGCGAGATAGCTCATCAACGATGCGTCAGGTGTCGCAAACCGTTCGCCGGTTGGGGCCGGTGCGGCATCAAAAAAGCGGCGCGACAATTCTTCACGTTGCGCTACCACCGTGGCAATGCGGGCCAAGCTGCCATCGCGAGCGCACAACGTCCGGCCTTCGGACAAGGCCGCCGCCAAAATCGGTTCGGCTTGGTCGTGCGTTTCTGTGCGCAACAACGTACGGGTGCCATCACGCCGTGCGGTCAGCAAGCCAGCCTCGCGCAACGGCTGGGTTTTCTTCGTCACTTGGGGCTGACTCTCTGACAGCAGAGTCGCCAGCTCACTGACCGTCAGCTCTTCTTCGCCACACAACGCCAGCAGGCGCAGACGGTCTTCGTCGCCCAGAAGGCGGAATAACGAAGCGCGTGAGGCCTGCATAGACACCTTTGTATTCCATTATTCGAATGTTGGCAACGGTCATTGTTGATTTGCAAATAGTTGTTTGATTACGGCATTTTACATTGACTGTGAAAACTCCAAGCAACCAGTGCCGATCCCGGACGATGAGGGGTGCTATGGGAAAATTCAGAATCAAAAGCAAGAAGTTCAAATTTGATAGCCCTAAACGCAGTGGGCGTTGCTCATTACCAACCTTGCCAGCGCGGCCGCGTAAGGTCTTGTTGAGCTTTGTTGATGGCCGGATGGTTGAGTCAACCTTTTGTGCCATCGAGGATCGCGGTCGCTTGCGGGTTGCCATCGTGCTGCGCCAGCTTGAGCGATGGCGCTTTCTTGATTGGGCAGTAGATCGTTTGCGGCCACCGCCAGCAGCGGAGTTGCAAAAACTAACGAAAGACGAACTGCTACCGCATCGCGATCTACATGCGTGGTTTGCCATGACGCTTGAACAGCAAGATGCAGTGTTGGGCGCTGCTGCGTAAGTTAACGCTGCGGCTGCACGAGTCGTGCGCTCAAGCGCGGCGATAACAGCAACAATAGCGCCGCCGCAGAGATACCGATGGCAAAACAGCTGGCCCACATGGCTTGCGAACCAAATTCTTGCCACGCCCAAGTGCCGACGCGGGGGCCCACAAATGCGCCGACGCCCCAGGTCATGCCCATCATGCCTTGATAGCGGCCACGGCCATGGGTTGTGGCTAACGCTGCGACGACTGCGGAGCGGGTGGGGGCTTCCATGATTTCAGCGAGCGTCCACAATGCGACGGCCAGCAGGTGCAATGCCAGCAATGGTGCAAACCCATGCAGCGCCATGCCAAAGCCGTAGAAGCCCGCGCACGCAGCCAACAGCCGAACGGGGCGAAAGCGCGGCGCGAGTTTGGTTGCCCACGGCTGCAGTGCGATCACCAACACGCCGTTGAAGCCGACCACGATGCCGTAGGTGGTTGCCGAATAGCCCTGGGCTTTGAGTTCCAACGCTAAGGTCACCACGCTTTGGTAAGGCACAATCGCGAGCAGTAGATGTATCGCAACGAACAGCAGAAACGTTGGATCGCGCAAGGGTGACGCTGCGGCATCGGTCGCGGACGAGTGATTGGCCGCGCGGGCCGGTTTGGTTTCCGGCACCCGCAACCAAACAATGACGCCGTACACCGCGGTGGTTGCGGCATCGAGCACGAACAGCGCAAGGAACCGCACATCAGCGATGAGGCCGCCCAGTACGCTCGCCGCCGCAAATCCGATGTTCGTGCCCCAATACAAAAAGCTGTAAGCGGCCAAGCGCGACGAAGGTGGCACCACGTCCGCGACAAACGCCGCAACTGCAGGCCGGTACAGTTCGTTGATGAATGCCATGAAGAAAACCAGCACCGAAATCGCCGTAGTCGAAGATGCCAAGCCTACGGCGAGGGTAACGGCGCTGCCGCCGAGCAATGCCAGCATCATGGTGCGTTTGCGGCCGATGGTGTCGGCGAGCTTGCCGCCGAGCAAGGCGGCGGCCATGAGCCCTAAGCCAAAGTAGGAAACCACAGCACCGGCGTCGCGCGCGGTTAGGCCGCGGGCATTGGTCAAGTACAACGTGAGCAATGGCACGACGAAGCCGCCGGCGCGATTGATCAATGAGCCCCACCAGACCGTCCAGTAGGTGGGCGGCACCATGGTGCGCAGCTCGCGCACCATCTTTGTCACCGCGAGCTCACGCATGGCGCGAGGTTGTACCTGGCACCGTTTGAACCCACAAGGGCGCTGACCTTAGCGAAACAGCGTCGGGAGCACTTCGCCAGCTTTGCCGAGCACGACATGATCGAACTCATCGGCGTTATCGGGCCGCTCAAGGCCAACATAAACGGAAATGCAAGACTCGCCATTTTGTTTACGGAAGCTGATTTCGCGCACCAGGCCGGCAGCTGGGTAGACCACGCCCGACGAGCCCACCGTTACAAAGATGTCGCACGCTTGCACGTTACGTTTGATCTTGAGCATTTCGAACGGCACTTCGCCGAACCAAACGATGTGTGGGCGTTGCAAGGCTCCACAACTGCAGCGTGGCAGTTCGGCAAAACTTGAGCGCATGTCAACGAACGGCAATGTCGTGCAATCGTCGTCGGAACAGCGGGTTTTGAACAGCTCCCCGTGCATGTGGATGAGGCGTTGCGAACCGGCCGCTTCGTGCAAATTATCGACGTTTTGCGTCGCCAAAAAGAAATTGTCGCCGCAGATACGCTCTGCACCTGCTAACGCTGCATGCGCTGGATTGGGTTTGACGGTCGCCGCTTGCGCACGTCGTTGCGCGTAGAAGCGCCACACGGTTGCCGGTGACGCTGCAAAACCTTCCGGCGAGGCGACTTCTTCAACCCGGTGATTTTCCCAAAGGCCGTTAGCGTCGCGGAACGTTGCAATGCCGCTTTCCGCGCTGATCCCAGCGCCGGTAAGCACAAAGAGTTTGGTGGATGGGGTCAGGTCGAGCTGCATAATGATTGTGTGTAATATGTACACTAACAAAAGGCAAGCATTGTTTTGCAGCGAATAAAAGCCGGTATCCGCCAGCCTTATTGACAGTTCGGGGCCCAGTCGCTTTCGTACATGCCGTACTTACTGGCGACAAGTTCGCTGCCTATACGCGATGGTCCAGGAATACAAAATGCACCGTAGGTGGTGTAGCTGCACAACGGATTCGATTCGTGGATGCAGTTGTAATCGAGATCCATTTCCAAGCTGAATGGATCGGTCAACTCGATCAAATCAAGACGGCCGAGTGGTTCAGTTGCAGGGCGGGTTGCGACATCGCGGAAATAATGTGCTTGACCACGCGGCGCGCCTTCGTCGGTTTCTGCGCTTTCAGTGAACGGACCATGTGGGCCACCGAGATCACTGCTTGGGCCCCAAACCGTGTTGGCCAACGTGTCGTGCAACCCATTGCCGCCACGGTCGTGGGCAGCAATGAAGGCGGTATGAAGGGCAGGGGTCATCGCCATGATCATCCGGTTGTGCTCGGCTCCACCACACGAACCAATGTTGGTTGGCGTTGCGCCTTCGCCACCGACCAAGCGATACAGTTTGGTGACGTGGTTCAGCGCTGGCGAGTTGTCGGCCGCTAGCGTGCTGGTCCACAGCCGAGCCGTGATCGTCAGGTACACCTCGCGCGCGGCTGGATCGAGCCGCGCCCAGAGGTCACAGGTGCTGCGCAGCGTGGCACCTGTCAGCCCGTTGCTTTGGGTAATCGTTGGGTTGGCTTGTAGGTACGTAAGGTAGGCGCGTAACAACCGCGATCGCTGGCCGGCTAGCGTTGCTGGGAACGGCGCATCTGGCATATTGCTAGCGTCGCTTGCCGGCGCAGCATCGGGTATCGCGGTCGCCACACTGCCTCGGCCGCAAGCCGCCATAGCGAAGGCAACGAGCAGCGCGAGATGACGACGTGGCATACGTCTACAATAGAGTTACCCGCGATGCGACACAAGCAGCTTTGCGCTGGGTGCAATTTGCTACCAAGCGAGGCAAGATGGCGGCATGCATAACCTGGCCGGCAAACGTGCACTAGTCACCGGTGGCTCGGGCGCGATTGGCCGTGCGGTTTGTACGAGTTTGGCAGCCGCAGGTGCCGAAATTGTGTTGACCTATTTCTCGGATCGCGACGGTGCGGCGGCGACTGCGGCAGCGGTGGTAGCGGCCGGCAGCAAAGCGACCGTGCTGCGGGTGAATTTTGCCGACGACGGCAATACCGCTGCGTTTCTACGCGAACTTGAAGCTCACGTGCCCCTTGATATTCTGGTGAGCAACGCTGCTTCGGGCGTGGTGCGGCCGACCGCTGACTTAGTCGATCGCCATTGGAATTGGTCGATGGCGGTCAACGCAACCTCGTTGTTCCGAGTGATGCAGATGTTAACTGCGGCAGATGCGGCAGCGCCACGCTTGCGCGACGGTGGCCGGATTGTCGCACTGAGCTCGCTTGGTGGCGATCGCGCAATACCTCAGTACGCAGCAGTGGGCGCAAGCAAAGCGGCGATGGCTTCGCTGGTGCGGAATTTGTGTGTTGACCTTGGCCCGCGTGGCATTACGGCGAATGTGGTTAGCCCTGGCTTGGTGATGACACGGGCGTTGCAAGCGTTTCCCAATAAAGACCAATTGATCGACGTTGCCAAAGCGAAAACGCCAGCACCGCGGCTGGTTACGCCCGACGATGTGGCTGGCGTAGTGCGATTTTTGTGCAGCGACGCGGCAGCCATGATTAGTGGCCAAACCTTGCATGTTGACGGTGGCTACACCGCGGTTGCGTAGTCGTCGCTTAGCTCATCTTGAAGCCGCCATCGACCGGGATGACCGCACCAGTTATGTAGGATGCGGCATCGCTGGCGAGAAAGCCGACAACATTAGCAACTTCTTGTGGCGATCCGGCACGGCCGAGCAGAATGCGTTGTTTCACTTCGTCTGGCGCTAGCGTACGCACTTCGCGGCTCATGTCGGTGTCGATGACGCCCGGTGCCACGGCATTGACCAAAATGTTGCGTGGTGCCAGCTCGACCGCAAGGGCGCGCGTCATGCCTTCAATGGCGGCCTTACTTGCAGCGTAGTTGACTTGGCCACGTCCGCCTTTTTGGCCTGCGACCGACGACAAAAAGATGATTTTGCCTCGGCGGGCCAGCATCATCGGGCGGCAGGCGGCGCGAGCTAGCGCAAAAGCGCCGCGCACATTGAGATCAAAAACATTGTTCCATTCGTCGTCGGACATCGCAGCCACGAGGTTGTCGGCGATCATGCCAGCGTTGCATACCAGCACGTCGAGGCGGCGGTGTTGCTTGACAATACCGTCGATGAGTTCACGCGCCGTGCTGGTCTGGCGCAAATCGCCGGTGCAAACGAACGCTTGGCCGCCAGCGCTGACGATGCCTTGCACGACAGCCGCCGCTGCATCGGCTTGGGCGTGATAGTGCACAGCGACGATAAACCCGCGCCGGCCCAGGTCTGCGGCAATCGCGGCCCCGATGCCGCGTGAAGCGCCGGTGACGAGCGCAACTGCCACTTTTGCTGTACTCACACTGCACCATCGAGCACGACCGTGGCGCCATTCATGTAGGTGTTGCGGTCGGAAATCATCATCGCTGCAAACTCCGCACATTCGGCAAAGGTGCCGACCCGACCCAGCGCACAGTTCGCAAGATAATCACGCAGCTTGTTGGCCGGCAGGTTCTGGCTAACGCCTGATTCCAAAATGCCGGGGGCTAGACAATTCACGGTGACCCCGTAGCGCGCGATTTCTTTGGCGAGCGCCTCGGTAAAGCCGCGCAGCGCAGCTTTGGCAGCGCAGTAATGCACCGGTGCATTCATCATCTTGACGCCAGCTAGCGATGACACGTTGAGGATTTTGCCGCGCTTGCGTTTGATCATGCCGCGCATCACGGCTTGGCTGCACAAAAACGCGCCTTTAACGTTGGTCGTCATCATGGTGTCCCAATCCGACTCTTCCATCAGCGCAAGCGGCACAACTTGGCCAATCCCAGCGTTATTCACCAAGACGTCAATCGGGGCTTCGCGTTCAAGCGTGGTTACCATCTCGCGCACCGCAGCTTTGTCGGTAACGGAACCCTTGAACCGCCACGCACGGACGCCGTGTTGTTCGATGGCGGCGCACGTGGCTAGCGCATCGTCGTCGGAACGCGCATAACTAAACGCAACATTGGCGCCTTCGCGGGCAAATACTTCACAAAAAGCGCGCCCCAACCCGCGCGAGCCACCGGTGACCAAGACGGTGCGGCCCGAAAGCAAAAGCGGTGACCATAGTTGTTCGGTTGTCACTAGCGAATCACCTTGAGCTTGGCGCTGGCGGTACCGGCGCCTTTGGGCGATGCTGACGACCAGCTAGGTACGTTGGTGTCCGGGCCTTTCGCAGCGCCGCGGTGGAACATGTTGAAACCGCACGCCGGCATTACGCGACCATCAACGGTGGCGTAGTGATGGCAACACTTGCGCAAGCGTTCGAGGTCGAAGTCGTGGCGGTCCATGTAGTGATGCAAGAAGATCGATTTGGCCTGCGCTTCACCGATGCGCAAGGCTTCATGTTGGGTTAACGGCCGATCGGGAAACATCACGTCGAGGGTTCGGCGCAACGCTTGCAAGATTTCGTCGCCGCGTTCGACTTCGGATTCCCGCGCGAAAACATCGTGGATGATTTCGTGCAAGGCATCGTGAATTTCCGGCGACGCTGGCAGGGTAGCCGACGAGCGCAATAAGCTGCCGTTGCGCGCGAAGTCAACGAAGCGCGAAAACGGCATGTAGCTGCCGTCGTTCATGCGCAGCACGTAGGTCAACGACACGCATTGTGGATGGGAACAAGGCAGCGGTGAAAAATCTGATTTGCGCAGCGCGCCGTTGGATTGCGCTGCAATGAGATCGATGACGCCCGGGATGGTTAGCCGATCATTAGGATCGTGGACAAAGTTGCCGCCGCCACGGCCGGTGTAGGCCATGGGTTGGAAGTTCAGCGAAAGAATATGGTCTTCGGTGAATAACAGTTGGACCGCTTGGCCAATTTGATGGTCGTTAACGCCGCGGGTTGCGACATAGATGAGTTGGGTCGGGATATTGAGTTCTTTGAGTGCTGCCAACGCCGCGTTTTTTTCGTCGGTCAGGTCGCGGCCACGAATCGCGGTGTGGGTTTCGGCCGAAAAACCGTCGAGTTGCAGGCCGACGTAGGCGCCCGAGTCTTTGAGGGCTTGCGCGAATTTTCGGTCGCGACCCAAGCGCAAGCCGTTGGTGATGACCACCACACGGCCGATTTCAGGGCGGCTCGCACGCCGAACTAGCTCAAGAATTTCCGGGTGGCTGGTTGGCTCACCGCCGCTGAGCGCAACCGATTCGCATTGCCCTTCGCGCGCTACCAGGTTGTCGATGACTTTGTCAAAGGCTTCGAGCGAGATATGGGTTGAGTACTGATTGTCGACGATGCAAATCGGACATTCGAGGTTGCAGTGGTCGGTTACTTCAACGATGGGCAAACAGGTGTGCTGCTCGTGGTCCGAGCAGTGGCCACAATCGGTTGGGCAGCCGAGCTTGGCTTCTTGCACAAACGCCAACGGCTGAGTGCCCGCGCGCGCATAGCCATAGGCGCGCACGTAGTATGCGGCGTCTTCGCTGACCAGGGCTTCTGACGGGCCACACGCGGTGCAGTTCTTGGTGAAGTAGACGCGATTGTTGCGGATGACAACGTCGGCTTGCAGCAGCGTAAGGCAGGTCGGGCAGGTCGATGTGGTTTGTTTGAATTTCCAATCGCCGACGTGACCCGCGGGCGCGCTGCCACGGGATAGAAAAGCCTCTTTGTACGCTTCGACGTCATTGCCTAGGATGGTTTCCGTTTGTCCGCATTTCGGACAAAGAAATAACTGCACGACTTCGCTGCCGCGGAATACCACTCGTCCTTCGATCGCCGTTGCACAAGTTGGACACGCGCCCATTTCGTGGGCGAAAAACGTGTGTGGGCGATCAGGGCGGAGGCCGGGCGTCGAGCAAGGCGTGCAATCCATGGCCAAGTGGTACCGCGACCTACCAGCGAGACGCAATCGCTGGATGTTTGATGCCGGGCTTTGCCAGCCA
>JAKQOD010000198.1 GCA_029565465.1 Deltaproteobacteria bacterium
CAAACCACACAGTTTGGAACACGTCCGATTTATCGGCTCAAACTTCCGCTCAATACAAATGTGGACAATGTCGTCAACCAATTGACGATCAATTTCGACGTATTGCTGGCGGAGCCGAATTACACCGACCAAAGCCCAGAAGCTCGCAGGAGCCGGTCTTGGTCGGTCGGCTCTGCAACCAACTACACCGCGCAATGGGCCCCCAACGCTCTCAACCTCACTCAAGCCCACACGATGGCCAAAGGTGCAGGTGTTCGCGTGGCGGTGTTGGATACGGGTGTGGATTCTTTGCATCCCGCGTTGGCGGGTAAGTTACTGCCGGGTTACAACTTTGTGGACAACAACACCAATACGTCCGAGGTGGGAACGGCTGCGAATCTGGGTTTCGGACATGGCACGCACGTGGCGGGCATTGTTGCGCTGACCGCGCCGGACGCGAAGATTGTTCCGTATCGAGTGCTCGACGAAAATGGCGAAGGCAATGTGTGGGTGTTGGCCGAGGCTTTGTTACGGGCGATTGATCCCGACGGCAATCCAGCGACGGACGACGGCGCGCACGTTATCAACATCAGTTTAGGCACGCTAAATCGCACGCGCGTCTTTTCGACGATTGCAAAGCTCGCGAGTTGCCATTCCTCCAGCCCTGATGATCCCACCACCGATTTTTCGCACTCGGGATACGACGGCGATCGTACGCGCTGCGCCAATGGCAAAGGCGTTGTAATCGTGGTGGCGGCAGGCAACGACGGCGTGAATAAAGCGGAGTACCCAGCGGCCGAAGGCATAGCTGGCGCAATTTCGGTTGGGGCGAGCGACAGCAACCAGCATTTGGCCACCTTTAGCAATTTCGGCTCGGAAGTGGACGTTACCGCGCCTGGCGACGGCATCACAAGCTCCATACCCGGCGGAGGCTACGCGGTTTGGAGCGGCACCTCGATGGCCGCACCGATGGTGGCAGGTGCTGCGGCGCTGCTGCGCTCTCGCGAGCCGTCGTTGCCGCCAAAAGAACTGGCACGGCGCGTGATCCGCAGCGGCGCGCGTTTGGACGGATCGAATCTTTCACAAATCGATCTGGCAGCCGTCGCCACGCCCTGCAGCATGGATGTCGATGGTGACGGACTGACACTCGCAACAACGGACGGTTTAATACTGACGCGCGTGATGCTTGGCATGAAAGAAGTCGCGGTGAGCAGCGCAGCCGCCCCCGGCTCGCCGCGCAACACCTGGGATGCGATCAACACCTTCCTCACCACCAGCTGCGGGATGGCCACGCCTTAGCGCAGTCGAGCCCATCGCACCTTGGGAGAAAAAACGGGCGCTAGATGCGCCCGTTTTCGTATCCGCGCGCGACCCGGCGTCACAAAAAAATGTCAACGTCATGATTTCATGTATTTCTCGTTGACGTCGTTGCTCTGTCGGTTGCGTCCATCGAAGGATTGCTCTAAGCGCACACGCTGAGGCATAACTTCGAGACGGAGAAAGCAGCAAAGACAACCGTTGAGCCTTGATCCAGACGCCAC
>JAKQOD010000216.1 GCA_029565465.1 Deltaproteobacteria bacterium
CGATGATGCATTTTTGGCGCTATGTCGGCCATGTGCTCGGGGTGCGGCCGCGCTGGTATCCCACCACGTTGCGCGAAGGCGCGCAGCTTTCGTTTGTTACGATGCTCAAAGGTGCACGGAGCTCAGGTGAAGATGGCATCACATTGTGCCAAGGTTATGCGCAAGCGTTTGCGCCGAAGCCGATCGACCAAACGCCGACGCTGTCGTTGCGCCAACGCTTGCGCGCCGAGTGGGAGCATCGATTGCACTTGGGCTACACCCGGCTGTTTACCTCGCCTGCCACGTATCGCCACAACCGTTTGCCGACGGCAAATCCTTGGGCGGTGTTGCCATTGGTGACAGCGCCGTTGCGTAGCAGCGCCGAAATCTTGCGCCGCTTGCTGCCGCCGCTTGATGCCGTGGCGGACCGCCGCGCTCGACGGCAACGCAATGCCTGGTTCGCTCAACAAATGGGCGGCCGCAGTGCGGAGTACCAGCCGGTCGAACGCATGGTGCGCTGACTACGGTGCTGGGTGCAGGCCGGTGTTGTCCATGGTGAACGAGCCAGCGGTTAGCGTCGCGGCGCCTGTGATAGGCCGGCCGTTGACCAGCACGGTGGTGGTACCGGCAAAGCTTGCTTGGCCGGCGGCACTGGCGAACACGTAGTCAGCACGCTCGTCCTGTGTAAGATCAACGATGGCATTCGCAGTGACAGCGAAGCCCCACGTCCAGCGCCCCGCCACTGGCAGAACCAACGTTGCGCGGTCAAAGAAGCAAAACTCCGCAGCACAGCTCACAGATGCTGCCCAAAAGTCGATGTCGAGCCGAGCGGCGGCAGTAGCGCCAACCCCAGCAGGCAATGCGATTGCCAGTTCAAGCGTGCGATTCGTCAAGGCCGGGTCAAGCACGCCGGTGCCTTTGGCGGCTGGCGTTGCAGTTACAACCAGCTGAGACGGAAACTCAGCTGCTGGAAACTCGCCAACGACAACCTCTTGGTCAGCCGTGAGCGCCACGCCTGCGGCGTCGCCAACTTTAACTTGTGCGTTTTGAAACTCGACATGGGGATTGGTTGCTAAGCGACAGCTCACGCTGCGCATAGCGTCAGTGCTGCCAGCGGCTGTTGCACACGTAGCTACCGTTGCGCCCGTCGCGGCAGCGACCGCGCTAACGCCGGTGCTGGAAATCGCAAAGTGACCAAAGCCGAGCAGCTCACGTGCAACACCTGCAACGTTCAAACCGATGGGGCCAGCCGCTTTGGGCAACTGTACTGTGCGGCGATCGCCCTCACGCATGTCAAGGCTTTGTTGGAAGTGCAGTGTCGTGTCGCCGGTGCGGGTCGTGAATGGTGCCAAATCCAACTCGTAGTCGAACACCACTGCGCCGCTGGCCAGATGGCTGTCGAGGGTCACTTCGCCCACGCGAAACGGCAGCGCCAGGGATACCGGTGCGGCGGCGGTTGCCGCTGCGGCATTGGCGATAGTAAATTCGGTGGCAAGCGAGGGTGGCAGCGTTGAATTCACGCGACTCAGGGTGCTGCGCAGATCAACCGTCACTCGCAGCGGGTACGCGGCCTGGCGATAGAACCGAATCACGGTAACCGCGGCGCCTGCATTCGATGCATCAAACAAAACACCTGCTACGTTGTTGTCGGCCGTATATGCATCAACCGTCGATACCGTGTACGCCGCGTTAGCTTGGGCTTGGCAAATCAACGTGTCACGCGCAGTGAAATCGCTAGTCTCTTGCGGATCAGCTTCGATCCAACAACGCAGCGCGGGGGCAGTTGCGGTCGCATCGTCACATTTGCCGGTGCAAACTGACGAATCGGACGGTTCGACAGCCGTGCAGGCGGTCATCGACAACGTAGCGGCGAGCAGTAGATGGCGAGTCATGGTGTGTGGCTACAGCAAGGTGCAGGCCAATGGCGCCCCTGCCTTCGCCTGGCCTAAGGAGTTTTAAGTACATGAAATTATTACACAATCAACCCCTGCATCAAGCAACGTCAATAGCCTGGCCACTGCATGCGCCGGTGATCTTGCAACATCGAGTGAGCACTTGAGCGCCTGCCCCTGGCATGTCCGCCAGGGCAATTGACGTATAAACGCCGCGTTGTCGACGACCGCAACATTGATCATTTTCGTGGCGAGCTTCGCCGCGCTGACTGTTGCAGGCGTGCCCAAGCTCGCGCTCGACCGGCCAGCGATTGCGCTGATCGGCGCTCACCAGCAAAGCGCTTGCAGCACTGGCAGCGTTCGCCATCATGAGTGCAGCTGGTATTTCGCTCACCGGCGCATCAATGGTGGCGATGGCCGGCTTGCTGGTAATCGCTGGCGTTGCACCTAAAAAAGTCTTGGCCTTGGTCGACTGGCCACTGCTGGTATTTTTCGCAGGCTTGTTTGTCATCATCGCTGCGGTCAATGCCAGTGGCGTGTTGCAACATGCCATCGACATCGTCGGGCCGACGCTGCGCGCCGGCGGGCTGGCGGGAGCGGCGTTGTTCGTCGGCGTAGTGGTGGTTGGCAGCAACATCGTGTCGAATGTGCCGTTTGTGTTGGTGTTCATCGTGGTGGTCGCAGCGCTGCCGCACCCGGCCGGCAGCTATTTTCAACTCGCTGTGGTTTCGACGCTGGCTGGCAACCTCACGCCAATGGGCAGCATTGCGAATATCATCACGATGGAAAAAGCCGGCCCGCTCGGGCGCATCCGGTTTCCTGCGTTTGTAGGTTATGGGTTCGCCATCACGCTGGTGAGCCTCGCGGTTGCGGGTGCCGGCTACGGCATCGCCGTCGTCACCGGCGTGGCAGGCGCGCTCGGCCTAGCGCCGTGATGCCTGCAGCTACGCGCAGCACGGTTACGACTGCGTGATCGTTTAGCGCGGCCGGGCTGCGCCGACCTGCCAGCACCATTGCAGCTTGCCGTTTTCGATGAGCACGGCGTCACCTTTGTCGAGCATCGGGAAATTGACATCGCCGGTGAGTTCGGCGCCGAGTGCCGATAATCCCGGTTCGTGGCCGACCGCAATGACTACGAGTTGCGCGGCACGAGTGCGCAGCTTCGCTGCCAGTTCAACGATGTCGTTGCCGGGCGCAAGCATTGGTTCGCACACGACATCGCAGTCGGGGCCAAACGTTGCAGCGGCGAGTTCGGCGGTTTGCATCGCGCGCACCAACGGGCTGGCAACAAAGCCCAGCGCGTCGGCCGCGATCAGCCCTGCGCCGGCAGCGTCGCGCCAATAGCCAGCCAATTGGCGGCCAGCGATCACGGCGGCTTGCCGCCCCGCCGCTGACAAGTAGCGTGCGCCGTCGTACAAATCGCGCCGCTCGTCGACGGCTTCGGCGTGTCGGAGCAAACAAATGCGCACGACAGCTGGCATCGTTATCCTTGCAACGAATCGTACGAGTGGAACAACATGGTGAATGTGGCGCGGCCTTCCGACAAGCTACGCAGCTTGGTCGAATAACCAAACATGCTGCGCAACGGCACCAACGACGACACCAATTTTTTGGGCCCGCGCTCGCCAATATTTTGCACTTGGCCACGACGCTGGTTCAAGTCGCCAATGATGGCGCCCAAGAATTCGTCGTCGACTTGGGTTTCGACAGCCATGATTGGTTCCAACCGCGATGGCGACGCCGCCGCAACCGCTTTGCGAAACGCTTCGGCCGCCGACGCCCGAGCGCCGATTTCGCCGTTGCTGCCATCGCGCAACGTGATTTCCAATAACGTAACCGAGACGTCTTCGAGAGGGTAACCATCTGGGCCACTCGACGCAGCGTCGCGCAGGCCTTGCATCGCAGCTGTCACCACCACATCAGGCAGCGGCGGCAATTGCGGTTGCAACTTGTTGTGGAATTCCATGCCTGCACCGCGATCGCGCGAAGCCACTCGCACGCGCGCTTCACCGTAGATCGCTTGCTCGCGCATTTCGCGTTCGAACACCGCCGTGCCTTCGGCTTCGCCGAGCACGGTTTCGCGGAATACAACTTGCGGCTTGCCAGCGCGCGCTTGTACGCCGTACTCGCGCTTCATGCGATCGACAATGATTTCTAAGTGCAATTCGCCCATGCCGCTGATCAGCGTCTGGCCAGTGTCAGGGTCATCCTTGACACGGAAGGTCGGATCTTCATCGGACATTTTCGCCAACGCGAAGTCCAGGCGCTCTTTGGCCGCAGCGTTGTCGGCTTCGATGGCTTGAGAAATGACGGGCTCGTAGGTGTCGATGCGTTCAAGCAGAATCGGCGCCTTCGGATCGCACACGGTGTCGCCCGTGGTTGCATCTTTGAGGCCTGCAACTGCGACGATTTCACCAGCAAAAGCTTTTTCCAAGCGCTCGCGTTTGTCGGCGTGAATGCGAAACAAGCGGGCGATTTTTTCCTTTTTGCCCGTGCGCACGTTAAGCAGTTCATCGCCTGCGTTCACCGTGCCCGACATGATGCGCATGAACACAACCTTGCGGCCTTCGTCCATCGCGATTTTGAAAGCCAAGGCAGCAAATGGTTCGGTGTTTTTTGGCGCACGCACCAACTTTTCCGAGGTATTGCGCGGATCAACGCCCGTGACAGGCGGCACATCGACTGGCGAAGGCAAATATGCAATCACCGCATCGAGCAATGGCTGCACGCCTTTGTTGCGTAACGCAGTCCCCGTTAGGACCGGCACCATTTTCACGGCGATGGTCGCTTTGCGGATGGCAGCCACGATTTCGGCTTCGGCAATCGCCGTGCCTTCGAGATACCTTTCGGCAATGGCGTCGTCGAGGTCGGCCAACGATGCAATCATTTGATCGCGCGCTTTGGCTACGGCGTCGTGCAATTCAGCTGGCACATCAACAACCTCCGGCGTGTCTTCGACTTCGCCGGTAAATTTGATGAGCTTTTGCGCAACCAAATCGACCACACCTTCGAAGCCGTCTTCGACGCCAACCGGCATCTGAATCGGCACTGCATTGGCGCCGAGCCGATCACGGATATCAGCAACTGCACCGTCAAACGATGCGCCGATGCGATCAATCTTGTTGATAAAGGCCAACCGCGGCACCCGGAATTTATCCGCTTGATGCCACACGGTTTCCGACTGCGGCTGGACCCCGGCAACGCCGCAGAACACCACAACGGCACCGTCGAGGACCCGCAGGCTACGTTCCACTTCGATGGTGAAATCGACGTGGCCAGGCGTGTCGATGAGATGGATTTCGTGTTTCTTCCACTCAAACGTCGTCGCAGCAGCGCTAATCGTGATGCCACGTTCACGTTCTTGTTCCATCGAGTCCATTTGGGTTTCCCCGTCGTGAACTTCGCCAACTTTGTGGATCTTGCCCGAGTAGTACAAAAAACGTTCGGACACCGTGGTTTTACCGGCGTCGATGTGAGCAACGACGCCGATGTTGCGGACCTGTTCGATCTTGGCCATGACGGCCGCCGTATAACATAGCCGTGGGCCGTCTGGGGCACTTTTGCCAGCCTGCAATCATCGCCATTACCGACGACGCCTACCCTTGTCCGTGACCGAACTTCCACGCTATGGTATCCGCCTATGATGAGACTGCGTGCCATCGGTTTATGCGTTGCGGGATCGCTGCTTTCGACGGGCATCGCTGGGGCGCAACCAACGCCTGGCGGGGGTACCGGCGGTACCAGCCAACCATCGCCGCCGCCTGACTTTGCGCGCGCATCCGAACTCTACAAAGCAGCGGAAAAGTCGATGTCGGAAGGCAAGTTCGACGACGCTGCCAGGGATTACGGCTCGGCCTACGAAATTACCCACGACTCCATCTTGTTCTTCAAGATTGCGTCGGCGCAAGACAAAGGTGGCCACTGCGCCGTCGCTTTGACCTATTATCGTCGCTACCTCAAAGAAGCCAATCCGACCCCGGAATACCAAAAGTTGACGGCAACCCGGATTGAAACGTGTGAAAAGACCACGGGTGTGACGACGGGCACGGGCACGAACACGGGCACGAACACGGGCACG
>JAKQOD010000217.1 GCA_029565465.1 Deltaproteobacteria bacterium
TTTTTGCGTGGCAAGTTGGGGCTGCCCGCCAGCGTTGGCGCGTGGGCAACATCTACTGGTAATCGCGGCGGCGCCGGCCCCCGCGCCGGCCGAGGTGCTGTTGCAATGTCGCTGTCGCGCCCGTCATCGTCGTGGCCACCGCCGACCGCGGCGATCAACGTGCGGCAATCTTTACAGTTCGCAAGGTGTGCCTCAACGCGTTGCAACGCACCAGAAGGCAATGCGCCTGCGAGAAATTCGGTGGCATCGTTGTCGCTGAGGCACTGCACCCACCCCAGCGTACCATCCCACTGCGGTCACAGCGAGACTAACCCAATGCCGATAACGCTTTGCCGTTTGACCGCCAAGCCGTTACACTGCGCGAATGTCATTTGCTTCTATGCGCTGGGCCAAGGCCAGTGTCATTGCGGTTGTCGCAGTTGCGTTTGCAACGGCTTGCGGCGGCGAAACCTCAAGCACCAACGATGCACGGCCAATTGATGCGGCCCCTGACGCCGCGCCGATTATCGTCGACGATGGCACGCCGATGCGGCGCGCCTGCACCAATAACTTCGGCACCGGCCTCGGCGGTTATGGCCGTCTCGATGGATATTTGGTTGCCATCGTCGATCCTGGGGTCCGCAACTGCAATGGGGACAGCGACCATCTGCACTTGCAAATCCTAGCCAATAACAAAGTTTTCGACGTCGCCGTCAACGTCGCTGGGGCAGCCGACGTGCTAACCACCACGCGCGCTTTGCCACTGACGGGCGCAGCGTGGGCCGAAGGGTGGCATACTGGCTATTCGATCAACTACGTCGCCATGGGCTTGACCGCGGCCGATTTCGCCGCGAGTTCGCAAGCCGCGTTGGTTAGTACGCTCAAAGCCGAGCTCGCCAACGTAAACCATATCTCGGTCTACGCCGTTGGTTACAATGATGGTAGCGGCGTGCATTTGGTACATCGTAACGGCTTCAACAACGACGGCGTCATCGTGACGCAACCGTTGTCACGGCCCGCCAAGTGGCGCATGTTTCGGTTTGCTGATCAGTCGTTCTAGGTGAGTCGCGGCCTTCACATTTTGTGAAGCCCCAGCGCAACCGGCTGCGCCATTGGGGTACGTTCGCATCATGAACGGACGCATGATGCAAATGCCCTTGTTGGTGTCGTCAATTCTGCAGCACGCAGCGCGGCACCATGGCGACACGCAGGTGGTCTCCCGTCGAGTCGAAGGCGACCTCCATCGCACAACGTACGCGCAAATTGCCAAGCGCGCCGCGCAAGTCGCCAATGCGTTGCAACGGTTGGGCATCGCGCCGGCTGACCGGGTCGCCACGATCGCGTGGAATGGCTACCGTCACCTTGAGCTGTACTACGGGGTCTCGGGCAGTGGCGCGATCTTGCACACCATTAACCCGCGGTTGCACCTCGACCAACTGGTCTACATTATTAATCACGCTGACGATCGCGTCGTTTGTTTTGACATCACGTTTGCGCCGCTGGTAGCCGCCTTGGCGCCACGTTGCAGCGGCGTCAAACATTGGA
>JAKQOD010000218.1 GCA_029565465.1 Deltaproteobacteria bacterium
GCTTGTTGCCCTTGGCAGCGTTTCGCCCGGTTGAAGCCGCGAACGCAAACGGCAAACATCCAAGTATTATTCTGATTACGATCGATACCTTCCGGGCCGATCGCACGCCTCCGTACGGCGGTCCAGCGCCAATGCCGCATCTGCTGAGCTTAGCTGCACGTGGCGTGGTCTTCGACTGGGCGTTTGCACCTGGCAACGTGACGCGGCGTTCGATGCCGTCGATGTTCATCGGGCTCGACGCAACCCGTGTGCGTGGGCGCGTCACCGGCTGGTCGCTCAAGCTCGACCCTCGCCATGTCACGCTGGCCGAAAGGCTGCAACAGGCTGGCTACAACACGGCTGCCTTTGTTTGCTGCGATTCATTTTGGGGGCCGTCGGCTAGCACTGGCTGGGACCGCGGCATCAAGCATCTCGTCACGGAACGCAACGGCGACAAGCTGACCGACGGTGCCATCGATTGGCTCACCAAACAAAATACTGGAGCGCCAACCTTCGTTTGGTTGCACTACATTGAGCCTCACAATTGGACCACGGAGCCGGTCAAAGATGCCGATCGGCGGTCACCATACGACACGGTGCTCGGCAAGGTTGACACGATGTTGGGCCGGTTGCTGCAAGCGACGCTAGCGCAACCGCCAGAGCAACAACCGCTCATCATCGTCACCGGCGACCACGGTGAGTCGTTGTTCGAACACGGCACCAACTATCACTCATCGGATTTGTTCAACACGCAAATTCGAGTACCCCTGATCATGGCCGGCGCCGGCCTCACGCCTGCGCGCATTGGCGAAACGGTCAGCGGCACTGACCTCGTGCCAACCATCCTCGAGCTTGCGGGCTTCGTGCCACCGACGAAGGCCAGCGCCGATATTGACGGCCGTTCGGTTGCCGATCTCGTGCGCCGCACCCGCATTCCCGACATCACGGGTGGTTACGCGTTTGCAGCCATGATTCGCGATCGGTCGAACCCAGGGGGCCAACGCGCCGTATTGCAAGGCTCGTGGAAATTGTATCAACGCGGCGATTCAATGGAACTGTACAATTTCCGCGACGATCCCGCGGAACTGAACAACCTCGCCAACGCCCGCCCTGAAGTCGTAACCAACATGCGCGCATTGCTCGACGCGGCAACCACGCGCGCGCAACTCACGCCGTTCGTGCAAGCCCCTTAGGGTGCTTACTGTGGCGGTGGAATTACAGCGGCCACGGCAGCAGCTTTTGCCGCCCGCGCTGCAGCCACGCGTTCACGTTGCGGCGAGATCTTGGCGTCGCGCACGTGTGCTGGCACGCCTTCCACGTCCCACACGATGCGGAACAGCGACAGCGTTTTGAGAATGTAGAACGACATATCGATTTCCCACCAATAGAAACCTTGGCGAGCCGAACGTTGATAGTAGTGATGATTGTTGTGCCAACCTTCGCCCATCGTGATCAGCGCCAACCACACGTTGTTGCGTGAATCATCGCCGGTGGCGTAACGAGCCTTGCCCCACACGTGGGTCAGCGAGTTGATGGTAAATGTGCCATGCCAGCACAACACGGTTGCAACGAAGAAGCCCCAGAACAAACCCGTAGCGCCGCCAACGGCAAACACTAGTGCTGCAGCAGCAACGACGATCCACTGTTCGTATTTATCAATGAACCGGATCTCAGGATATTTGGTGAAGTCTTTGATGTTGCTGTAATCAGCATGCTTGTAGCGTTCCGCCAAGATCCAAAACATGTGCGACCACCAAAAGCCGCGTTGTTTTGGCGAGTGAATGTCTTCCGGCGTGTCCGAGTATTTGTGGTGACGACGGTGATGCGAAGCCCACCACAGGGGCCCCTTTTGCACCGCTGTTACGCCAATCAAGCCAAGCACAAATTGCACTGGCCGCGAGGTCTTGTAAGCGCGATGTGAGAAGTACCGGTGGTAGACGCCGGTGATCGCAAACATGCGCAAGAAATAGCTGCCAATCAACCATGCAGCGGCCTGCCAACTCCAGCCAACCCAAATGGCGCCGACCACGGCGGCCACATGCACGGCCCAAAACGGCAGGTTTTCGCGCCAACGAATCTTGTCGTTCACGATAACGCGCTTGAAGGGTGCCGCCGTTGGCGCCGTCGGCACAGCGTCGGCTGCCGGCGCCATCAAGTTGCCTGGTACTGGTGGTTGAACACTGGTTGAAGGTGCTACTTCCATACGATTGCCAAACTACGCCAGTGCGCAGGCAAAACGTTGTCATGTTGAGTCATGGTTCAGCCTAGATTTTGATGTCTCCTTGGCTTTCGCAAAATCCGAACATGCTGATTGTTTTCAATAGCTTGCATCAACGATAGAACTCCCGCTTGCGACCGGCTGCCGCACTCGCACGTTGCACGAAACCAATTGTCATGACACAGCCATGACAATTGCCGCGCGATCGCCGGACGACCCAGCCAGCTAAACATTTCTCACACCGACTGTCGCTGAGCACTTAACCCCAGGCAGAAGCTCAGGTTATACTCGCTAGGTGAGTATTCCAGCGGGCATTTTGGTGCCCCGCGACGCTAGAGAATTTGGGCAGTACGAGCTGATCGCAAAGCTTGCGACCGGCGGTATGGCTGAAATTTTTCTCGCGCGACCAGCTGGTTACCCTGACGGCAAGCTGTTGGTGTTGAAGCGCATCTTGCCGCACTTGGCGGAAGACGAACACTTCGTCACCATGTTTCGCGACGAAGCTGATTTGGCTTCGAAATTGATTCATCCCAACGTCTGCCGCGTGCACGCGCTTGGCCACCACGCGGGTTCCTGGTTTATCGCCATGGAATATCTACATGGCGTACCGCTGTCGCGCGTGATGACGCGCTTGTCGAAGCAAAACAAGATGCTCGATTTGCGCGTAGTTGCGGGCATCATCTGCGCTGCTTGCGAAGGCCTGCATCACGCTCATGAATTGCGCGACGCCAGTGGCAGCTTGCTGAACGTCGTGCATCGCGACGTGTCGCCGCCCAACATCATGGTTGTCGACGGTGGCTTGGTAAAACTGCTCGACTTCGGCATTGCCAAAGCCACCAACACCAACGCCAAAACGCGCACTGGTACGGTCAAAGGTAAAAACGCGTACATGTCGCCCGAGCAGATCATGGGCAAATCGCTCGATCGCCGCAGCGACATCTTTGCGTTGGGCACCGTGATGTACGAGCTGCTCACGATCAAACGGTTGTTCCATCGTGACTCGGACTTCATGACGTTCAAAGCGATCAGCGAAGAACCGATTCCCGACATCATGCAGCGTCGGCCGGATCTGCCACTGGGCTTGCGCTCGGTGTTGCTGCAAGCGTTGGCGCGCGACCCTGCAGGGCGTTTCGCTACTGCTAAACAATTTGGCGATGCCATTCGCGGCGCCATGATGACATTGGGCGGGCCGGCCACCACGACCGATCTAGCGATTTTCCTTTCGCAAGATTTCGGTGATGAGCTAGCAGCGCACGACGAAATTCTGCGCGCTGCCGACGACGACAGCGCAATTCCAGCCGCTGCACCACACACGCCATCGCAGCGCTTGCCAAGTGCACCACCTGCTGTGCCGCTATCAGCGCGCGAAGGCGAGCTAGCAAGCGCAGCGCGCGCCAAACGCGACAGCATTGGCATCGGCGTACCGTCGATGATCGTCAATACCCCGTCGGGTCCTGCCGCTGCGCCCCATCTTGCGCAAAGCGCAGGCAACGGCGTGCCGAATGATCTGATGGCCACCGCCAACACCGCGCCAGCCATGGCCGCGCAACGGCAATCGTCGTCGGTGATGAGCCCGATGGCATCCGACGCATTTTCGATTCCATTGCCAGCAGCGACCACGCCTGCCTTCAACTTGGGCATGGACGATCCGTCGAAGTTGCTGCGTTCGTCGCGCGCCAAGATGATGCGCAACGGCCTGATCGCCGTTGCACTGTTGGGCATTGGTATTGGCGCAGCCGTTGTGCTGTCCAAGTCAGGCAAAGATAAGGCCGAGCCACCAGCGCAAGGCAGTGCTCTTGCGGTCGCCGTTGATGCAGCACCGCCACCACCGCCAACCGTCGACGCTGCCGGTAGCGGCATGTCGCGCCAAGATATCGAAGCCATGTCGCGCTTTGGCTTTTTAACCTTGGACAGCGAGCCCAAAGCCAAGCTGTATCTCAACGACAAATTCATCGGCGAAACGCCATTCGCTCGCATGCCACTTGCGAGCGAATGGCGTTTCGCCGATGAATTTGTCGTTGAGATACA
>JAKQOD010000227.1 GCA_029565465.1 Deltaproteobacteria bacterium
ACTTGTTGCAATTGCCGCGCGGTGACGGCGGCTTTGCGGCCGGCGTGTTACCCAACGCGCTGCTGCGCGTCAATGAACTGCTGACGCAGCGAGGTGATGAATATGCAGCGTTGGTCGCTGCACTTTTGGTGATTGCCGAAACGCTGCGCTTCGAACGCGCGTCATTGGTGGCGCATGTCGAAGGTTCGGAAAACGTATTCGTGATCGCGGCCAACGACGCACCGACGCGCAGTCGCTTCGCCGTCAGCATTAACAATTATCCCGAAATCGCCGAAGCGATGCGAACCAACCAGCCCGTCTTAATCGACGACGTTCTGGCGGATCCGTTGATGATGTCGGTGCGCGAAAATCTCATTGGGCGAGGGGTGCGCGGCGTTGCCGTGTTGCCTGTGCAATGGCGCGGTCGTAGTTTGGGCGTCTTGATGTTGCGTGGCTCCACCGTTGGCGTGGGCCACATGCGCGGCCGTGGCTTGGAACTGGCGCGCTTGATCGCGAGCATTACTGCGGCGCACTTGCGACACGGTGCGGTGCTGGAAAGTTTGCGCGAGCAGACCCACAATCTGTCACGTGCGCGCTACGAAGCGGAGCGTCGCTTGCGTGGCATTCATTCGTTGCAAGAACATTTTGAGTCGGGTTCCGATGGCGTGGTTGTGCTCGATGAACAAGGGCGAATTCTGTTCGTGAATCGCGCCGCGGAACGCATTACCGGCTTTGGCCGTGATGGCCTGTTAGGTAGCGAATTGGCCGACTTGATTCCCGACGCGCAGCGGCCTCTCATTGCCACCGCCGTCCAGCAAGTGCTTAGCGGCACCAACCTCGATCCCTTCGATGTTCCGTTGGGACAGCTGGATCTAGATCCTATTTGGGTGTCGGTATCGACCTCGACGGTGTTGGCCGAAAGCGGTGCCGTGATTTTGGTGTTTCGCGACGTTTCTGCTGAACGGGCGTTGGCGCAAGAACTTGGCGCAACCAAGGAATTTCTCGAACGTTTGATCGATTCAACGGTCGACGCGATCATTGCCGCCGACATGCGCGGCAATGTGCTGTTGTTTAACCAAGGCGCCGAACGGTTATTTGGCTACCTGGCCGAAGATGTGATCGGTAATGTGCATGTCAGCGCGTTGTACGACGAAGGTGTTGCCAAGCAGATCATGCGCATGTTGCGTTCAACTGCCTACGGTGGCGTCGGGCGGCTCGAGCAGACTCGGCGTCAAATCCGCACCAGTGTCGGTGAGATTGTGCCGATCAGCCTCACCGCATCGATCGTCTACGATGGTGAAACCGAAGTCGCATCGGTCGGCATTCTGACCGACTTACGCGAGCGCATTCGGATGGAACAGCGCCTGCTGGATGCGCAGCAGAAACTGCAAGCCAGCGAGCGCCAAGCCATGGTCGCCGAGCTCGCCGGCGCGGCGGCGCATGAACTCAATCAACCGCTAACATCGATCATGGGCTACGCCCAGCTCATCCAGCGGCAAAGTCCGCCCGAAGCGCCGCATCTGCGTGCGGTCGGCGTAATTCTCGCGGAAGCCGAACGTATGGCTGGCATCGTGCGAAAAGTCGGGCGCATCACCAAGTATGAAACCACAGCCTATGTCGGTTCGACCCGGATCTTTGACTTGGATCGCGCGGCGGGTGAAAGCACGCCGTCCATGGTGATTCCGGGGGCCAACGGCAATCAGGAGTCCGAATTCGAAGATCGAACTGGTGAGTTCACCGTGATGCCGCCCGATAAGATACCGCCGGAAGCCAAAGATCTACTATTGCCTTCAAACGATCTCGGACCCAACAAGCCGAGATGAACCCACGTTTGACGACACCGTTTTGAGCACAAAATGGCACTTTTGCTACGCAAAAAGGTCAACGCGGCGAGTGACCGAAACTATTAGTGATTTTGACATTTTTGAGTTTTGGCCGAAGGCAGTGGGGTGATGCGGCCATGGCTACTGCCCTGTGCCGACATATGCGCTGCGGCGTCTACACGATCTAG
>JAKQOD010000229.1 GCA_029565465.1 Deltaproteobacteria bacterium
GGGCGGCGAAGATTTCGACCGCCGCATCATCGACTGGCTGGTGTTTGGTTTCGAAAAACAGCACGGCATCGATTTGCGCAAAGACAAGATGGCGCTGCAGCGACTCAAAGACGTTGCGGAAAAAGCCAAGTGCGAATTGTCGAGCGTTCGCGAAACCGAGATCAACCTGCCGTTCATTATCTCAACCGGCCGCAACGAGGCGCTGCATTTGCAAACCACGTTGTCGCGCGACAAGTTGGAAGAACTAACCGCCGATTTGATCGAACGCACCGTGGAAATTTGCGCGCGCACGCTCGAAGAAGCCGAAGTGCCCAAAAGCGAGATCGAAGACGTCATTTTGGTTGGCGGCATGACCCGCATGCCAAAAGTGCAACAAGTGTGTGCGCAGTTCTTCGGCTTGGAGCCGAACAAGGGCGTGCACCCCGATGAAGTTGTTGCCATGGGCGCAGCGATTCAAGGCGCTGCGCTTACCGACGAAAAGAGCGACGTATTGTTGCTCGACGTCACGCCGCATTCGCTTGGCATCATGATCGTTGGTGGTTATTTCCATCGCTTGATCGAACAAAACACCACGGTGCCGACCTCGGAGTCGCATGTGTTTACCACCGTCAAAGACAACCAGACATCGGTGAAGATTCTGGTGTTGCAAGGTGAAAGCGACCGCGCCGAAGAAAACGAACTGCTTGGCGAGTTTGTGCTCACGGGCTTGCGCCGCGCCAACCGCGGTGAAGTGGAAGTGGAAGTTACATTCCACATCAGCGCCGACGGCATCGTGTCGGTTAAAGCCCGCGATTTGGAAACTGGCTTGGAGCAATCGATCACCGTGACGGCAACGTCGGGGCTCACCGAAGAAGAGCTCAAGAAGATGATCGACGGCAACAAAGAGTACATGGTCGATGTACGGTCGAGCCAAGAGTTTGAAAAAGCCAAACACGCGGCCGAAAAGGGCTTGGAAGAAATCGAGCAGCTGTTCCCTGCGGTAACCGAAATCATCGCCGGCTCGGACTTCGGCCAAGATGCCGTTAAAAAGGCACGGGCGGTGGTCGACCGCACACGCAACGCAATTGCAACCAAGGACCTCAGTGGCCTCACCGAAGCCACCGAAGCGCTTAACCGCACACTCAACATGTTCCGCGGCGTTGTTTCAAAAACGCGGGGATAGCACGACGCAGTGAGTGAGCCGACGCAGCAAGTAGAAGTGCTCATTGCGCGTGGCCTCGCGCTGTATGAACACGGCGATATTGATGCGGCGATCTTGGTATGGGAAGAAGCGCTCAATATCGAGCCTGAAAACCCGCGCGCCAACGGTTATGTCGACTACGTACGCATGCACTACGATGTCCTCACCGGCGGTGCAGTGCATGATGAGCTAGCAGTTGATGTGCCGTTTGGCGTGAGTACAGCGAAGGCGCCGGAATATCGCATCGCTATTGCGCCCTTTGGCGCGGCGCCGCCCAAGGTCAATCAACCCAGTGCTGACGCTGTCGATGAAGGATGGTTTTTGGAAGCCGATGCGTTGGTGTCGCAATTTAATGAATTTGAGCCACCCGCGGCTCCGCTGTCGGTCGCAGGGGAATTCGACACTGGTCATGAGGCTGCCGAAGTCAGCGGCGAGCTAGACAGCGGTGCGCAAGTTGCTGATCACCCAATCGACAGCGTTGCGACTGTGATTGCGCCTAGTCACGACGAACCCGGCGCCAGCGCGGCAAACGATGCTCAAGTACATGATGCAGGCGCGGCGTTTGAAATGACCGCCGACGAACCTGGGGCCAGCGGGGCTAGTGATGCTCAATTTAATGCCACGTATGATGCTGGCGCGGCGTTTGATTCTGAACCGTCAGATTTTGCAGCAAACACCGTGCCTGCTGCGCCACAGCTTGCCGACAGCGTGAATCCAACCCTCGATTTCTCGGATGACGCAATTCGCGACGCCGCTGTTGGCGATGACACCGCAACCCAGGTTTCGTTGTTCGTTGCCGCTGTAAGTCCCGACCGGGAACTTGATGCTGCCGAGCCTGCGTTGGGCGCGGCGGCCACTGCCGATTTTGATGTGGCTGACCTGCGCAGGTCTGGCGTTGAGTACGACCCCGACGAAGCGACCGCAGCTTTTGTGCTAGGGCAACTTGAGTTTGAAGCTGATGAGCCCAATGGTGCTGGCGATGATGCAACTTCTGCCGAGGACCTTGACGCGTCATTTGGCGTCACTCCGGTTGTCGCCCCCGAACCGACCGTGGCGCCGGTGCTCGAAGCCGAGTTTGAGCGTTTAGAGACTGGAATTCGGCAACGCGACAACGGTTTTGTGGCACCTCGTACCCGCCGCAAATCGAATGCGCCGGAACTCAAGATGACGTTGCGCACGCCAACGTCGCTCGACGACATCGACCTGGACGAATTGCACACCACTGCGCCGCCGCCGGAGGTGGCGCCACCTGTCGTCGCACCAGCCGTTGAGCCTATGCCGCGGACGGTAAGTCGGCCAACGTCGCAGTTGGTTGGCTTGGCCCGGCGGCCGTTGCCGCTGCGCAGCGACGATGCGTCATCACCAACCGTTTTCATTCCGTCAGCTGCCCCAGCGATGGGGCGCGGCAAAACCCGCAGCGATCTTTTCCCAGTTAGCAACGCTGCGCTCATTCCACCGGGCAAGACGGAAGATCTGGAGCATTCCGCCGTCGCCGCCGTGCGCGCTGCTTCGGAGCAAGACTTCGCGGTGGATCGTGCCACCCCGGAACTGGTGATTGAGCCACTCGAACCGCCACCTCTCGACGAACAAGACGAAGACACGCGCTTTGATTCGGCTGCGCCTGCTGCGGTTACGCAAGCGTTGGGGCGCGCCGCCACAGAGCACGAGCCGGTGTTAACGTTCGATCCGATTGCAGCTGGCGCTGCCACGTTGTTGCGTGAGATCGATACCAACGCCTTGCCCGATGAAAATCGTGATGATCGCGTGCGTCGGCGCATCTCGAGCCTGCTCGATCTCGCTAACCAGGCCGCCGTTCGAGGGGAACTGCATCGCGCCGTCACTGCCATTGATTTGGCGCTCTCTCAAGATCCTGAGAGCGCTCTTGGTCAAAAGCTGGTACACCGGCACCGTGACGCGATTTTGCACGTGCTCCAACAGTATCTTGGTGATATGAGTCGTCGCCCCAAAGTCGCAAAACCAATGCATGAGTTGAACGGCACGTTCATTGGGCCACGCGCCGCCTTTTTGGTATCGCGCGTCGACGGTGATATTTCGTATGACGAATTGCTTGATGTCTCGGGTATGCCGCGCATGGAAGCGTATCGCTATCTGTGTCAGCTGGTCATGCGTGGAGTGTTGGCCTAGATGCAAGTCACGCGGGTTACCAATACTGCGTTGCCGGTAGCTGCCCGGCGCGCGCGCTTGCGGGTTCTTGATGGCCAAAATGCTGGCCTTGAAATCGATCTGCCCGCGGTCGGCGTGGTGATCGGCAGCGAAAAAACCTGCGATGTGGTGCTGACCGACCCATGGGTATCCCGCCGCCATTGCACCATTGCACCGTCGGTAACAGGCTTCGTCATTACCGATCTAGGTTCCAAAAACGGCACCACCATCGATGGCGTAACGGTTTCAAAAGTCACGGCGCCGCCAGGTGTCATGTTGCGCGTTGGCAAGACGTTGGTGCAGGTCATGCCGGCCGACGAAGCGATCGACATTCCTGCTAGTGCCGCGGACCATTTCGGCGCGATGCGTGGCACCAGCACTGTGATGCGGCAAATTTTTGCGATCTTGGAACGCGCTAGCCGCACGGCGGCACCGGTGTTGTTCTTGGGTGAAAGCGGCACCGGCAAAGAACTCGCGGCCCGCGCGGTGCATGACGCTAGTCCTCGCAAAAATGGCCCGTTTGTCGTCTTCGATTGTGGCGCTAGCACCGAAACGTTGATCGAAAGTGACTTGTTCGGCCACACCAAAGGTGCGTTTACCGGAGCTGCGGGTGAGCGGCTTGGTGCGTTTGCGGCGGCGCATGGCGGCACCTTGTTTCTCGACGAAATCGGCGACTTGCCGGTCGCTTTGCAGCCGAAGTTGCTGCGCATGCTCGAAGCCGGTGAAGTAATTCCGCTGGGCAGCCGCAAACCGGAACGTTACGACGTGCGCATCGTGGCTGCGACGCACCGCGACGTGTTTGGTGAAGTCGCACGCGGCGGCTTTCGCGGCGACTTGTATTACCGGCTCGCTGTTGTCGAAGTGCATGTGCCGCCGTTGCGGCAGCGCCACGGCGATCTGCGGGCATTGGTGAATCTTTTCCTCGAGCGCGCAGGTGCCGCTCACTTGATTCCAACCGTTGGCGGCGCTGCGATGGAGCGGCTCGAACGCTACCACTGGCCAGGAAACGTCCGTGAGTTGCGCAATGTCATCACGCGAGCGGTGGCATTGTCGGCACCTGACGACACGTTTGAATCGTTGCCGATTTTGCTGCGGCCGACGATGGCGGCGCCTGTGGTCGAAGCGTCGACGGCACGGGCCGATCGACCATTTCATGAAGCCAAAGACGCCGTGGTGGCGCGCTTTGAACGTGAATACCTAGAAGACCTGCTGCAGCGTGCTGCCGGTAACTTGTCACAGGCTGCACGCCTTGCCGGGTTGGAGCGCAAGTTCCTCTACAAAGTTCTGGAACGCGCGGGGCTGCGGTCGAAAGCGGTTGATGCAACCGATGCCGACGCCAGCGATGAACCTTAACGCCCGATCGGCCCAAAGCGGCGTTCGACGTCGCTAATGACCGCCTGCACGCGCGCAGCCAGCGTTGCGAAGTCGCTGTTGTTTTCAATCACCCACGTCGCCAGCGCAGCTTTGGCAGTTTGCGGCATTTGTGCGTCGATGCGCGCTTGAGCTTCAGCTTGAGGCAGGCCATCGCGCGCCATCACTCGGCGCAATTGTGTCGCGTTATCAGTTGTCACAACGATCAACGCCGCAAGCCCGCGATGGATTTGGTTTTCAACTAGCAACGCAGCTTCGTAAAACACCACCTTCGCCCCCGCGTGGCCAAGGGCTGCGATCTGCGCGTGGCTGGCGGCGGCGATGCGCGGATGGGTAAATCGCCCCAACGCTGCCCGCGCTTCAGCGTTCGCATACACAATTGCGCCCAAGCGTTTACGATCGAGCGTGCCATCGGGCAGCAGCACCTCACGGCCGAAATACGCCACGATATCGGCGTACGCCGGTTCGCCTGGTTGCACCACGTGGCGAGCTACAATGTCGGCATCAACAATCGCGGCACCGTGTTGGCGCAGCAGGCCAGCAACGTGGCTTTTGCCTGCAGCGATGCCGCCGGTGAGCCCGATGACGTACGGATTCGACATGGTGCAGGAGTAACACGCAGCGCAGGCCCGCACAAAACGACAATTCGCTTCCACCGGCGGCTTGGCGGGGTACGTGGTTCGCGGTACCAACCGCGTATGTCCAGGTTACGCGCAACGTTTGTTATCTCCGCAGCCGATCCGGCCGGCTTCCCAGCCGCCACGCTGCCGGAGGTTGCCGTGGTCGGTCGTTCGAACGTCGGAAAATCGAGTTTGATCAACGCCATGACGGGGCAAGCTGGGTTGGCTCGCACGTCGCGGACCCCAGGCCGCACCCGGTTGTTGAACTGGTTTCGCGTCGAAACCCAAAGCAAGCCCATGCACTTGGTCGACTTGCCGGGCTACGGTTTTGCCGAAGTAAATCGCGATTTGCGAGCGTCGTGGCAACCGCTGATCGAAAGTTACCTCAGCGAACGCGAAACCCTCAAAGCAGTGTTGCTGCTGATGGATTTGCGGCGCGGGCCCGAAGCGGAAGAGCTCGACTTTGTGCCATGGCTTGAGGCGCGTGGCATCCCGATGATCGTCGCGATGACTAAAAGCGACAAGCTGCCGAAAAATCAGCGCATGATGGCGGTGATGGCTGCGAAAAAACAGTTGTCGTTGCGGCGCGATCCGTTTGCCGTGTCGGTGCAAACCGGTGAAAACGTCGAGGCGACCTGGCGCGCGGTGGCCAACGCGGCATTTCCCAAGGCGCGTTAGCAGTGGTCGTCCGCTCGATGGTCGCGGCCGATGTCGCAGCAGTCGAAGCGATCGAGCGCGATGGGTTTATCAATCCGTACCCGCCCAACACGTTCATGGCGCAGCTGGCGTTGCCACACGCGCGCGTCACGGTAGCTGAGCGTGCTGGCACCATCGTTGGTTTTTGCAATTACTGGTTGCTCGCCGACGAGCTGCAGTTATTGGCGATCGGCACACATCGTGGGCACCGCCGCACGGGCGTTGCGCAGGCCCTGTTCGCGCACATGGGGCAGGCTGCCGCTGCCGTCGGTGCCGCCACTGCGCTGCTCGAAGTGCGCGCTGATAACCACGGCGCCATTGCCCTGTACCAACGCTATGGCTTCGTTGAACTTGCCGTTCGCCGTGGCTACTACAGCGACGGTCAAGATGCAGTCGTGATGAAGGCTGTGTTGCCTTGGCTTGATAACGTTACTTGATGGTGCCCGAGACCGGCACGCTGTTGCTTGCTGCATCGGTGGAGGTTGCGTAGATGACGCCCGCGGTGGCGCTAGCGACAATAACGCCTGCACCGGCGAGCACCCACCAGCGCGTGTACCAGGCGCGTTGCGTACGCAGCGCGAGTTCCGCTTTGACTTGTACCGTGCCTTCTGGTGGCACTTGAATCGTGGCACGAAACGGTACATAGCCACTTTTTTCAATTTTCACATCGTAGGTTGCTGGTGCATCGACACGCAGCGCTGGCAAGGGCGTTGCGCCGCGCTTGGTGCCGCCAACGGTCACCGACGCACCGGCAACGTTTGCGACAATATCAAGCACGCCAAATTGCAAAAAGTCGTTCGGTGGCAGCAACCGGCTCAGATACGCCAACAACTGTTCGTTCGTTGGCGTGTTGCTGCTGTCGAGGGAATCGGCAACGCGGCCGGCCACGTCACCGTTGCGTGAATTAATACGTTGCAACGTCACAATCACGCCACCGAACTCACTGACACCAACGAGCACCAACTCGGCGACGCCAGCCTTTTGGCCGATGCGCGCGAGGCAATCTGCCGTACCTGCACATTTCACGATGGCTTCGTCGAGGCCTGGCCCCACGATCGCGCGGGTTTGATCGGGCCCAAGGACGTCGAGCGCAGTCGCGGTGCGCAACACATCCGCGACTCGATTCGCAAGCAAGGGCAGGGCACTTGAACCGGAACGATATTCCAAGATGGCCACTTTACGTTTGCGTGGCAAACCGTCGGCCGAAGCGTGCTTGCTCGGGGCAAGCAGCACCCATGCAAACATGCTTATCAGCACCAGGCGCAGCAGAAGGTGGATTTGATGGCGAGTCATAAATCAGCGGCGTTGAAATGTGGCGGCGAGGGAGCGAATCCGATGTTCATTGCCAACGCTCGGTCGTTGCGCCCCCGTGTTGGCGCAGCTCCATCCGCAGACATCGTTGCCGATACCACTGCAAGCCTGAAGCACTTTGCACCAACTTTGATACTCGGTGACCACTGCTCCAGTG
>JAKQOD010000232.1 GCA_029565465.1 Deltaproteobacteria bacterium
GTGCCCCTGCCCGCGTCCGTGCCCCTGCCCGCGACGGCGCCCGTGCCCGTGGCCCTGCCCGCGGCCGAGCCCCTGCCCGTGCCCCTGCCTGTAGTCGTGCCCTGCCCGCGCCCGTGCCCCTGCCAGCAGCCTTACACGTCCAGATCGCCGATTTCGCCTGCGTTTTCCGTGATCAACTTAAAGCGCGCCGCGACATCTTTGCCCATGAGCTCCGAAATGACCGTGTCGGTGGTCAAGCGCTCAGCGTCCGGAACCCGGACGCGCAACGCCGATCGAGTTTTCGGCTCTAGCGTCGTCATCTTGAGCGTCTCAGGATTCATTTCACCGAGACCTTTGAAGCGGGTGATGCTTGGCTTGGCATTGCCTTTGACTTCGGTTTTAAGAATGCGGTCGCGATGTTCGTCGTCGAGGGCCCAGAACGTTTGTTTGCCAACGTCGATCCGGTACAGCGGCGGCTGCGCCAGATACACGTGGCCGTGATCGATCAAGCCGCGCATGTGACGGAAAAAGAACGTCAACAACAGTGTTGCGATGTGATGGCCGTCGGCATCAGCATCCATCATCAAGAAGATTTTGCCGTAGCGCAGCTTCGAAACGTCGAGCTCCGGCCCAAAGCCGCAGCCCAAGGCCGACACGATGTCTTGCAGTTCCTTGTTGGCCAGTAACTTGGCGTTGTTGGCTTGTTCGGTGTTGAGCACCTTGCCGCGCAGCGGCAAAATCGCTTGCGTTTTGCGATCACGGCCTTGTTTCGCCGAGCCACCTGCGGAGTCACCTTCGACGATGAACAACTCGCTGTCGTGCGGGTCAGTCGACGAACAGTCGGCCAGTTTGCCTGGCAAGTTCAAACGATGGGACACCGCAGTTTTGCGCGACACAGCTTGCGCTGCAGCACGCGATGCTTCCCGCGCCCGCGCTGCAATGATGACGCGCGCGACCACGGCTTGCGCCCAGTTCGGGTTGCTGTTGAGGTAATTCTCCAACCCTGGGCGCACCAATGCTTCGACTTGTGCCGCAACTTCTGGGTTGTTCAACCGGTTCTTGGTTTGGCTTTGAAACTGCGGGTCATGCACATACGTCGACAAAATGGCGACCACGCCTTCCCGAATATCTTCCGCCGTCAGCGTCACGCCTTTGGGGTCGAGATTGTGGGTCGACATGTAGTTGCGCATCGCTTTGACGATTGCGCTGCGCAAACCTGCATCGTGGGTACCACCGTCAGGCGTTGGCACGCTGTTGACGTGGGTTTTGATCATGTCGTCGGTGGCTTCGGTCCACTGCAACGCTAGTTCAACCCCAAGCTTGGCTTCTTTGTCCTGCTTTTCGAAGTAGAACACGGCGCCGTTTGGCGGGACCGAAACTTTATTGCGTTCGCCAACCAGCTTCGGCAGATATTCGGCGATGCCGTTTTCGTGAAAAAACCGCGTGGTTACAGCTGGCGATTGGGTTTCATCTTTGAAGATGATTTCCAAGCCGCGATGCAAAAAGCTCTTGATTTCGAGGCGCTCGGCAACCTGTTTGCTGTCGAACGACAGCTTGTTACCAAACACTTCGTCGTCGGGGCGAAAGTACACATGGGTGCCAGTGCCACGAGCCGCGCCCATGGTCTTGAGCTTGCCTTTGGTTTCGCCACGCGAAAAGTTCATTTCGTAGCGTTGGCCATCACGCTTGACCGTAACCACCAGCTCCGCCGAAAGCGCGTTGACGACAGCCGCACCTACACCGTGCAAACCGCCCGACACCGCGTAGCTTTTGCCACGCTCAAACTTGCCGCCCGAATGCAGCGTCGAGAAAATTACTTCGAGCGCGCTCTTTTTGAACTTGCTCATCATGTCGACCGGAATGCCCCGGCCGTTGTCTTCCACCGTCGCGCTCTTGCCGTCTTTGTGCAACGTCACGTCGACGCGTGTCGCGTATTTATTAATAACTTCGTCGATCGAGTTGTCGACAACTTCCCACAGCAAGTGGTGGTAGCCGTCTTTGCCAGTGCCGCCGATGTACATCCCCGGGCGCTTGCGCACCGGTTCCAGGCCTTCGAGTACCTGAATGTCATCGCCAGTATAGGTTGCTTTTGCTGTCATGGTCTTGTCTCCTGATCGACCTAGTTCACGCTCGAGCCGCCGTCGGCGTTAGCCAACGAAGGAATCGCGACTGGCTTAGGCACCAGTTTAAGTTCTGTCTTCTTGATGATCTGATGGCCTTTGCCACCACGGCCCGACGTTTCTTTTGGATTAGCCAGCAGCTCAAACTTCTTGCCACCCTTGACCGTTTCCACCGTCAGTTTTTCGCCTTTGCCACCAGCCACAAAGCCGATGACGATATCGTCGTCGGCAACTTTGATCACGGTTACGCCGCGGCCAGCGCCTTCGAGTTTGGCCACTTCGCCAGCGGCGCACTGCAGCACATGGGCTTCGCGGGTTGCCAACACGATCGTGTCGGTATCTGCGCATGGCACCACACCCAACACTTCGTCACCAGGCGCCGGCTTGGCGTAGCGGCGACCAGCTTTGGTCGTGAGTTCCATATGCGCCGATGTCGCAAACCGCATGCCGAAGCCGTTGCGGGTAATCGCCAACAATTGCGGCGGCACCAACGCGCGCGGATCAAGCGTCATCGCAGCGACGATCTTTTCGCCGTCGTCGAACTTGAAGTATTTCTGCGCTGGGTCGCCGTAGCCGGTCGAAGGTGCGATGTCGTTGATCTTAACCACATAGGCCGAACCAGCCGACGTGAAGAAGATGACCTTCTCTTTGGTCGAGCCAGGCAGAACGGCCATGACTTCGTCGCCTTCGCGGGTCCGGGTTTGGGTTGGGTCTTTGATTTCGCGTACGCGTTTGATCCAACCGTCGCGGGTCACGACCACGTTGGCATCTTCGTCGACGATAAAGGCATCCGCATCGAACTCTTGTTCGTCGGCAACACCGCCAACCTTGGTCCGGCGCGGCGTGCCCAACAATTCCGACATCGCTTTGAGGTCGTCTTTGATGACGGTCCACAACTTGGCATCGCTTTTCAAAATGCCTTCGATCTTCTTGGCTTCGGCGGTTTTCGCTGCGAGCTCGTCACGAATGACGTTGATTTCCAGCTTGGCCAACTTGTACAGCTTGAGTTCCAAGATCGCTTCGACTTGAATCGCGTCGAGCTTGAAGCGCTTCATGATCTTGTTGGCGGCGTCTTCTTTACCGTCGGAAGCGCGGATGATCTTGATGGTTTCATCCAACGCATCAAAGATGGTGCGGAAACCTTCCAAGATGTGAATGCGCTTACGCAGCTGCGCAAGCTGATATTCGAACTTGCGGCAGGTAACCTCGTAACGGAAATCGAGGAAATGCCGCAGCATTTCTTTGACCCCGGTGCGGCGCGGTTGGGGTGGCGCGTCCGATGGAATCTTGCGGCCATCGTCGTCGGACAAATAGCCGGGCGGCACCAGGCACGTCAGGTTCACGTGGAAGTTCGACTGCAGCGGCGTGTGTTTGTACAAATACGCCATCACCATCGCTGGGTCGGCGTCTTTTTTAATTTCCAACACGATGCGGACATCGGTGGTGGATTCGTCGCGTACATCGAGCAAGTACGGCAGCTTGCGCGCAATGATCACGTCGGCGATTTTTTCCACCAAGTCCGACTTGGTCATCGCATAAGGAATCGACGAGATCACGATGTCGGTGCCACCGCGCTTCTTTTCTTCGAGCTTGTATTCACCGCGCACGCGCAACGCGCCGTGGCCTTCTTCGTAAATCTGCCGCAGTTCAACTTTGGAGTTGAGCAGTTGGCCACCGGTAGGAAAGTCCGGGCCTTGGATGTGCTTCATCAGCGACAAGTGCGTGATGTTTGGATCTTCGGCCAAGGCGATGGCGGCAGCGGTAATTTCGCGCAGGTTGTGCGGCGGAATGTTGGTTGCCATACCGACGGCAATCCCCGTCGAGCCGTTGACCAGCAAGTTGGGATACCGCGCCGGCAGCACCGTAGGTTCTTCCGCGGTGCCGTCGTAGTTCGGCCGCATATCAACGACTTCAAAGTCGAGCTCACGCAGCAGCTCCATCGCTGGCGGCGCCAAGCGGCACTCGGTGTAACGATACGCAGCTGGCGCATCACCGTCGAGCGAACCGAAGTTGCCCGAACCGTCGACCAGCGGCAGCCGAAGCGAAAAGTCTTGCGCCATCCGCACCATCGCGTCGTAAACCGACGAGTCACCGTGTGGGTGATACTTACCAAGCACCGACCCGACCACTTTGGCGCTTTTGCGATGCTTTGAGTCTGGCCGCAAATGCTCATCGTTGAGCATGGCGTACAGAATTCGGCGTTGGACAGGCTTTAGGCCGTCGCGAACGTCAGGCAACGCGCGTGAGGTGATAACCGACAACGCGTAGTTCAAATAGCGCCGACGCGCTTCGGTTTGCAGCGAAGTTTCGCCTTCATCGCCGCCGCCAGGCATGCCCAGACCGAGTTGGTCGTTGCCGCCTTTGCCGCCACCAGATTTGCCAGAAGCGCGCTTAGTTTGCGCAGGTGCTACAGTAGGTTTTTTTGCCATTTTCGAGAACTCAGGGGCCGAAGCGCCGTGCGCAGACTGCACAAAATTGTGGAAAAGTTCCAGTTGTTCACGGGGCGGGAGCAGATCCGGACCCTGCCTTAGTTTGGCTTTCTTGTCTAATTTCGGGCTCATAGGGCGACAATCCCGCAACTAATCATTTGTACAGTCATGGGGCATTCGGTGCCTTGCGCCATGGTGTGGCACCGTTCCGAGCGTTCACCCACGTGCTCCAACGTTGGCTGCAACCAAGGGCCGAACGAACTTGGTGCGACTGCCGCTTCCGTGTTACCTAGCATGTCCCGCTATGGTTGCTAAGCGTTCGCCAATACGCAAAAAAAAAGCATTCCAAACGTTGGGCCCGGCCCCCAGTAAGAAGGGGGGCGTCTGGGTCGCAGCGATTTTGGGCGCATTGGTTTTGATCAACCTCTACGTATTCGTTTGGAACAAGAACACCTCGGTAGCGAGTATTAAAGAAAAGGCCGACAACGCGACCCCTGCGTTGACCGTGCCATCAGCTGGCGGTCTCGAACCGGTGCAAACCGGCAACCCAATGCCTGGCAACGGCAAGCAGTTAGTCGCCGTCCCATCGGTTGGCTTGGTCAGCGAAAACGGTTCGGCGCAAGTCGGCAATGGCAACGGCAACCCGAATCTCATCGACGCCAAAGTCGGCAAAGGCGACTCGCTTGGCCGGATTTTGAAACGCAGCGGCTTAGGCCCAGCGGAAGCCGACGAAGTCATTCGCGCCTTGTCGGGCGTATTGGATTTTAAGTCGATTCGCGCTGGCCAGGCCTATCGCATTGAGCGTGGCACCGATGGCCGGGTCCGCTTGTTCGAGTTGGTGATTTCGAAAGTGCATAAGGTCCGCGCTGAACGCGACGACAAAGGCACGTTGGTCGCTAAAGATGATCAGCAACAAACCCGCATCGAACTCAAAGAATTCGGCGGCCGCATCGATTCGTCGCTGTACGCTGCCATCAAAAGCACCGGCGAAGATCCATCGTTGGTCGCGTTTTTCGTCGATGTGTTTGCCTACGATATCGATTTTTACAACGACACCCACGAAGGTGACGAATTCCGCGTGGTGGTTGAAAAAGAATTCAAAGACCAAGAGTTCTTGCGCTACCGCCGCATCTTGGCAGCGCAATACTCCGGCCGTGCTGGCAATTTCACCGTGTATCACTTCTCTTCCGATGGCAAAGCTGGCCGCTACTACGACGAATCCGGCGAGTCGGTGGAAAAATCATTCCTCAAAACGCCGCTCAAATTTGCCCGGATGTCGTCGGGCTTTGACCGCAAACGTTTCCATCCGGTGTTGCATACTGTCAAAGCCCATCTCGGCGTCGACTATGCAGCGCCGACCGGAACGCCGGTTTGGTCGGCGTCGCCGGGCGTTATTACCCAACGTGGCGTTGCTGGCGGCGCTGGCAACATGGTTACGGTCAAACACGACAACGGCCTCGAAACCCTCTACATGCACTTGTCCAAGTTCGCATCGGGGCAAAAAGTCGGCGACCGCATTGATGCCAAAACGGTGGTTGGCTTTGTTGGCGCAACTGGCCTTGCAACTGGCCCGCACCTGCACTTTGGCGTTAAGAAGCACGGCGAATTTGTAGATCCATCGCGACTGGAACCAACCCGTGGACCAGCCGTGCCGAGCGCTTACAAAGCCGAATATTTGGCGGCGGCGGCTAAGCTCAAGAGCCGTCTCGCAGCGCTTTCAACCGACGGCGCCGCGCCTGCCGGCAATGGCGTCACCGCTAGCTCAAACTGACCAGGCACCTGCCCGACCTTTGCGGGAGCCACCTGCTACACTACGAGCATGCTAAAACTGTTCATTGGCTTGCTCAAAGGCGCTGTACTTGGTGGCGCGGTTGGGTATGGCGCGTATGCGCTCAAGCTCAGCGGCGGTATGCTGTGGCTCACGTATGGCGTGGTCGGCGCGCTTGTCGGCTTTGTGGTTGGCCGCCCAATCTGGTCGTTGATCACCGATAAAAATGCCACTTCGATCGTTAGCATCCTTAAAGCCGTCGTCGGCTTTGGCATCGGCTGTGGATTGTATGCGCTGGTCGCCAAGGTATGGGGAGGCTTTGCGCTGACGCTTGGCCAGGAAACTCGGTGGGTGCAAGATTGGCAGCCTGTGATGGGCGCCGCGATTGGTGGTTTGTGGGGCGGCTTCATCGAACTCGATGACGCGATCGGTGGCGACAAAGCACCAGCCAAGGCCGCGCCCAAAACCCTTGGTAAACCTAAAAAGTAAGCGCGCCGCAGCGCCGAAAAAAGTAACGCCCGCAAACTTTCGTCGGCGGGCGTTCGAAGCCTACAACCTATTGCTAGGCTGATGTCCCCTGTTGGTTACTCGTACTGTGCATGCGCGTTTGTCCTCCCCTGGCAATTGCCAGAACCCCGC
>JAKQOD010000238.1 GCA_029565465.1 Deltaproteobacteria bacterium
ACCAATGGGCTCGGGCACCAGCTTGGCCAAGCGGTCGGCCTCGGCAAACGGAATTTCCATCACGCGTGCGATGTCGCGAATCACGCCACGCGCTTTGAGCTGATGGAAGGTTGCGATTTGGCCGACCCGATCGACGCCGTACTTGCTTTGCACGTACTTGATCACTTCGTCGCGCCGATTCATGCAGAAGTCGACGTCGAAGTCGGGCATGCTGATCCGCTCGGGATTCAAGAACCGTTCGAACAGCAACTTAAACTCGATCGGGTCAATGTCGGTAATCCGCATCGCCCAGGCCACCGCCGAGCCAGCGCCCGAACCGCGGCCCGGCCCGACCGGAATGTCGTGCTCTTTGGCCCAGTTGATGAAGTCCCAAACGATGAGGAAGTAGCCCGAGAAGCCCATCTTTTGGATAACGGCCAACTCGTGTTTGCAACGCTCGCGATACACATCGGGATCAAACTTTTTGCCGATATTGGCAAACTCGCCGAAGCGGCGGTCGAGGCCTTTGTCGATGATGTTGGCGATGTAGGTATCAAGGGTTTCGCCCGGCGGTACTTTGTAATTCGGCAGATAGGTCTGGTCGAACTTGAGCTTAACGTCGCACATCTTGGCGATGCGCACGGTGTTCTCGAGCGCTTCGGGGCAATCCATGAACGCTTGGTTCATTTCCGACGGCGACTTGATGTAGTAGCTGTCGACCATGTGCTTTAAGCGCTTTTCATCTTTCATGCTCTTGCCGGTTTGAATGGCCATGAGCACGTCGTGCGCTGCAGCGTCAGATCGGTTGACGTAGTGACAATCGTTGGTTGCGACCAGCGGAATACCGAGCTTAGGCCCCATCCGCTTGAGCTCGCCGTTGAGCGCTTCTTGCTCAGGCGTCGGCGTTGGCATCAGCTCCAAAAAGAAATCGCCAGGCGCAAAAATGCTCGCGTATTCTTTGGCGACTTCTTCGGCTGCTGCAACGCCGTTTTTTTCGAGGGTCTGTGCAACTTCGCCACCCAAACACGCGGATAAGCCGATGAGGCCATCGCTGTGTTTACGGAGAATTTCTTTATCGATACGGGGGTTGTAGTAGAAGCCTTCGAGGTACCCCATCGAGTTGAGGTAGGTTAGGTTCTTGTAGCCCACTTCGTTTTTAGCCAACAAAATGGTGTGGTAGTTGCGGCGGTTGGTACGATCGGCGCGGTCGGTTGATGCGATGTAGGTTTCGCAGCCGAACAGCAACTTGATACCAGCGGCTTTCGACTCGCCATACAAATCGATGGCCCCAAACATGTTGCCGTGGTCGGTGACCGCAACTGTGTCCATGCCCAATTCTTGGACCTTGGGAAACAAGTCTTTAACGCGAATAGCGCCGTCGAGCAGGCTATATTGCGTATGCACATGCAGGTGGGTAAATTCAGCCATGATATGTTCCGCTCGTGAGTTGCAGATCTAGCGGATCTCGACGCATTACCCGAGCGAATTTTGACCATTTTATGATTATTTTAGAGCGGCCGATGTCGATTAGAAAAGCTGCGGCACTGGCTGTTGTAGTGGCGTTGAGCGCGGCGCCGGGCTGTGCCCATACGGCAACGTCCACTGCACCGCCGCCGCCGGGCGCAAGCCAGCCGATGGTGGCGGAATCGGCAGCTGCGCTAGGCACCGCACAAGCTGAGTGTGCCGCGCTACAAGCTGAATTGCGTACCTACGCCAGTTGCCCGC
>JAKQOD010000260.1 GCA_029565465.1 Deltaproteobacteria bacterium
TGCGCTCGACGCCGATTGCAATGCCGATTGGCACCGGCGACGCAATCCTCGCTACACGACTTACACGAGGCTTCGATGCGTTCCAAACCATTGTAGACCGTACCGCCTTCGGTGACATCGCACTCGATGTCAAAGCCGCACAGATTCCCTGGGTCTTGACCCGACCGGCTCTCGACACAGGCGTTGGTGAGTATTTGTGGACGGAGTCTGCCGATGGATCGGCCGACGGCATGAGACTCACCCTCGACACGCAGCGCCCTGCGACTGCCAATGCCGAAAAGCTGCGCTGGTTGCACTACTTCGTTGCTCCGTATGCTGCAAATCGACTGCGCGTTCCAAAGCTGCCCGGCGAACTTGCCAAATACCATGTCGTTTCGTCCGATATCAACATGCAGGGGTTTGGTGGACTATCGTTGATTAAGCTCCCTGGTGGCTATGATGCACTTCGCGAGGCCCCGTTTCCGCTTGAAATGCCCAAAGTAACTGCAGCGCGCGGCCGGTACGTGTTTTCAAGCTATCCGATGTAGTGCCGTTTTCGACGACAATCGGCGGGTCGAAGGCAACAAGCGGCAGAGCATATTTCAACACCACCGACGCCAGCGCAGGAAGCGCGGCAGCGCCGACATTGGCGGCACGCAACGCCGCCGTGCGCAAAAGCAACTTGAACGCCGTCCATGCCTCCGAGCGTTTTTCGCGCTACGTTGGTTTCATGACGCAACTGCGCATTGATGTTTGGTCTGATATCGCTTGCCCTTGGTGTTACGTCGGCAAACGCCGCTTGGAGTCAGCATTGCAACAAGCCGGCATGCCTGACACCGACGTGGTGTGGCATTCGTTTGAACTCGATGCGCGAGCGCCTGCCGTGCAAGACACCACCGTGCCGTATACGCAACGCTTGGCCACCAAGTATCGCTGCAGCGTCGCGCAAGCCGAACAAATGATCGCACGCATGACCGACACGGCGGCCATCGACGGCATCACCATGCGCTTCGACCAAGCCAAGCCAGGCAATACCTTCGACGCGCACCGCTTGCTGCACTTGGCCCACGAACGCGGCAAGCAAAACGAATTGAAAGAACGGCTGTTCGCTGCGTATCTCACCGACGGTCAAGCGATCGGTGAGCATGCGACGCTGGCAAGCGTGGCGCTTGCAGCCGGGCTCGCAGCCGATGAAGTGGCCGCCGTGCTGAGTAGCGATCGCTACGCCGACGAAGTCCGCGCCGACGAGCAGCTGGCCCAAGAAATCGGCATTACCGGCGTGCCATTCTTTGTCATCGGCGGTCGCTTGGCGGTGTCTGGAGCGCAACCTGCAAATGTGTTGGCCGACGCGATCAAACAAGGCAACGACATGCTGACAGCGTCGGAAGGCGCATCTTGCGGCCCCGAAGGCTGCGACTAGCTGCCTACGCTAGCACTGGCCACAAAAAGACATAGGCACAGGTGCGAGAACCTGCTAGCTTGCCCGACGATGTTTCGGGTTCTTCGCATCGTTGCAGCAAGCGCGTGTTTGCTGATGCTGCAGCCCGAGTTCGTTGACGCAGCAGGCACCGAGCATGCAGCGTCGCCCCATGCCAAACGCAAACGGCATAAATCTAAACGGCCACGTGCCGGCCGCGGCTATCAAGCCGGCGATACCACGTCGGCGGCATATCGCTACGGCAATTTGACCCAAGACGAATGCGAAGCTGAGCTGACTACGCGCGAAATTCAATTTGAACGGGTTGAAGCACGTGGCGTCGCAGCGCCGGTGCGGTTGCGTGGCCCTCTGCACGGCGTGGAATTTCGCAGCAACGATGCCAGCAAAACGAAGCCTGATTCGGTGTACGAAATCGCGGATTGTCGCTTGCTGTTAGCGCTTGATGATTTTGCGTTGATTTTGGAGCAACACAATGTCATCGCGGTTGAGCACTACTCGATGTATCGGCCACCGTCGAAGCGCTGGCCCGATGGTAAAATCGGCCGGCAGCATGCTGGTGCGCTCTCGATTGATGCAGCGCATTTCGTGCGCAAAGATGCATCGACGTTGAGCGTGCTCGACGATTTTCACGGCCGCATTGGAGCCAAGACCTGCGGCCCCAAAGCAGCGCCGCGCAAACGGACCCCAGCCGCAGTCGAGTTGCGTGCAATCTTGTGCGAAGCCGTCGCTGCGCGGCTTTTCAACGTCATTCTTACGCCAAACCACAATCGCCCACATCGCAACCACTTCCATATGGAAGTGATGCATGCGACATCGTGGTTCTTGGTCGATTGAAGGTTCTCGGCGTCGCCGACTTTAGAATTTTACGCGGGTTGGCTAGACTGCGCGCCATGTTGAAAAACCTCGCAATCGCAGTCGCATTGGTCTCGGCATTCGGCACCACCGCGTGCAAGAAGTCCGACAAGCCAGCAGCCAAAACCGAAGAACCTAAACCCTCCGGCCTCGCACCTGGCGCGCCTGGCGCCGTGGGTTCGGCAGGCGCACCAGTGCCAAGTGCACCACCAGTTGCGCCTGGCGTCGATCCAACTGGCGCTGCTGCTGCCGGTAGCGCGGCTGCGGCTGCACCTACCGGCGCCGAAGGCGCACCAGTTGTTATCAGCGCTGACAAGTTGTTCACCGAATTTGCCGATCCAAAAGCCGACGGCATGGCCCTGCTCGACAAGTACAAAGCCGGCGCAACCGTCGACGGTACTGTCACCACCACTGCAACCGAAGAATCCGGCACGATGTCGGTCTTCATCGCTGCAGGTGAAGGCAAACAACTCAGCCTCGGCTTCGTTGACAACGGCGCAGCTGCAAAAGCCAAAGGCATCAAAAAGGGCGACAAGGTCACGGCAACGTGCAAAGTCGGCGGCGTCATGGACAACATGGGTCAGCTGATCGAATGCAGCTTGAAGTAGCCGCGGAGGGCCCTCTTCGTCGGCAACGCTTTCGAATTCTCACCCGGCCGCGCGCGTGGCACCAGGTGTGCGTGGACGTAGGCAATGCACGCTTCAACGTAGCGTCAACAAGTTGTGTTGAATTGAATTACGCTCGCGCGTTACACTAAACGTGCGATGAGCTCATCAAGCGGAACCACGCTGGTGTTGCGCGCCGACAATTTGGCGGCAACAAATTTCATCATGTTCATCGGCGGCTGTACGGTTGCCGCTGGCTTGATGTTGTTGCTTGCAAGCAATGGTGCAGCGTGGCTCGCTTGCGCCGGCTTTGCAATCGCGGGCGGTGCGATCATTCGGCATGCACGCGGTCGTCGGCGCAGCATCGATACCTACACGTTCAACGCAGCAACACAGACGATCACCGCGCAGCGTAGTGGCCGTAGTTTCAAATTCGCTGATGTCACCCGCATCGTCGCCGATCGCGACTGGCTCGACGCCGGCTTGGTGGCTGACGTGCACGCGGCGCATTGGTTGACAGTGCACACCCGTGACGGCGCCCGCTTGTGCTTGGCGCACGATTACCGCTGGCGCCTAGATCAATTATTGCTGCAGTTACGCAACCTGGGGCTGCAGCCCAACGATGCGCCGCCGCTAGCGTTGCATATGTGTCGTGTCATTAAATTGCCGCGCGCAACGGTGCGCTAGCTACTGTGGAATGCACGAGCAACTAATTGCAAAAAACGGAAGCAAATCAACGGTAGCCGTCGGCACCGCCGTGCAGCTCTGCATGTTTTTCGAGATCGTGCAGTTACCGTTACCAAAGCAAAAATACGGACGATTGTCTTTCGGACGGCATTCTTGGCGGCCGCGCGCCGCACAAATTGCATCGCAACTTTTGAGTTCGTTGGATTCCGCTATGCAATAACCTGAGCACTGCCCATCACACGCATTTTCGGAACAAGTCAGGCTCAGTTGAATATCTTTGTTAACGCGATGGCCTGCCGTATCATAAAAAACCGCACGAAACGAACGCGTCGTTGTTTTGTGAAACGTTAGCGCCTCGGCTTGATTGATAGAGGCCCATGACAGCTGCATCGTGTATGCGCCTTCTTGGCCTGTGGTGGCAAACGCACCGTATTGGATTGTTTCGTCAAGGATCGTGAGGGAGCCACCGATGAGGTCGTCGATGCCATTGGGATCAGTAAGAACAGCGGTGAATGTCACCGCCTGCCCTTCGGTCAATGAAGTGGCATTGGTTCCAAACGTTAAGAAACGCGGAGCGTCTGCGCTGCTTGGACCAGGTGCGTCGGTGTTAGCCTGAGGCGGAGTGCCGCCACAGGCCACCGCTCCAAATAGTGAGAGCATTAGCGCGACTCTTTGCATGTACGTCCGGACGTACGTCGCCGCAGCGGAGTCGCACGCGAACACAGGGCGATCGCCACGCGTCTCGAAAATGTTATAGATAATCGAACGTTACGAGCGGGCGTGCACTACTTCTTGTCGCGCCAGTTCGGACCTTCGCCGCCTTGGGTCGCGATGGATTTAACCCCACGCGACAGCAGCGATTTACGATCTTCAATGGCGTGTTGGCGTTCTTCAACCGGCTTGGCGTGCATGCCAGTGTCCATGCGAATTGCGTCGCACGGACATGACTCAACACACAGCCCGCAAACCACACAGCGTAGCTCGTCGATTTCAAAAATCGCTGGTCGCTTTTCAATGCCTGGCGCTTCGGCTTGTTCCGGCACGATGGTGATGCAGTTCGCCGGGCAAACCGTTGGGCAGCACATACAAGCAACACAGCGCGTTGCGCCGTCTTCGCGCAACGTCAACCGATGCAAGCCACGGAAGCGCTCTGGGTATTCGACCTTCTCTTCCGGGTATTGCACGGTTTCGATGTCGTTAGCCCATTTGTCTTCGGCTGGCGCGCCGCCTTTGGCCAAGTCCTTGGGCTGGTGGCGAAACGGGTTCATGTTTTTGAAGAAGTGCTTGAGCGTAACGCCCAAGCCCGTTGCCGAAGCAGCGAGGTAGTTGGTGTCTTGCTCTTCTTGCCGCACCACCTGGATGGTGCGCACTTTTGGCGAAACCTTGGACGTCCCCAGCACTTTAGGGCCGCTGCTAACAACTACTTCTTCGTGACCGTGACCTGCCATATGAATTCTCCAAGCGAATCACCGAGGAGGCTCGGTGTCTACGTATGCAACCAACGAGTGACGATCAGCCCATGTACATGAACAGCAACTTGATCAGCGCGGTCAACATGATGTTGCCGAGCGCGAGTGGGAGCAACAGCTTCCAACCCAAGTTCATCAGTTGGTCAGCGCGGAAGCGCGGCAGCGTCCAACGCACGAACAATTGGAACATACACAACAGCACGGTCTTGAGCCCAAATGCAGCAAACTGCAATGAGGTAACCGCCCAGTGCGGCAGGTGCAGCACGCTGCCGCCCGTCGAGAACCCTTCGCTCGACATGTAGCCACCGATGCGGAAGCCATCGTGATCGAGGTACGGCACTTGCCAGCCACCAAAGAACACGGTTGCAATCACGGCCGAGATGAACACGATTTCGATGAATTCAGCGAGGAAGAACATGCCCCAGCGAATGCCGGAGTACTCCACGAAGTAACCAATAATTTCTGGTTCACCTTCAGGAATGTCGAACGGCGCACGCTTGGTTTCGGCAATCGCGGCCGTAAAGAACAGCACCAACGCTACTGGTTGCCACAACCACAACCAGTTCAGCGGATTCGAACCCGACATACCGGTTGAAGCACCTTGTTGCACGATGAAGTTGGGTTCCAACGAACCAACCACCAAGAACACGCCCATGATGGAAAGGCCCATTGCGACTTCGTACGACATCATCTGCGACGAGCTACGCAAGCCGCCGAGCAACGCCCATTTGTTGAAGCTTGCCCAGCCAGCGATAGTACCGCCGTAGTTGGCGAGGGTCAGAACGGCAAAGTAGAAAACCAGACCGAATTCGATCTGGAACATCTGCATGCGAATTGGGTCGTTCAGGTTGATTGCAGCCGTGCCGGTAGCCAACACCGATGGATCCATCGTTGACGTCAACGCATGCGGATAGATCGTTGGGCCAAACGGAATGATGCAGAACGCAACCAACACAGGCGTCAGCGCCAAGATTGGAGCCAACGCAAACAAGCCTTTATGAACGTTGGCAGGGATGAAGTCTTCCTTGAAGATCATCTTCACTGCATCAGCGATGAAGTGCAGGATGCCCTTGATCTTGATCGGGCCGATGTTGGCGCGGTTGGGACCCAGGCGGTCTTGCATCATGGCGGACTGGCGGCGCTCGGCCCAGGTCAGCAACGATGCCAGCGGCATGACGAGCACAAACACCAAGAACAGCCATTTGGTGCCTGGCCAATTTAGAGCGGGATAGATGTATTTTGACCACATATATGATTACCCGCGGCTCGCCGCGAAACGCAGTTGAACAGGGCGCGCATCGCGCACCCAAATGAAACCAGCGAAGGCCGAAACCGCGCCGATCATTTCCTTGTTGGCATCACGCACGTGGCTCCATGCGAGCTTCACGCCGAGGGCCGTGGCAACTTTGCTCACTGCCTCCCAGCCAGCGATGGCTTGGCCAGCCGGCAACACGGCGGCATGCATCCGTTGGGTCATACCTTGGCGGTTGGTAACGGTGCCCGATGCTTCAGCCCATGCTGCAAGCGGGAACGAAACGGTGGCGTGCTTCACCGCGTTGCGCTCGTGTGCCGTAAACGCAACCGTTGGAATCTCGCGGAACCGCGCTTCACCGTTGCTAGTAAGCACCAGTGCATCGCCCAACACGATGGCACCTTTAATTGCGCCGTTGCTCAACGCTGCGTCGAACT
>JAKQOD010000275.1 GCA_029565465.1 Deltaproteobacteria bacterium
TGGCGGCACCGCTGGCCGCACCACGCTCAACGGTGAAGGTCTGCAACACGAAGACGGTCACTCGCACGTCTGGTTCAGCGCGATCCCGAACGTGCGCACCTACGACCCAACGTTCCAGTACGAAGTCGCGATCATCACTCAACACGCCGTGAAGGGCATGCTCACCGATCAAAAGGATGAGTATTACTACCTCACGGTGATGAACGAGAACTACACGCATCCGGAAATGCCCGCAGGCGCTGAAGCGAACATCATCAAAGGGATGTATCTGCTCAAAGAAGGCGGCAAAGACAAGAAAAAGGGCATGCGCGTTCAGCTCACGGGCTCGGGCACCATCCTGCGCGAAGTGATCGCTGCGGCAGACTTGCTGCGCGACGACTGGGGCGTTGAGTCCGACATCTGGAGCGCGCCGAGCTTTAACGAGTTGCGCCGCGACGGTATCGACTGCGAACGTTGGAACCTACTGCACCCGATGGATGAGCCGCGCGTGCCACACGTCGCCGCTTGCGTGAATTCGAAGCCCGGCCCAGTGATCGCCGCGACCGATTACATGCGCATTTACGCCGATAGCGTGCGTCCGTACATCAAGAAAACATTCAAGGTGCTCGGCACCGACGGTTTCGGTCGTTCGGATAGCCGCGACAACTTGCGTCGTTTCTTTGAGGTGAACCGTTTCTACGTCACGCTTGCTGCACTCAGCGCACTGGCCGACGACGGTGTGATCGAGCGCAAAGTGCTCGCCGATGCCATCAAGAAGTACGGCATTGATCCAAAAAAACCCAATCCAACGACGGTTTAAGGAGCGGGAAAGATCATGGCAAAACAAGAACTCAAAGTCCCGGACATCGGTGACTACACAGACATCCCGGTCATCGAAGTTTTGGTGAAAGTGGGCGATGTGGTGACCAAAGAGCAATCGCTGGTCACGCTCGAATCCGACAAAGCGACGATGGAAGTGCCTGCTGAATCAGCTGGCACTATCGTTGAACTGCGTGTCAAACTCGGCGACAAGGTAAGCATGGGTACCGTGGTAGCGGTGATCGAAGCGGGTGCGTCGGCATCGGCTCCAGCCGCACTAACCGCTGCGGCTCCAGCCCCAGCGCCAGCGGCGGCGGCTGCACCAACAGCCGCGCCCGCGGCAGGCGGCGGTTTAGTCGACGTGAAAGTTCCAGACATTGGCGATTTCAGCGACATTCCCGTCATTGAAATTCTGGTCAAGGTTGGCGACACCGTTAAGGTTGAACAGTCCCTGGTAACGCTCGAATCCGACAAAGCGACGATGGAAGTGCCATCGACCGTCGCAGGCGTTGTCAAAGAGATCAAAGTCAAGCTGGGCGACAAAGTCTCCGAAGGCGCAGTGGTTGTCGTGGTTGCATCTGCTGGCGCAACCGCGTCGGCCGCGCCAGCGTCCGCAGCCGCTGCGCCCCCTGCTGCTGCCTCCGCTCCAGCACCGTCGGCGGCAGCGGCCGTCGCTGCGCCTGCATCCGCGCCCGTGGCCGCGACCGGCGCAATCAACGAAGCCAGCTTCAGCAAGGCGCACGCCTCACCGTCGATTCGTAAGTTCGCACGTGAGTTGGGCGTTGATTTAGGTCGCGTGAAAGCGACTGGGCCGAAAAACCGCGTGATGCTAGAAGACGTGCAAGCGTTCGTTAAGGGCGTCATGGCCGCACCGCCGGCCGTTGCCGCAGCTAGCAGCGGTGACTCTGGCGCTGCGCTCGGCTTGTTGCCATGGCCGAAGGTGGACTTCTCCAAGTTCGGTGCGGTTGAGGCCAAGCCGCTGTCGCGCATCAAGAAGATTTCCGGCGCGAACCTGCATCGCAACTGGGTCATGATCCCGCACGTCACAAATCACGACGAAGCGGACATCACCGAACTCGAAGCGCTGCGCGTGAAGCTCAACGAAGAAAACGCCAAGAGCGGCGTCAAGGTCACGATGCTTGCATTCGTGATCAAGGCCTGCGTTGCAGCGTTGCAGAAATTTCCAGAT
>JAKQOD010000350.1 GCA_029565465.1 Deltaproteobacteria bacterium
GCCAGCGCAAGTCGAAGCGCTCGAACCGCTAGAATAAGCGGCAATCAGCGGCAACCTTGCCCCAAAGGCCCGCGTCGGGCATCGCCTTGGGTACACTCAGAGTCAGTCGATGATGACCACGCTCCGCGTTTCCTGCATGCTGCTGCTGGCCTTCGTTGTCGGCTGCAATCATCCGCCGCCGCGTTATCCTTACCTCGAATGGCGCTTGCCAACATTCGCGCCCGCGCCGACGCCAGCCGTGCCTGGGGTGGCTCGGCCGTTACGGGTGGTAACGTATAACGTACACCGCATTTCCGGCGCTGCATTGACACGTGCGATGCTGGCCGATGAAACGGTACGCAACGCTGATGTGATCTTGTTGCAAGAGGTTTACCAGCATTCGGATTGCAGCCTAGCATGTGCAGCGGCGGCGGCGCTTGGCATGTACTCGATGTATGCACCAGGCCACGGCGTTGCCGACGGCAGCGATGGCGTTGCAATCTTATCGCGCACGCCGTTGCACGATGCCCACGTGATCGAATTACCTGACAATTTTGTGATGTTCAATGGTGGCCGACGGATCGCGTTGGCGGCCCAGACGACCATCGGTGGAATCCCGATGATGTTTATTGCGGTACATCTCGAAAACCGCATCTCCGTCGACAAACGACGTGCGCAGCTAGCGCCGGTGTTGGCCTATGCGCAAACCACGCACATGCCGACCGTGATCACCGGCGATATGAATACCAGCCCCTTTACCTGGGCCGCCGGCGTGTTGCCGTTTCCGTCAGCACAAGGCTGCTGGCTCGAAGATCTTGCACGCAGCGCTGGCTTTGACACCCCAGTGGCGGATAGCGCGCCGACAACGCCATACCTATCAATGAAGCTCGACGCCATCTATACTCGCGGCGTGCGAGTTGTTAATTACGGCGTGCAATCCAACATGCACGATTCGGATCATTATCCATTATGGGCAGACATGCTCGTGGTCGCTCCCCAACTCGCAGCCAGGAAATCCATATGAAGTTGCTCGTCCAAGCGTTGATCCTTGTTGTGTTGGGAGTCCATGTCGGCACCGCTGCAGCACAGGAGTCACCGCCAGTACCAAGTGGCCCACCGCCGGTCGACGATGCAGTGACGGTGCCGCCAAGCGATCCGCCGGTTGCGCCAGAGCCTGCGCCTGCGCAGCTTGACGTGCCGCCACCGGTAGCGCTGGCTCCTACCAAGGAATGGTATCAAGGCAATGCTGGTCGTCGTCGACTCGCACATCTCGGCGTAGTAGCGCTAGCGGGCGTTGGGTATGTAGCCTCGGAGACAGTGCTCAAACCGGTGTGGGCGTCGAAAGACTGCGGCTGGTGCACACCACCGGGCATCGACGTCACTATGCGAGACAATTTTAAGTGGAAAGATACGCAGCTGGCAGCGCGTTTGGCTGACCTCGACGGATATGTTATGGCACCGATATTCGGGCTTGGCGCGATCTGGCTGACGTCGATCAACGACCACGGCAACGACAGCCGGATGGCGCGTTGGATCGACGACGGCATTCCAATCGTCGAAGCGCTGACCTTCGCACAGCTTGCAGTGCAAGCCATCAAGTTCACCACGGCACGGCAACGCCCTTTTGTGCATTACGCAGATCCGTCACGCGCTCATGAAACCGACGACAACATGTCGTTCATCTCGGGTCACTCGGCCCTCCCTTTTTCCGTAGCAACCTCAGCGGGCATTGTGGCGCATCGCCGCGGCTACAAAATGGAACCGCTGATTTGGGGCGTTGGGATGACGCTTGCGAGCACCACGGCGTACTTGCGCATCGCCGCCGACAAACACTATTTCACCGACGTGGTTGGTGGCAGCGCCATGGGCGCGCTGTTCGGCGCGGCAGTGCCTCTGCTGTTGCACAATGGCGTGTTGCAGCGACATCAGATCAACATCGCGCCGACAGGCAACGGCATGGTGGTCAGCGGCGCGTTCTAGCTTAACGCTTCGTCAGCGTTGCCAGCGTCTGGCACCATGCGCAAACCCGCAGGCAAGGTGTCGCCAAGCGCAACCAATTCTTCGCGTGCGTCGAGCGGCACTACTTCTTCGATCAAGACGGCAGCGCGTGCGCCACCAGGCAATTGCTTAACCATTGCAGCCAAGCGAGCGCGCGTCGCGTCATCGAGATCGCGGCTGCGATCGCCCGTGCGGCGCCCAAGCTGAGCCAAGGCAAACGCAACTTTTTCCGGCTCAGGCCAGTCCCATGCGGGCATAGCGTCGAGCCAGTCGCGCACGCGATTCATCGACACAACCGAGTTGAGCGGGCCATACAAAGGCACCCGCGCTCCAACCCGCGACAACGCCCATAGATGCACTGCATCTTCGCGGCCCTTACGGCTGTCCATGCGCCGAATCAATTCATCGCCAACGCGCGATTTATGACCTTGCGGCAACCGCTCCAAACTGCCGACGACGCGCCACATTTCGGCCATCTCTTGTTTGCTGGCTTTTACTTCGGCGAGCTTTTTGGCTTGTTTGGCATTCGGCAACAACAGCGGCGCCACCCGATCGAAGATCTGTTCTTGTTGGCCTTTGATGAGGCCGCCACCAACGCGGCGCCACACGATCCACCACGCCAACCGATTCGGCTCGCTTTTAGGGAAACAGATATTCTCGTTGAATACGCCCCACATTACTTTGGCGCGCCAGGCATCGAGCGGCGCACCAAAACCTGGTCGCATGCAAAAACCTGCCAAATGTAGCCAACGGCTTTCGTGCTCGGCGGTGCGTTTGCGTTGATCCACCACGTCGACCAAGGCATCAAACAACGCGCGAATCGTGGCGGTTGACCATTCATCGCGGCGCGCTTCGAGCAAGGTTTCGAGCTCACGGCCGAGCGCCGTGAGATCATTGGCGCTGCCGCGGAACGCAGCCGTGATCGCCGCTTTGGCTTGCTCGGTATTCGGATGTGGCGTCGCTGCATCGGTTGCAGCGTCAGCGCTCTGCCCTGTCGATGCATTGCCACTGCCGCCCGAACGCATGTCGAACGTTAACTTCCATCGTCCAGGATCAGTATCGGTTGTCACTTCGACGCAATGAATCTCCAATGCACCCAGCTCGGAAATTTGCACTTCGATGCGAACTGTCGCTTTGCCTTTGCTACGACCGGTGGCGCTGGCGCCAGCGCTGGCACGTAGCACGGTGACAATCGGCGGCAGTTCGAGCAAATCCGAGCCATCGTCGATCGTATCGGCCCGGCCGTCGCCGATCGGCACCATGGCACCCGGCGCGTCGTCACGCGAGCTCGACGAATACAGACGAAAACTAACCGGGCGATTGGTCACCAATTCAAAATCACGGGCCAACGCGACGCGGCTGCCTTCTTCGAGCCCTTTGCCTGCAACACACACCGCGAACCGTTCGGCACTGTTGCCTTCGACGCCGATATAAAAGCCGCGCGGGGTGCCGCCTTTGATCCGAGCCGCTAAGCCGCGCCGTACCAAGCCGAAGTATGCAGCACCGTCGGCAACCGCAAGTTCCGGCATCGCGACGGGCAATTCCGAAGGCCTTGCACCTTGCCACGCTGCAAGCAAGTCCAACACACGATCGCGCAGCACGACCGGCGTCATCGCACCGCCGTTGAACAGCACAGCCGTGATCTTGCGGCCGTCGCCAAACGCTTCATGGCGCTGCAAAAACACCGCAAGGTGCCGTGTGATTGCAGCGTCGGCGGCATACGGCAAGCCAAATTCAACCAAGCCGCCGCGGCCTCGGGCAAGGGTTGCGTCGGCTGTCACCTTCGGAAAAAACCCGTCGAGCAACACGGCCAACAGTTCAGCGCGGGTAACTTCGTCGCGCAGCGTGCCACCGATCAACTTCGAGCCGCGGCCCGCAACCACAATCGGCGCTGCGTCCGGCGGCTGCTCACTTAACAAC
>JAKQOD010000306.1 GCA_029565465.1 Deltaproteobacteria bacterium
GGCCGGGAGCGCGGGGAAATCAATTTCCCCGACGACGGTTACGTTTCGGGGCTCCACGCCCGAGTTTCGATTCGCGACAGCCGGGTCTTCTTGGCCGACCTCGGCAGCTCCAACGGCTCCTTTGTCAAAGTGAATGGCGAACGCATGGTTGGCATGGAGTCGTTTGTGTTACTTGGCCAGCAACTGTTCCGCGTCAACCTCACTTAATCCTGTGCTTGTTACAGGGCACGGGCCGATTGCGGCGCTGGGCTGCGTTGCAGCTCCGCTTCCGGTCCTCACGTACAGGAAGTACGCTGCGGTCCGGTTCTCGCCGCGCCTTGCCCAACACCGCACTTGGCCCGCGCAACCTGTTCGCACACTAGATCGCTTCGCACAAGGCGTTGTGCGCAACGTCATCAAGGCGCGAAGGAAGACTAGCCGGCGGTACCGAGGCTGCGCTTAGGCTTGGCGTCGTTGTTCTAGCTGCGCGTATGATTTTGCGTTCAGCCGAGGCGGCGAGGAGCGAGGACCGCAGCGTACATGGTCGTACGAGAGGACCGCAGCGACGCAGCCAACGAAGGATCAACGCAAAAGCATAGCGCGCGGTTCGGTGCACCGAACCAAGGGACCGGAAGCGGAGCCGCAACAAGCGTAGCGCCGCAATCGGCCCGTGCCACGCAAAGGCACCTACCCCGCTCTGCGTTCGAGGGCGCGGCGCATTTTTGCAAGCGCCTGTTCTTGGAGCTGGCGAATCCGTTCGCGCGACAGTTGATACTTGTCGCCGATTTCTTTGAGCGTCAGTTCGCGCTCGGAATCCAAGCCGAAACGTTGCCGCAAGATGTCAGCTTCAATCGGACGGAGCTCGCCCAGTACTTCGCGCACTTCGTCGGTCGTAGACGTTTCCGCCATCGAATCTTCGATACTAGTTGTGCCATCTGGATCAACCAGCACTTCAGCCAACGAGCGCGACTCACCTTCGCTGCCGCCAACCGGCCGATCGAGCGAGATCGATTGTTCGAGCAACCAGCCGCGCATCTTTTCGACCTTGTCGAGCTCGGTGCCGGTTTCCGCGGCCAGCTCTTCGGAGGTGGGCGAGCGTCCCAATTGTGCAGTCAACTGGCGGCGCGCACGGTTGAGCCGATGTTGCGCGTCAATCATGTGTACCGGCAAACGCACTTCGCGGCCTTTGTCGGCCAAGCCGCGGCTGATCGCGTGGCGAATCCACCAGCTCGCATACGTCGAAAAACGGAAACCACGTCGGTAGTCGAACCGTTCAACCGCTTTGATCAAGCCGAGATTGCCTTCTTGAATCAAGTCGGCAAGCGACATCCGACCATGATTGAAGCGGCGCGCGATGCTCACCACCAAGCGTAAGTTGGCACGCACAAAGTCGGCGCGTGCAGCAGCGGCAGCACGATGGGCAAGGCGAAGCCGACCGTGCCAATCAGCGAACCGGCGCGATTGTACCGACACAACCTTCGGCACTTCGCTACGCTTGCTACCGCGCACGGCGAGTTCAACTGCAACCATCACATCTTCGACGAACAAACGATCAGAGTCGGCAGCGCGCAATGCGGTGGCGATTTTCAACATCGCGGGTCCCGTCCGTTCCGCTTCGGTTGCTTTGCCACACAAGCGACTAAGCGCGGTAGCTTCACTCGCCGCGTCCGGATGTTGGGCCAGCGCCGAGGTGATCACGGGCAACGCTGGCCCAAACGCCAACGCCAGTTGCCAAAACTGGAGTTCGAGGTGTTCGATCTGCTTGGCTATCGCCAACTCCTGTTCGGCAGTAAGCACATTGAGTTCTGACAGATCGCGAAAGTAGGCTGATAGGTAGGCGCTGGCGCCATCGTGGCCATCGCTGGTACGGGTTGGCGTTTTGGCTGCTGTGCCACTTTCCGTGGTCCGCGCGCGCCGAGTCTTAGCTTTGGGTACTGCGTAGGCCATGTCTGAAACTCCAAAGCCCGCATATGGGCTCTATAGTTCCTTCGACGCGCCACCAGCCAAAAGGATTTGATCAAAATCTAAATAAATGTCGAAGGTCATTGAAAGGACTACGTAAACTCGCCGTGCGCCAATGCGCGGCAATAGCGGGCTGGCGCCACCTCGCAGCAAGTAGACCAACGACGCGGGGGTTTTATTCCAACCGCAGATCAAAGACAGCGGTTCGCAGCGGAGGTTGCACAGCCAAGATCGGCCCGCAAACCTATGCTTTGTCTTCTTTTTTCTCAGCAACTACCACGATGTGTCGCGATTGGTTGCCAAAGAACCGGCCCTTGGTTTGATAACCTCCGGAAACCTCCAATACGCGGAAACCAGCGCCGTGCAGTACGCGGCCAATTTCGTGCAACGAATAGGCACGCACCGAAATCTCTTGATCGGCTTGCCGGCCATCGTCGAACACGACGGAACGGTTCACCACCACGCGCGAAAAGAAGTAGTTAAAATCGACTTCTTCGAGAATGACGCAGCCCTCGCCTTCCCACCATACGCGGGTTGGCAAATCGGCTACGATGTAATCGCGATTGAGGATTTCGAGCACCAAGCGCCCGCCAGGCTTCAACGCACGAGCAATATTGGCCGCCGTTTTTTTGTTGGTTTCGTCGTCGAAATAGCCAAACGTCGAAAACAAACAGTAAGCGCCATCGAACTGATTGTCGAAATCAAGTTCGCGCATATCACCATGCACAAAGTTGATGGCCAAGCCGCGCCGATTTGCTTCTTCTCCGCCGCGAACTAACAAGGGCAATGATAGGTCTAAGCCAACCACGTGAAAACCACGGGCTGCCAACTCCATGGCGTGCCGACCGTAACCGCACCCAACATCAAGCAACTGGGCGCCTGGCTGCAATTCCAGCGCAGACAATACGAACTCGGCTTCCGATTGGGTTGCTTGCGGCGTCAAAAACGGCAACGTGCGCAAGTAGTCCTCGCCGAAGACGTCGACAAACCAAGACTTGCCTTTGCCCTTCTTTTCGCCGGCGCGCTTGTCTTTGTCCTTATCTTTTTCTTTTTCTTTCTCCGCTGGTTTGGGCGGCGGCGGTGCAGGCGGTGTGGCCTTTGCAGGCGGTGGCGGTGGCGGCGTTGCAGCTTGCGCTGGTGGCGGCGGTGGGGTCGAAGCTGTGCGTGCACGCGGTTGCTCTTCGACCACAACTGGGGCCGGGGCCGGCAGCGCGGGAGCACTCGCTGCCACGGCAGGCGGCGGGCTTAACTCCGCAGGCCCATCATCCATATCAACCGGAATATCGTCGCTGACTTCGCGTTCCGATGGTCCGATGTCTTCGATTTCGGCATCACTTAGGGCAACGGTGCTGGCCCGCTCGGTACGCGAAAACAGCGGCCGTTCCGACGTCCGAGTTTCGAAGGATTCGAAATCTGCCGGTGGTGCCACCGCAGGCATTTCGTTGGAAATTGGCGCCGACCAACCTGCGCTAACACTGCGAGGAAAGTGCTCGACCGGAGCCTCTGGCGGTACACTTGCCGGCGCACTTGCCGCGGGCTGGCTAGCAAATTTGATGCTTGGACCACTAGGCGGCAGGGGCGCGGCATCCTCAGCCATCTGCGCCGGCTGAGGAATCTGGGGTGCGGACGGACGCTTCGTACGCTCCGAGCGATCTGCCTGCGGGCTAACGATGACGGACGGGACGGCTGGCAATACGGGCGGAGCCGGCGTTGGGGGTGGCGCGTCGGTCGGATCTTGCAATCCCAACGACTCGAGGTCGACCACCGACATTTCACGGGTTTTTGATTCAAACGCACCGTCGTTGGCTGGCTCAATTAACGTGACAGCAGCATCGGGCGCCACCGGATCAAACGATGGCACAAATCCAGGCACGGTCATGCGCGGGTCAAAGCCAGGCGATGACGGCCGCGCGGCGGCGTCCGCGATGTCGCTTGCATCGACCCGCATCATTGGCTCCGAGGTCTCACCACTAAAACTGTATGCAATTGATACAGCTAAGCTTGGATCTTCGGGGACCGGGGCTACTACCGCGGCCGAATTACGACGCGGAACGTTGTCGGAAGGCACCCGCAACCCACCGCCCCGGCGCTTGCGACGGCGGCGTTCCGCCGTGGTCATCCCGGCGTCGATATCGTCGTTGTTGTCGTCGTTTTTGCTCATGGCGCGTGGCCCACTTCCTGGCGCGCCAACGGCTCACCAAACCGCACTACGTCACCGGGCATGCGGAGCAACGTTGCATGCTGCGCCAACAAGATCACCGTCGAGCCAAGCTGAAATGCACCGAGTTCATCGCCGCGCTGTAAGGATTTGCCAACCGCAATGTCGAGGGCTTGGCCAGCTGTCCGCAAGCCACGCGTCTCACGCCCGCCGTCCCAATGGCTTAACCACAAGTTACCAACGCCGGCAGCCGCAACCATTACCAACGTCACAGCTCCCAAGGCAGTTTGCAGTTCAATCACAACGCGTTCGTTCACGGCGAACAACTCGTCGACGCCGTCGACAAAACGCTTGCTGACCGGCCAAAGGGCTCCGGGCACGTAGCGATAGGCAACCAACTCGGCCTCAAAAGGGCAATGCACGCGATGGTAGTCCCGAGGCGATAGATACACGGTGCTGTACACGCCACCGACGAAACGGGCAGCGCTTGCGGAATCGCCTAACAAGGCAGCAAGCGAATAGTTGCGACCTTTGGCTTGCACCAACGTGTCGCTCGTGACGGCGCCACTGGCAGCAACCAGCCCGTCGCACGGCGAAATGAGTATGGCTGGGTCGGCGGCAAGATGGCGCGCGTCGGGCGTTAAACGGCGCGCGAAAAAATCACCCAACGACGAATAGTCCGTAAGTGGCTTTTCAACCTCCGTCAGATTGGCGCCTACGGCACGCGCGAATGTTCGGTAGGCTGGCGCGCGCAAAACACGCGGCACCGTGGTCCGTGCAGCTGCTCCGACCAACGCCGAATACAACGCACCCAGCCCGGGTCGAACCGTCACATTGTCGGTCAGTGGTGGCCGCATATCTTTACGAAGGCCAGCAGTC
>JAKQOD010000327.1 GCA_029565465.1 Deltaproteobacteria bacterium
TGCGTACCAAGTCGCATATCGTCGACGGCGCGGGGCCACCACTCGAAGCCCGCGCAACTGCCCCTGACGTTGTGACAAAGGATCTTACGATCACGGTAGATAATCGAGCATTGCTCAGCGACATCAATATGAAGCTCGCCTCAGGTTCCATCACAGCGCTGGTGGGCCCAACCGGCGGCGGCAAGAGCACGCTGGTCGATGCCATGCTGCGCTTGGTGGAAGTGCCACCAGGTACCATTACTATCAATGGCCGCGATGTCACCGACTTGCCGCTTGCGTCGCTGCGTGGCGCCATTGGCTATTCGCCGCAAGATGCGTTTCTGTTCTCAATGTCGATCGCCGATAACATTGCGATGGGGCTCGGCGAAGATCGTGATAGCGATGGCCATGACCATGCAGTTGACCCGCGCGTTATCGCTGCGGCGGAAACTGCAGGCTTGCGCAACGATCTGGCTCGGATGCCGGACGGCCTGCGCACCATTGTGGGTGAGCGCGGCATCACGTTATCCGGGGGCCAACGGCAACGGGTAGCGTTGGCGCGTGCCCTGGTTGGCCAACCACTGATGCTGATCCTCGATGACAGTTTGTCCTCGGTCGACGCCGAAACCGAACGCGCGATCTTGGCAAATTTACGCGAAACCCGCGTGGGCCGCACCGTGGTGTTGGTGTCGCATCGTGTTGCGGCAGTCAAAGATGCTGACCAAATCTTGGTGCTCGATGGTGGCCGCATCGTTGAACGTGGCACCCATACGCAACTGCTGTCGACCGCTGGCGTGTATGCCGGCTTATATCAAAGCCAGCTCGATACCGACACGCTGCGCGATACAGGAGCGCCACCATGAGTCGCGACAACGCCGAAGCCGTCTTGGGCAAAGCCTATGATGTAGTGCTGTTGCGTCGGCTGTGGCCGTTTGTGGCAAAGCACCCAAGGTTGTTGCTCGCAAGCATCTTGCTGATGCCTTGCTCGATTGCCTTGGAATTGGCCCAACCGTATATCGTTAAGCTTGCCTTGGTAAACCATATCGCCGTCGGCGAAACCGCTGGGTTGGGCCTGTTGGCCCTGCTCTACACGGCCCTCGTCATCGGCTACAGCGTGTCATCCTACTTCGAACAATCGAACGTGCAGCTGTTGGGCCAACGCTCGATGCACTCGCTGCGCTTGGCAATTTATGACCATGTGTTGGCGCAACGGGCAGGCTTCTTTGATCGGATGCCGGTTGGCCGGCTGATGACACGGATGACCAACGACATCGAGAACATCAACGAAATGTTCGCGCAGGGTGTCGTCACGTTGCTTGCGGATTTTGTCAAGATGGCGGTGATCGTCGTTATCATGCTGGTGCTCGACTGGCAGCTAACGCTGTTAACCTTCACCACGCTGCCCTTGTTGTGGATGTTGGTACGCTATGCACGCGGCGCGATGCGACGATCGTTTCGTGAAATCCGCTTGCGCTTAGCCGCCATGAATTCATTTGTGCAAGAGCACCTCTCGGGCATTCGAGTCGTGCAATTCCTTGGTCGCGCGGCGACCGCCAAGCGGCAATACAACGACATCAATGCAGCGCATCGTGATGCGTACCTTGAATCGATTCGTGCCGATGCCGCGATGTACGCCATGGTTGAAGCAATTGGCATCCTCGCCATCGGCTTGGTCGCATGGTTTGCAGCACGCCGGCTTGGTGCTGATGCGAAGTCGGCCGTCGTCGCGGTTGGCACAGTGGCGGTGTTCATCGAATACATCAACAAGTTCTTCATTCCGGTCCGCGACTTGTCGGCCAAATACGCAGTCATGCAAGGTGCGATGGCCGCAGCGGAACGCATTGCCAACTTGCTTGACACCAACGAGCCCGATGGCACCGCGCGGCCACTGCCTGATGGGGTAGCGTTGCCAGTTGTCGCCACAGCGCCAGCCTTGCCCGTCGATGCTGCAGTCACGTTCAATAACGTAACCTTTGGCTACGGTGACGATCTGGTCTTGCGCAACGTCACCCTGGCCGTGCCGCGTGGTGCGACCGTGGCCGTCGTAGGTGCGACTGGCTCCGGCAAGAGCACATTAATCAAGCTGCTGGCTCGGCTCTACGAAACCCAAGCGGGGCACATCGATCTATTCGGCAGCAACATCGCGAATTTGCCGCTTGATGTGGTGCGCCGACGCATCACGGTGGTGTCGCAAGACGTCATGTTGTTCGCTGGCACTTTGTACGAAAACATCGCCCTCGGCGCAGATATCGACCGCAGCAAAGTGACCGCGGCAGTTGCCAGCGTTGGGCTCGATACGATCCTCGGCGCCCGGGGTGTTGACCTTGACACGCCCGTCCGAGAACGCGGTTCGAACTTTTCCACCGGCGAACGGCAATTGATTGCATTTTGCCGTGCGTTGGTGCGCAATCCTGAAGTGTTGGTACTCGACGAAGCGACCGCGCATGTCGACCCACAAGCCGAGCGACTGATCGAAGCTGGCGTTGCAGCGCTGATGAAAGACCGCACCACGCTGGTGATCGCGCATCGCTTATCAACGATTCGCAACGCCGCCATGATTGTCGTGATGGACAAAGGTGCCGTGGTTGAAACAGGCACCCACGATGAGCTGGTGGCACGAGGCGGCATGTACGCAGCGCTTGAACGCACGTTCCGCCGGCACGCAGGCGAATAAATCGCCCCTGCCGCTATGCGCACGCGGCGGCGTTGGAACCGTTACACGCTGAAGCTAGAACCGCAACCACACGTCGATTTGACGTTGGGGTTGTTGAACTTGAAGCCGCTTTGCAGGCCTTCGACGTAATCGATTTCCGTACCGATGAGGTACATCATGCTCATTTCATCGACCACAACATTGACGTTGTTGATCGGAAATTGGCGGTCAACTTCGGTTACTTCATCGAAGTACAAGTCATACGAAAAGCCGGCGCAGCCCCCGC
>JAKQOD010000334.1 GCA_029565465.1 Deltaproteobacteria bacterium
TCCAGTGGCAAAGCCACTGGATTCACCCTCGCCGCGCGTTACTCGCGCGGGTCTGACGTTACAAGGGAACTTGCCTATTACTAGGGAACTTGCCCGTTCCCTCTCCAGTGGCAAAGCCACTGGATTCACCCTCGCCGCGCGTTACTCGCGCGGATCCGACGTTACAAGGGAACTTGCCCTCTGGACTTCACCCTCGCCGCGCGTTACTCGCGCGGGTCCGACGTTACAAGGGAACTTGCCCTCTGGACTTCACCCTCGCCGCGCGCTGCTTCGAGCGTTCACTCGTTCGTTCCATTTCCGGGCCCAGCGTCCGGCCCGCGCAACAACCGCGCCAGCTTGTTGCGGCTGACATCAAGCTTGCGCGCAGCTGCGGTTTGATTGCCGTCGCAGCGCCGCAGCACCTCGGTGGCGAACGCCAGCTCCGCTTCCGCCAATGTAAGGTTGACGTCGATGGCAACGCTGTTGCCAGGCGTGCTGGCGGCCGCAATGGCGGCAGTCGGCACCGTAAACGTTTGCGTGGAGCGCCGTGGTTCCAACCGCAAATCGCGTGGCGTAACTTCAAGGCCTGGGCACAACACCACGGCCCGTTCGACAGTGTTTTCCAGTTCACGCACATTACCGGGCCAGTCATAGCTGGCCAATTCGCGGCGCGCTTCGGCGGTAAATTGCAAGCCGCGCTTTTTGTAGCGCCGCATGAACTGCTGCAAAAAATGCTGCGCCAACGCAGCGATATCGGCGGCCCCGCGGGTGCGCAGCGCGGGCAATTCGATTTCGATCACGCGCAAACGAAAATACAAATCCGACCGAAACTCGCCGTTGGCCGCCAATGCTGCCAAATCGCGATTGGTTGCCGCGATCAAGCGCACATCGGCGGTCAAGGTTTCGCGCCCACCAACGCGTTCAAACTGGCGCTGTTGTACAAACCGCAACAGCTTGGCTTGCAGTGGCAGTGGCAACTCGCCAATTTCGTCGAGAAACAAAGTGCCGCCACGCGCGGCTTCGACTTTGCCGATTACACGGGTATCAGCGCCGGTGTAGGCACCACGTTCGTGGCCAAACAGTTCACTTTCGACCAAGCCAGCCGGCAACGTGGTGCAATCGATATGCACAAACGGTGCATCGCGCCGATCACTGTTGACTGCAATCGCGTGCGCAAGCAAGCCTTTGCCGGTGCCAGTTTCGCCTCGCAACAGCACCGTAGCGTCGGTGCGCGCAGCTGCCATGACGGTATCGTAGACTGCGCTCATCGCTGGCGAGTCGCCGATGACGTGATTAAAGCGGCTTCGCAGCGTGAGGCCGGCCGTGTCGTCGGCGCCGCGCAGCGATGTGTAGTCCAACGCTCGGCCGACTTGTTCAGCGAGCACCGTGGCAAATTGTTCGTCGCGGATATCAAACGCAGCCGGCGCGCCTGCGATGGTTTTCCCCAACACTTGCAACACGCCGCGGATCTGGCCGCGCCGCACGATGGGCACGGTCAGCATCGAGCCAGGCCGATAGCCGGTCGCCAATGCAATGTCAGTTGCCCACCGCGGATCCGAGGACGCATCGGTGATATTCACCAATACGCCTTCGCGTGCAACATGGCCAACCACGCCATGCCCAACCGGCACACGCAGCTCCGACAACTCGGGCAAGATTGCCACGCGCGATCGAATTTCGCCGCTGGCGTTGTCGATTAGCCATAGCGTCGCACGCTGTGCCCCCAGCGCACGGGCCACCCGTTCGGCCAGCGTCGCCAACAGATCATCAAGCAGGGCTTCGCCGGCGATCATGGCGCCGAGGTCGGCGAGCAGCTCGAATCGTTGCTCGTGTTGGCTCATAACAGCAGTAGCTGCAAGCATAGCGTGCCTATCGACCAACCGGTAGCTCAGATCAGCGCCGTGAGTTGCCCATTGTTAGCCACGGGCGTAACCGACACCGATGGCGCACTCATCGACTGGGCGTCATTAGCGAGCAAGATCATGCCTTCACGTGCCGCAACCGTGCCGGGCAAATTGGCACGCGCGTCGGCTTCAATCGCCGCAACTTGCACGTCAGTCCGATCCGGATCGTGATGGAACAACACCAATTGCGGCACGCCGGCTGCGCGCGCCAAGTCTGCACCAGCAGCCCACGTCGAGTGGCCCCACCCAACTTTCGATGGGTATTCGGCCGGCGTATATTGGGCGTCATAGATCAAGATATCGGCTCCCGCTGCTAGTTTCTTCAACGTTGGATCAACGCACGCGTAATGCTCGGTATCGGTCGCATAAACAATCGTTTGGCCATCGTGCTCAAAACGAAATCCGTAGACCGGGTCGGGATGATTTAGTTTTGCCATGGTCACCGTGATATCTCCGATCATGAACGTTTCGCGTGGCGCTAGTTCGCGCAACACCAACTGTTCAGCAACCGTTGCGTATTCAACTGGAAAAAAGGGCGCAACAAACAAACGTTGCATCGCTTGTTCAAGTGGCATCGTGCCGTTCGGGCCGGTGGCGATGTGGACGCGGTGACCGGGGATGTAAATCGGCGAAAAAAACGGTAAGCCGGCCACGTGATCCCAATGCAAGTGCGACAGCAAAATGGTGCTGTGTTTGATGCCGGCGGCCAAGCGCTCATTGCCAAGCGTACGCAAGCCCGTACCTGCATCAACGATAATGCGGGTTTCGTCGGTGCAAATCTCGAGGCACGCGGTATTGCCACCCACCAAACGCTGCGCGTCATGTGACGTTGCAATCGAACCACGAACACCCAAAAAACGAACGCTTAGATTGGCCATAGTGCCCCCTGCCAACGCCGAACATGGCGTCATGACAGGGATATAAGCAGCTTTGGTGCCAGCCACCCGACGCCTAACGCCTAACCTTAACCATATGATAACAATCATGTTTTCGTACATTGATGAAATTTTCGAAAGCCCGCTTACCAATGCCGCGCCAAAACAGAGCTACAAAATGTAGCGACGCTTCAAAGTGAAGCAGGCAACCCGGCGGCAACCCGGCCCCGCGTGTAAAGTGCACGGATGCAACTCCGCATTTTCTGTACTGCATCGGTCGCGCTATTGACGTTTGCGGTGATCGCCTGCGGCGACGACGGACATCGCACCACGGCGCTATTCTCGGTCAACGCTGCAGACCGCGACGACTTCTACGCATTGCCGTTTCCCAATGACTTGTGGCGGGGTGCCGACAAACACATCGATTTGTCGCAATTTCCAACCAAGAGCCTGTTGGTTGGCCAGTATCGCGATGCCGCGGCGGCGGCCCTTGATGGGTTTGGCTTGAACCAGACCATTTTTGTCCGCTTTTCGGACGCTATTGATCCTGCCACCTTGCCAAGCGTTGACGGCTCACGCCAAGCGGGCGCATCGGTGTATCTCGTCAATGTTGACACCGCTTCGCCGCGGCTCGGCGAAAAACTGCCCGTCATCACCACCTTTCGCCCTGACGCAGGGCAAACCATTGGCGCCAATTCACTCGCTATTCGGCCCTACCCCGGCTTCCCCCTTGACGAAGGCACCACCTACGCAGCCGTGATTACCGACGCGGTACGCTCGCTTGATGGCGGCCCCATCCAAGCCGCACCCGATTTTGTCGCGCTTCGCGATGGCGGCAATGCCACACCGGAAGCGTTGCAGCGCTATGCACCATTGCGTGCTTACCTGGGCGCAAATGCCAGCAACGTCATCTGCGCAACGGTATTCACGACCCAGACCTTCACCCACTACGTCAAAGGCCTGCGCACGGCCGTTGCAAATGCGCCCGCGCCAACCGCAACCGACGTCGTCAAAACCAGCACCGCGACGGGCTTTGCCATTTTTGAAGGCAAGTATCAAGCGCCCAACTTCCAAACTGGCACACCACCATATCGCAGCAGTGGTGGTGAAATAGTCCTCGATGCAAGTGGCGCTGCAATTGCGCAACGCGCCGAGGCGATGCGGTTTGCACTGACCATTCCCGATGGCCCGGTGCCACCATCCGGTTTTCCGTTTGCCATCTACCATCACGGCACCGGTGGCGATTATCGCTCCGGTATCGATGACGGCACGGCGAGCCGGCTCGCGGCCGTTGGCATTGCGATGATCTCCACCGATCAAGTGCTGCACGGGCCGCGCAGCCCCAGCAACACGCCGGACATCGACTTCTACAACTTTGCGAATCCACAAGCAGCGCGTGACAACGCGATGCAAGGTTATGCCGATGCGTTTTCGATGCTTCGCTTGATCAACAATATGACCGTCGCTGACGCGCCGCGCACGATCACGTTCGACTCGGCCCGCGCCATGTTTTTTGGCCATTCACAAGGCGGCCAAACCGGCCCGGGGTTTGTAGCGTTCGAACCCTCGCTCAAAGGCGCTGTGCTGTCAGGCACCGGTGGCGTGTTGTACGTGTCGCTGCTGCTCAAAACCAAACCGCTTGATATTCCAGGCTTGGTGGCCACCGCAGTGCGCGACGAACCGCTCGACAACAACAATCCTTCGCTCGCGCTGGTCCAAATGTACATGGAGCGTGCAGATCCGGTGAACTACGCGCCCTTGATGGTGCGCGCCACCACAGCCCCCCGATCGATCTTCGTCACCGAAGGCTACGGCGATTCATATACGCCGAATCTAGCGACCGAAGCATTTGCGACGGCGCTGGGCACCGACCTAGTACAAAATAGCCAAGCGCAACCAATCGAAGGGTTAACCCTCCGCAACCGCGCCACGCGCGCTGCGCCGTTTGCAGGTTATTCGGCGGCAGGTATCAACCAGCCAACCATCACGTCCGTGCTGGCGCAGTACAAACCAACCGGGACTTCCGACGGCCACTTTGTGGTGTTTAACGTACCCGACGCACGCAAACAATCGGCGCAGTTTCTAGGCACCCTTGCTGCCACCGGCACCGCAACTGTCGTCGCACCGTAAATACCTCGGCGCCCTCGCCCCGCACCGCGGCCCTTGTTATGATGGGCAACATGGCGCGCAAACGACTCGGTGAAATGTTGCTTGATGCCGGCATGATTTCAGACACGTCGCTCCGCACCGCGCTTGCCGAACAGCGACGCTGGGGTGGTTCGCTTGGACGCACGCTGATCGACCTCAAAATGGTCAGCGAAGAAGACCTCGTTGGCGTCTTGAGCCGCCAGCTGAACATGCCCGTCGTCGATCTCGACAACTTGAACATTCCGCAACCCGTGATTGAACTCGTGCCAGCCGAAATGTGTGTACAGCACAGCATTGTGCCGTTTGCGCAACCGATGAAGTTCCTCGACGTTGCGATGGTCGATCCAACCAATCTCGGCATCATTGATGAACTACGCATTCGGACCCAACTCAATGTCCGGTCCTTTCTAGCTGGCCCCAAGATGATCGAGCGCGCCATCGCCAAGTACTATCGACGTGGCTTCGGCGTGTTTCGAGGCAACAACGCCGACGGGCTCGAAGTTGAGGGCTCGCCCGCAACGGCGCGCAGTCAAAGCAGTGCATCGATCAACGTTGCCCAGCTCGACCAAGCCGCCCGTCGTGGAGCGGACGAACGAACGGTCGGGCCCCATCTCGAAGGCGTGCGGCCGTTTCCCCGCGTCGCCGCACGCGACACGCTAGCGCCAGTACCAACCAATGAGCGCACCGCGGAAATCATCGCACTGCAAAACCGGGTTAGCGAACTCGAAGCCTTGGTTGCACGTGATGAAAACGTGCTGCGCAAGATCCTTGGCTTGCTTGTGGAAAAGGGCCTCGCGACACGCGAAGAAGTGCTCGACCGCCTCAAGTAGGGTCGAGCAACGTGCAGGCTATTTGGCAACCCGCAGGCTAAACGGATACTTCACGTTGATCAGTTCGCCACCTGGCAGCGATGCCCGGGTCGGAAAGCTGATGGTAGAAATCACCTCAGCGATACATTGGGCAACGGTTGGGTCAACCCCGTGGCCGCGCACGCTCAACACCCGACCGGTTGGCGTATGCAGCGCGAACTCTGCCATCACGGTACCACTGAGCTCAGGTTGGGCCAGCAAGGCTTTTTCGTAGCAGTACGAAATCTTTTGCTGATTGTTCTTGATGGCGCGCTTGATCAGTTCTTTGGGATATTCGCCTTCAACCACAGGAGGTTTGATGTCAACGGTTGGGCCACCAGCGATGTGCTTACGACCGGGGCCGCCTGGGCAGGTATCGCAATTGCCCCAATCTTGCCCCGCGCGATTGCCGTCGCCGATGGTGTTAAAGCCGCCAACTTTCACGCCGGTGCCAGGGCCCCCCATCAAGCCGCCGTAACCGCCGTGTTGCGAACCGAATTGCCCACCCGGGCCATCTCCGCCGTCGCCGAACACACCACCGAACAGCCCTGCGTTGCTCAAGCCATCGGTATTCACGCCGGTGTCGCCGATGAGCGCAGCGATACGATTGTTATCGATGAGCGAATTGATGCCGGCATTGCTCGCTGCTGCCATCGCAGCCGCACGGGCTTCAGCGTTGGTGGTGTTGCCTTTGGCGCCCGGTGGTAATTTTGCATCATTGCCACCCTCTGCGCCGGTCGGTTTATCGGGTGCAAGTTGCATCAGGGTACCGCCAGCGTTGCTGCCACCAACGTCACCTTGCTCAGGGTCGACCTTGGCCACGGCTTCTTCAAACGCGGTTTCAGGCAATGTCACGAAGCGTCCAAGCTCGACGTCGTCGTTGTTAGTCGCATCAGCAGTG
>JAKQOD010000361.1 GCA_029565465.1 Deltaproteobacteria bacterium
ACGTCACACCGTTGAGTGCAGCACCAAGCGCGACCAATTTTTTGGCTGTGCCCGTAACGCCAACGAGTGCATTGCCACGCACATTTGCGTCGCTGCAACTTGGCTTTGGCGTCGATGGTGCAGCGCCTCGCTATCGCCCTACCCTCGATGGCCAAGATGCAGCCGCCGCACCGACCACCCGCGCCCTTGGCTTTGGTGACCTTGTCTTGGGCTCGCGTGGCCTTGGCCTGCGCAGCCTTTCCACATTTTTGGCGGGTAACTTTCAAACCAATTCGACCACCAAACTCCCCATCGCGGACGCTATCAGCGGTCAAGCCTACGCGCTCACCCGGTCGGGCTGGGCCGAAACCCGTAACTTTGCGACGGCGACGTGGGCCAAGCCACTGCGCATTCGCGCCGGCCGCCAATATGCATCGGCGGTGTGGCCAACTCACTTCGACGGCCTCACGATTGGCTGGGATACCGCCGTGGTGCAAGCCGCTGGGTTTGTGGGCACATCGGTCGCCGATTTTGATCCAGCCCAGGCCAGCGCGTCGTACGTAACCAGCGAATCAACCGCGGGGCTCAGTGCCGTCATTGCGTTGCGCAATACCAAACGCAAGACCCCGATGACCATTAGCTTCGATGGGCTAACCGCGTTTGGGCACAACCACGTAACGGCGGCGCTGGCGTATCAGCCGCGGCGGGATATTTTCGCCAGCGTCAGTGCGCGCAGCTTCGATGGCGCGCTTGCGCAAGAGCGCTTTTCGATCCGTGCCGCGCTCGGCGATGTGAGCCAAATTGCGCTCGATCTCGACCATCGCCATGCTAGCGATTGGCAGTGGAACCCCAGCTGGACCAAACAAGAAGACGGCGCACCTCGGCGCTACTTAGAGTTCGGTGCGCAAACACCACAGCTGCATGGCGTGGTGCGCGCGGGCACGGTCTTGCTCGACAACGTTGACGTCTACGGCCGCGCCGCGTTTGCGTTAGACCGCAGCCCTGTCGTGGATCGCAATACGCTGCGCCCAAGCTGGGTTGAGTTTGGAGGCGGCGCCGAATTGCGCTTGCGGCGCGCCATTGCGATTACGGCCTCATCGTTGTTTCGCGATTTTCGTCGACGGATCACGCCGCCTATCGTCGATACGCCGGTGGCTGCGGATCAGCCAAGCGGTCAGCCGTTGGTACAGGATGCGCACTACGGTGAACAATCCATTTTGGAAGGTGGTGCTGGTTTTAAGCTAACGCTTGGCGCCAAACGTTTTTCGGCTGCAGCCGAAATCTACGCCCGCCGCACGCGTTTCGCCGAAACCTACGTCGATGCGCAACAATCCCAGGATGCTGACGCTATCGACATCATTCCGCTCGCGACCACGATTGGCGGTGGCCGTATCAAGGTTGACGCATGGGTGACCAAACACTTTCGGGTGTTCGCCGTGTACGAACTCACCTCGCGTTTTTTGCGAGCCCCAGAGCTAAATGGCTTCAACAGTCTCCGCGTTGCGGTCGAAGGCGCGTTTTGATGCGGCGCCGATGGAGCCTAATCGTGTTGCTGTGCTGGCTCGGTTGGCCGACGCTGAGTCAGGCGCAACGGACTGCTGCCGTGCCGTCGCCCGCGATCGGCTTTGATCACCTCTATCACAGCCAAAAGATCGATATTAGCGGAGCACCGGCGATCGATTGTCTACAGTGCCATCCGCAGCAAAACGGTGTGTTGCAAGCGCGGCCGGATCATCGCGCGTGCTTCGGCGCTTGCCATGGCGCGCCGCCGACGCGTGCCACGGCGGCCACGCGGGCAGCAGCCGAGCCCAAAGTTTGCGGCGCCTGCCACAGCTTGCCTGGCTATCGGGTTGCATTTCCGCCATACCTCGTCGAGCGCGACTTCGGCATTGCGCTTTCGCACCTCGCCCACAACGCAAGCCCATGCACCGCCTGTCACCGCGCTGCAACGGCCAACATCCGTTTGAAGCGAACCACCGCCGCACCGCATGCGCGTTGCACGCCCTGCCATGGCAACACCGCCGTCGGTCAACGTTTTGCCATCACCGATTGCGCCCGTTGCCACATTCAAGCGTTTGGGCCAACCGCACGGCCCGTGCTGGCCATCGGTACGTTGCCGGTCACTGGCGCATTTCGCCATGAACAAGCCGCGCATCGCGGCACAACCTGCGTCACATGCCATCGCGCCACGCCAAGCAGCGCAAACGATTTGCTTGCACCGCCAACCAAAACGACCTGCGCCACCAGCCGCTGTCACGATGGCAAAGCCGCGTTTGCCACCACCACCATGTGCGCGCGCTGTCATCAGAACGCTCCGATTGGCACCTTCGTCGTAGCGCGCCCAACCCAGCGCTATAATCACGGAACGCACGAAACTCGCGCCGGCATTGCGCAAGCGTGTGCCGATTGTCATCGCAACGGCAGCAACGAACCAAGCGCGCCAACGCATGACACCTGCGTCGCCTGCCATGCTGACGATTTCGCCTCACTCACGCCCAAGATCTGCGGCGCTTGTCATCAATCCACCGAAGCCTGGCGTCACCTGCCTGCCGATCAACGGCCTTTGGCCACGTCGGAATTCGGCGCCCAGCTTGATCATCGCACCCATCCGGCGCCATGCACCAGCTGTCACACGCTGACCACGGCAACCACTGAACTACGCCCAGCCCGCGGCCACAGCGCCTGCATCAGCTGCCATCAAACGCAGGCCAAGCCGCGCATCACCGAATGCGCCGCATGCCACGTCCGAGGCCTTGCCGCGCAGCGCATCAGCCAGCGGGTCGCCGCCGCTTGGTCGACGCGCACGGTTTTTAGTCACCGCAGCCACGCGAGTGCCACGCCGCAGGCTTCGTGCAGCGATTGCCACACCATCACACCAACCACTGGCAACACGCTGGAGTTTCCGGCGCCACCCAAAGCAGCGTGCGCTACGTGTCACGATGGCGCGCGCGCTTTTTCGGTCACCTCGACGCAATGTCGGCGGTGCCACAACGCAACGCCGCGATGAGTGCACCACCAACACGTTGGCAGCTGCATTACATCGTCGGATGTTGCGCCATCATTGGCGGCATGCTGGCGTATTGCCTCAGCGATTTTGCCGACTGGCCCAAGCTCACGTTGGCACCATTGACCGGGACTGCAACGTTGGCGCCCAAATCTAGCAACGGTGGCATCACCTACTGGGGCGCGTTGAGCTGGGGCGCTGGTGGCGCAGCTGTTGGCGGCGCAACAGGCGTGTTGATGGCGCGTTGGCTAGGCCCGCGACGTTACTTGCTACAGCTGCTCGGTGGGTGGGCGCTTGCGGCGTTGCTGTTGGGCTCGCTGTATTTTTTTTGGTCGCTATGGCCGATCTAAAACGCGGTGGCACCTGCCGTGCCACCAATTTCGACGAGCCTTGCTCTGGCACAGCACGTACGCAATTCGGTATGTTGCGCCCATGCCTTTGTGCGATGGTTTAAAAGTAGTTCGTTCGGCGATTCACGGTTATGGCGTGATTGCCACCCGCCCTTTTGCAGCAGGCGATTTACTGTTGCAAGGCGAAGGCGTGGTCTATCGGGATGAAGATGAATTTGATGACACGTATTGTTTGGTGTTTGATGGCGATGTGCTGCAACCACCCGTTGATGAACAAATCTTTTACGATTTGACCTGTCAGTCGCGTTGGATCAACCATTCATGCGAACCCAACACCCAAGTTGATTCAGGCTGGGATGCTAAGCTGGCGCATCCGATCGCATGGTGGATTGCCACCCGTCCGATCGAAGTTGGCGAAGAGCTAACGTACGATTATGCGTTCACGGCGGAAGTTGCAGAACCGTGTGGCTGTGGTGCCAAAACCTGCCGCGGGCTCATCGTTGACCAAGATGAAATTCCCAATCTGACCCCTGAGCAACAAACCAAATTGCGCCGCTAATTGCGTGGCTGCGTCGGTTGATCGCCGGTCAATAGCCGACGAACGGTGCGTTCTTGAAAAAATAAGTACGATCGCAAGATGCAAAATCTGTGAGCTAGCATCCACGCTGCGAAATCGACAGAGCGGCAACCAGTCTGAATAGCTTTTTACTTTCGGAACGTTACGACTAGTTGCAGCAGAAACGTCGTCGATTTTCCTACCATTTTCGACGCAGAATTTTCGCTTGCCAAGCGGGTAACTGTGTACGACGGTGCAAGGCGATGGCTGGTAGCAAGGCACAGGTAACAACGACGCGCATGCGTGCGTCGCGTCGGCGGTTGGCCGATGGTACGGATGCGGCGGTTATTGTCCCGCCGATCATCAACACCGCACCGGCGGATCACGCCAGCATCATCAAGCTCGTTACTCAAGCATCCAAGCAACGTGTTGGGTTGGATGTGTCGCGGGTGGGCGCTGCACCTCGCGTCGAGGCCAGCGTGGCGTCGGCCGATTTGCAAGACGCTGCACGTGTTGATGCCCGAATGGTTGAACTAGCCAAGCGCCGGTTTGGTATCAGCGGCTATCGCCCAGGCCAAGCGCTTGCCGTCCGCAACGTGTTGGCTGGCATCGATACCTTGGCCATCATGCCCACCGGTGCAGGCAAATCGCTGTGCTACCAATTGCCAGCGCTCGAACTGCAAGGCGTGACGTTGGTGGTCTCGCCCCTGATTGCGCTGATGAAAGATCAAGCCGACAAGCTCGATCACTTGGGCATCGAAGTGTTGCGGCTGGACTCAACACTGACGCCACGTGAAGCGGCCGCCGCGATGGCGCGGTTGTCCGAAGACCGTCCATGTATTGCGTATGTGACGCCCGAACGGTTGGGCGAACCTAAATTTCGCGAGCATCTCAAAGCCGTGCGGGTGTCGCTGTTTGTCGTCGATGAAGCGCACTGCATCTCGCAATGGGGCCACGATTTTCGGCCGGCGTATCTGGGCCTCGGTGAAGCCGTTGCAGCGCTTGGCCGGCCACCCGTGCTCGCCCTCACCGCAACCGCGCCGCCGAAAGTCAAAGACGACATTCTTGCCCAGCTCGGCATCACCGAAGCCTCGGTCATCGACTTAGGCCTCGATCGGCCGAACCTGCGTTACCACGTCACCAAAGCATCGAGCGAAAAGAAGAAACAAAGCGCATTGCTGCGGCTGTTGGCGAAATTCAACAACGCTGCCAATAACTCGGGCAACACCTCGTCGGGCTGCGGCATCATCTACGCGGCAACCGTCAAAACCGTCGACGGGCTTGCCGACTTTTTGCAGTCGCAAGGCATCGCGGTAGGCCGTTACCACGGGCGCATGCGAGCCAAAGATCGCGATGCAGTGCAAACCGCTTTCATGGAAAAAAGCCAGCCACGCATCATGGTGGCGACCAATGCTTTCGGCCTTGGCGTCGACAAACCCGATTTGCGGTTTGTGATCCACTACAATTTCCCCGGCTCGCTTGAAAGCTACTATCAAGAAGCTGGGCGTGCTGGCCGCGACGGCAAACCGGCCGATTGCATCTTGTTGTATCAACCCGAAGATAAGCGCATTCAAAGCTTCTTCCTCGGTGGCCGCTACCCAACCCCAGAGCAAACGCGAGCGGTGGCCGAAGCGTTGATCGGCTTAACCAAAGGCCGCGTCGCGCCTGCGGTCGATCCCAGCGATGACGCCGACGCGGTGTTCGATCCGAAGCTGTTCATTGCCGTCAAAGACATCGCCGAGCGCGCCGACGCGCCTGCCAAAAAAGCGCGGGTCATTTTGGCGTTCCTCAAAGAAGTTGGCTTTGCCGCCGAAGCCCCTGGGCCGCGGTTTGCGCCGGTGGTGTCCACCCCGCCAACCCTCGAAGATTTGGCCAACGCAGCGGCACGTTATGAGCAAAAACGTTCGCAAGACCGTGCGCGGCTCGCGTCGATGTTGCGTTACGCGCAATCACATCTGTGCCGCAATCGGCTGTTGGTCACGTACTTCGGCTACACCGATGGTGCCGACTGTGGCACCTGCGACAACTGCATGACCGCAGCGCGCAGCAAGCGCACCGTAGCGGCCACCCCGGCCCCAGCTGAACTCGACACTGCAGCCGCCGAAATCACGGCACGACGCGGCGGTGGCGATACGCTGGTACGGCGCGCTTTGCTCGAAGAATCGCTGCGCCGCGGTGCCCGTGGTGGCCGTGGCCGAGCGCTGAAGATTGAACGGGCCAAGCCGCCAACCTTCGGCCCGCTCGAAAAAGGCGCGTTGGTCCGGCATCCGTCGTGGGGTGATGGCGAAGTTACCAAAGTCGTTGGTGATTCGGTCACGATCTTCTTCCCGGTCCACGGCGAGAAGCTGCTTAAAGCTAGTTTCCTGCAAAAACTGTAGGGCCCGGACACTAGCGCGGGAACGGGAAAGTTCCCTCGTAATGCCGGGCAAAAGGGGTTAAAAACCCTGGCCGAGCGGTGTACGGTCCTAGGCGATGTTCGCTATTCGCCTGGTCGCTGTCGTCGGTCTTGTCGGCGTTACTGCTTGCAAATCGAACGAGAAAAAAACCCCTGTTGCACCCGAAACCGGTAGCGCTGAAGGCCCGTCGCGGCTCGTAGGCGTGTACCCCAAACTGTTCAAGTGTGATTCCTTGCTTAGCAATGCCGAGCTGACCAATCTGGTTGGCGGCGGCACTGTGCATGTGGTCGACGGCACGCTGCGGCCGCCCAATGGGCTTGCGGCACCTTGCACCTATTTGATTGATAAACTGCCCGAAGCCGCAGGCGCTGGCTCTGGCTCCGGTTCTGGCTCGGCCCCGCCGCCACAGCCTGCAGCGTGGACCTTCGACATCGATTGTCGCGACGATGCCAAAACCACCGCTGACAAATTGTTCGCGATGTATCGCAACATCAGCGCGGATTCGACGGCGCAATACAACGCGGCTCTCGACGCGGGGCAAATTGTTCCGAATGATGCCGGCGTTGCGCCACGCGCGCCCGAAGGCACTCTCGATGTTGCGGTTGGCGCACGCGCCATCGACCACAACGGCCAAGGCTTGATCTTCTGGGATGACGATGCGCCTTGTTACGTCCGCATCGTTGGGCCAGATCCATCGGGCCGCTTGGCGCTTGGCAAACATCTCGCGGATCGGCTCACCCCGAAAACCGCACCTATGACCCCACGGTTACCGGAGAATCTATGAAGCTTGCACATTGGCTCGCAGCTGCGGCTGCGTCGTTCTGGCTCGGCGGCGCAACAACGGCGAACGCCGATCGCGCGCCTGACCCGAGCATCAAACGTTTTCAATTGCCCAACGGTCTTGAGGTGGTGGTTGCGCCTGACCCAACCGTGTCGTCGGTCGTCGTGCACGTATGGTATCGCGTTGGTTCAAAAGATGAAGTGCCTGGCAAAACGGGGTTCGCACACCTGTTTGAACACTTGATGTTCAAAGGCTCGCGCGATGTGCCCGACGGCAAATTCGACATGCTGCTCGAATCGGTTGGCGGCTGGAACAACGGCACCACCAACAACGATCGCACCAACTACTTCGAACAGGTGCCAGGCAATCAGCTCGAGCTGGCGCTGTATCTTGAAGCCAATCGCATGGCAGGGCTGTGGGACGCGATGAACCAAAGCGTGCTCGACAACCAGCGCGACGTGGTCAAAAACGAGCGTCGGCAAAGCTACGAAAATCGCCCGTACGGCCAAGCTGGGCTCGACGTGCAGTTGGCGCTGTGGCCGGCGGGCCATGGCAATCACAATCTCACCATCGGCACCATGGCGGACCTGACCGCTGCGTCGCTAGCCGATGTTGAAGCGTTTTGGCGGCAATACTACCGGCCGTCGAATGCAACGTTGGTGTTGGTAGGCAACGTCGATGCGGCGAACGCTGAAACCTTGGTTACCAAATATTTCGGCTGGATGCCCAAACAAGCGACGCCCAAGACGCGCACCCTCGACGCACCGGCCACGCCGTTGGCGGCGCCGGTCACGCTCACGGCGACCGATAACGTCACTGAGCCGAAGCTGTCGTACACGTTCCGCACCGACGCGCCGTACACGGCCGCCGCGGCGGATCTCGAAGTGCTGGCGCAAATCCTCGGCGGCAGCAAGACCAGCCGCTTGTACAAACGCTTGGTCATGAAAGAACGCTTGGCGTCGGACATCGGCGCTGGTTATGGCGGCCAAGTGCTGGGCGGCGAATTTGAAATTTCCGCCATCGCCAAAGGCGGCGTCAGCGTCGACAAACTGCGCGCTGCGTTGCTCGAAGAGCTCGCGAAAGTACGCACGACGCCGGTCACCGCCGACGAATTAGCCCGCGCCGTAACCACGTTGACGGCCTCGCTGTGGCAGTCGCAAGAGAACTTGTCGGCGCGTGCTGCAGACATCGCCCAGTGGACGGTGCAAACCAACGATCCAGCCTTTGCATCGAAACAAATCGCGTTGTGGCAAGCCGTGACGCCTGCCAGCTTGCAAGCCAGCGCTGCCAAGTGGTTGGCCGATACCGCTGCCGTGTCGATGACGGTCATGCCGCGCGCGAAAGAGAGCAAATAGTTATGCGTCATATTGCAACGCTGGTCGTGCCAATGACCGCTGCGCTGGCAGCCTGCTGCCCGCCGAAAGCGCAACAAGTAACCACCCCAACGGGGCCAACCGGTGACGGCGCAGGCTCGGGCGCTGCAACCGCAAGCAACGATGCTGTTGTCAAACCAGATTGGCAAGCTGCCGGCATCGACTGGGCCAACGCACCGAAAGCCGATGCTTCGATGCCGTTTACGCCACCGACGGCGCAAAGCTTTACGCTGAAGAATGGCGCCCGCGTCATCGTCGTCGAGAATCATCGTTTGCCACTGGTCACCATCGAAAGTTTGCACCTCGGCGCGGGTAGTCGTGAAGACGGCAAAACCGCCGGCTTAGCGGCGCTCACCGCCGACTTGCTCGACGAAGGTGCTGGCCAATTTACTGCCGACACGTTGCCCGAAGCACTCGAACGCTTAGGCGCGTCGCTCGACGTCAACACTGGCTCCGATTTCTCGTCGGTGTCGATGTCAGCGCTAACATTTGATCGCGCGGCCGATCTGCTTGGCGATGTAGTGCAGCGGCCAACGTTTGCCGCCGCCGATTTTGAACGGGTCAAAGCTGACCGGCTCGAAGCGTTAGCGTTGCGGCAAGATCGGCCGCGGCAAATCGCAGCGCTGGTGTTTGCACGCGTGGTGTTCGGCGAACATCCGTACGCCTACCCAACCGAAGGCGATCCAGCAACGGTCAAAGCACTCACGCTCGATGTAGTGAAGCAATTCTGGGCGCGCGCGTACCAGCCGCAGCAAGCCGTGTTCATCGTTGCTGGCGATGTTTCCGCCGAGCAAGTGCGCAGCAAGCTCGACGGTATCTTCGCAGGTTGGGGCACCAACGCACCCAAGACGGTGAGCGAGCGCCGGGCGCCAGTGGCCGGCCCAGGCCGCCCGATGATCGCCATCGTCAATCGCCCGGATGCACCACAAAGCGTTGTCATGATCGGCCGCCGCGGTATGGCGGCCGGCGATGATCGTTACTTCACGAGCGAAGTCATCAACACCGCCATGGGCGGCAGCTTTGCGTCGCGGCTCAATCAAAAATTGCGCGAAGAACTCGGCTACACCTACGGCATCAATTCGTCGTTCTGGCGTGGCCGTTGGGGCGGCACCTGGACCGTGGCCTCGTCGATTCGCAGCGACGTGACGATCGCGGGTCTCGAAGAAGCGCTGCGCATCA
>JAKQOD010000372.1 GCA_029565465.1 Deltaproteobacteria bacterium
CTGTGGCGGCGGTGTCAGTTCAGCTTCTTCGACGTCAAGCGTCATGGTGGAGTCGCCGACGCTAAGGTCGGCATCGACTCCGTCGAGTTGATCATCGTCCTCGTCGAGCCTGCCCGCAGAGATGGCATCCATGCGCGCCGCAAGGCGTTCGGCTAGGGTTGATCGTTTCGCCCGTGGCGCAGGCGCAGGAGTTTCCGCGGCGTCATCGCCGCTTGGCCGATCCGGTGGCTCAGACGTGGTCCCCAAAGCTTTAGGAGGATCGCTTTGCACGCTATCGGAGTCAAACGCCAACGCCGCAATAACAACCAGTTTTCACAGTTCCTTGTGCGACGCCTGCGTACAGAGTACATACCGCCGGTGACTGCATTCGCCCTTGGACAAGATCTGCTCACCCTTTCCAGCCTGGCCGAAATTGCTCGCAATCGGCGCCCGGTAACCATCAGCGACCGCGCTATGCAAGCAATGGCGCGCGCCCGACAAGTGGTCGACGCTGCTATCGCCGGTGGCGATGAAGCCCCCGCTGTGTACGGCGTCAACACTGGCTTCGGTGCGTTGGCCGAAGTGCGGATTTCCAGCGCGCAACTCACCCAATTGCAACGCAATTTGGTGCGGTCACATGCCAGCGGCGTTGGGGCACCGTTGCCGGTCGAAGCCGTGCGCGCCATGATGGTGCTGCGTGCCGCGGTGTTGGCAACCGGTCGCAGCGGCGCCCGACCACTGGCCTGCGAAACCTTGGTTGCCTTGCTCAACGCAGGGGTCCATCCCATCATCCCGTGCCGCGGTTCGGTCGGCGCATCGGGTGACTTAGCCCCGTTGGCGCACTTGGCGCTTGGCATGATGGGCGAAGGCGATGCTGAATATCAAGGCACCGTGATGCCAGCCGCCGAAGCGTTGCGCAAAGCTGGCGTGGCACCGTTGGAATTGGCCGCCAAAGAAGGCCTGACGTTGTTAAACGGCACCCAACACATGACTGCCGTTGGTGGATTAGCGGTCCACGATGCGGTCGCGACGGCGGCCGTTGCCGATATCGCTGGTGCCATGTCGCTTGAAGCACTTAAAGGCACCGTGCGCGCCTTTGATCCACGGGTGGTTGCAGCTCGCCCCCACCCTGGCCAGATTGCCGTGGCTGCCGTGTTGCGGCAATTGCTTGCCGATTCCGAAATCGCTGCGTCCCATGTCGATTGCGGCAAAGTGCAAGATCCGTATTCGTTGCGTTGCATGCCGCAAGTGCACGGCGCTAGCCGTGATGTGCTTGCCTACGCGCAACTTGTGCTTGAGCGTGAAGCTGGCAGCTCGACCGATAATCCGTTGGTCTTCGTCGGTGACACCGACGATATGCCAGACGAAATGATTTCGGGTGGCAACTTCCACGGCCAACCAGTTGCCCTTGCTCTTGATGCGGCAGCAATGGCGGCAGCGGAATTAGCCAATATCAGTGAACGCCGGGTTGAGCAGTTGGTCAATCCGCAATTGTCGAGCGGGCTACCACCGTTTTTGGCACCTGACAGCGGCCTCAACTCCGGCTTTATGATTGCCCAAGTGGCAGCGGCTTCGTTGGTGTCGGAAAACAAAGTGCTAGCCCATCCAGCGTCGGTCGACTCGATTCCATCGTCGGCTGGGCGCGAAGATCACGTGTCGATGGGCGCCACCGCAGCGCTCAAGCTCGCGATGATCGTCGATCATGTGCGCACCGTGCTTGCGATCGAGTTATTGTGCGCTGCGCAAGGCATTGATTTGCGTCGGCCCTTGCGCACCACGCCATCGTTGGAAGCTGTGCATGCAGTGATTCGTGCCAAGGTTCCGGCCATGATGACCGATCGTGTGCTGTCGCCGGATATCACAGCGGTGCGCGCCATGATCGACGACGGGTCGATCCTTGCTGCAGTGCGCAATGCTGGCATTGTGCTGTAGCGCGTTTCTATCGCGCGTTTCTGTGGCGATGATCTGGCGCGCTGGCCGGTAGCGAGGTGCAGGCAAACTTGCTACCACTGCGGCATGAGTTCATTCGTTCCGCCGATTGTTCGCGCTGCGCATGGTTCCGAACTGACCTGTAAAGGTTGGCAACAAGAAGCCGCGCTGCGCATGCTGATGAACAACCTCGATCCTGATGTGGCCGAGCGGCCTGCGGATCTCGTCGTGTATGGCGGCACTGGCAAAGCGGCGCGCAGCTGGAAAGATTACGAAACGATCGTCAAAGAGCTGCGCCGTTTGGAAAATAACGAAACGTTGTTGGTGCAATCGGGTCGCGCCGTGGGTGTGTTTCGCACTCACGAAGAAGCGCCGCGCGTCTTGATTGCGAATTCGAACCTCGTCGGTAAATGGGCTAACTGGGAACATTTTCGCGAACTCGAAGCAGCTGGCTTAATGATGTACGGCCAAATGACGGCCGGTTCGTGGATCTACATTGGCACCCAAGGCATTGTGCAAGGCACCTACGAAACGTTTGCGCAAGCCGCGCGCACGCACTACGGCGCCAATGCAACGTTGGCTGGCAAATGGGTGCTCACCGGTGGCCTCGGTGGCATGGGTGGCGCGCAACCACTTGCGGTGGTCCTCGCCGGTGGCGTTGCGCTGTGTGTTGAAATTGATCCAACACGGGTGCAGCGTCGGTTGGAAACCCGTTATCTCGACGAACAAGCACCAAATCTCGACGCAGCGTTGGCCTTGGTTGAAAAATATACCAAAGCCAATGTCGCACGCTCGATCGGCGTGGTTGGCAATGCCGCCGATGTGTTCGCTGAATTGGTCAAGCGCGGCATCACGCCTGACCTGACCACCGACCAAACCTCTGCGCATGATCCGTTGGTCGGCTACATCCCGCAGGGTTACACCTTGGAATCAGCCGCCGTGCTGCGCGCTGCTGATCCTGAAACGTATGTTGCCAAAAGTCGCGCATCGATGGCAGTGCAAGTGCGTGCGATGCTGGAACTCAAAGCGCGTGGCAGCCATGTGTTTGATTACGGCAACAATCTGCGGGCGCAAGCGCAAATCGCTGGCGTCGAAAACGCATTTGATTACCCAGGGTTTGTGCCAGCGTATGTGCGGCCCCTGTTTTGCGAAGGCAAAGGGCCGTTCCGGTGGGCCGCATTGTCGGGCAATCCAGCCGACATCGCAGTCACCGATGCAGTTGTGCTCGACGAGATCAAAGATGACCCAGCGTTGGCGCGTTGGATTTCCATGGCACAAGA
>JAKQOD010000382.1 GCA_029565465.1 Deltaproteobacteria bacterium
GGTGTCAAAGTATTCCACCTCATTGCTGAGCCGATCGACCACGAACTCACCACTGGCCTCAAGATCAAAGCGTGGGGCTACAACGGCCGCGCCCCTGGCCCCGTGATCGAAGTTACCGAGGGCGATCGGTGCCGCTTTTACGTCACCAATAAACTCCCCGAGCCAACCTCATTGCATTGGCACGGCATCATTTTGCCCAATGGCATGGATGGCGTGGCAGGCCTGACCCAAAAGGCCATCGGCCCCGGCCAAACCTACAAATACGAATTTACGTTTCGTTATGCCGGCACGTTCATGTACCACCCGCATTCCGACGAAATGACCCAAATGGCGCTCGGCATGGGCGGCATGATTGTGGTGCATCCGAAGCGGCCACCGCGCGCATCCGCGCGCATCCGCGACTACGCAATGATGACACATGAGTGGAAAGTCCCCATCGGCACTGCGCGCCCGGACCCACTCGCCATGAACGACTTCAACGTATTGACGTTCAATGGCAAAGCCTACCCAGCGACCGCGCCACTGATTGCGCAAGTTGGCGACGTCGTGCGTATGCGGTTCGGCAACCTTGGCCCAATGGACCATCATCCGGTCCACATGCACGGCCATGTGTTTGCGATCACCGAAACCGACGGTGGCACCGTGCCGCTATCAGCGCGCGTGCCTGAAACCACGGTTTTAGTGCCAACCGGGTCGGTGCGCGTCGTTGAATTTGTCGCCAGCGAAATCGGCGATTGGCCCCTGCATTGCCATATGACCCACCACGCAATGAACCAGATGGGCCACGACATGGCGAATCTGATAGGCGCCGACGTGCGCGGCCTCGACGAAAAACTCGGCCGCGTCGTGCCTGGTACGATGGTGATGGGCCACACCGGGATGGGCGGTATGCAAGAGATGGGCATGCCACAACCGCGCAACGCCGTCTCTATGTCTGGTGGACAAGGCCCTTTTGGGCCCGTCGAAATGGGCGGCATGTTTACGGTGATCAAAGTTCGCGACCGAATCGACGACGACGCCGCCGCTGCGGCAAGTTGGCATCAAGCACCTGCCGGGACGCGTGCGATCGAAGCCAGTGCAGCCGAACTCGCCGCCGATGGTATCGTCGTCTGATACGACTCGTTACGTCCGGTCTTCGGACGTTGCGCAACTACGCGTTGGCGACCACGCGCGCGAAATCTAAGCCAGAGACCACCCCGACAAAATCGCGGTGTTTGCTAACTACGATGCGGCGCACACCCATGCGAGCACACTGCGCAGCCGCGCGATGCAGCGCTGTTTCCGCCGGCAAACAAACTAACGCCGGATCCAACAACGTACCAATGGTGGCGCTGGCCGGCGCGTTATTGCTCGCAAGCGCTTCTTCTTGCGTAAACACGCCGACAGGCCAATCATTTTCGGTAACCACCAAACCCGTGAAATGTTCGTCGTCCAAGCGCGCTTGGCCAACCGCCAAGGCTTGTTCCACGTCAATCGTCGCAACCGGTGACGACATGATCGTATGCAACGGCTCCGTCACGCGGGCATCTTCCACCGCGCGCGTTAGATCCGTCGTGCTCAGCACACCGACCAACCGGCCATGTTCGACCACAAACAACCGATGGACGCGATGTTGCACCATCAGCTTGGCGGCGTCACGCAACGATGCGTTCAGCTCAATGAGCAGGGGGCCTTGTGACATCAAATCACCACAGGTGTGAACGCGTTTGCCTTCAGCTTGCCGTTGGTTATGTAATAAGTCGGTGCGCGAAACCACGCCAACGATCGAGCCGCGGTCATCAAGCACAGGCACAGCAGAAAAGTGCCGCGTCGCCAACTGTTCGGTGATTTCCGAAACCGCTTGGGCGGACGTGGCGGTCCACACTTTCGACGTCATGTAGCTAGAAACTGGATGATTGGCAAAACTCATGCGTGCAGCCTAGCAGGCGTTGGCGTTGTCCGTGGCGCTGTACGGTGATCGGTTGTGCGCAAAATATGCGCGTTGCAATAGCCATTGCATCAGCGGCTAAAACGTAAACGCCAAGCTCGATTGCAGCGACAGCGCCGAATCAACCAGTTTCGCGGTTGGTTGGGTTGGCACAGGTTTGCAGCTGGTGCCACGACAAACCGCCACCGGCTCAGGGGCATGCGACGAAAACGCCGCACGCCAGCCTAAAAACCATGCGATTCGCCGCGGAAACCCGATCGGTTCTTGCAAACGATGATCGAGCATCATGCCAAAGCCAACGGTTTGATCGGTGCGGCTCGTATTGGCTTGCACCATCCGGGTCCGATTGTCGGCGACTGGCGCAAGCCACGAATTCCAACCACGCCCGACCCCGAGTTCGACAAACAACCCCAACATCGAATTTGGTCCCATCATGCGAGAACCGATGCGCAGCACTTCGTAGCGCACGTTCACGCCGACACGATTGCCATGACCGAGCGGCAACGTGTCATTCGATTTGTCTTGGTAACGCACATAACTGTATTCGGCTTCGAGGCTTAAGCGCTGCAATCGATAGCCAAGCGCAGTCGCAACACCGAGCGCCATCATGTCTTGATGCTCGCCGTACACCTGCCCGACCACAGAACCGACACGTGCCATACCACCATTGGTGGAGTGTGGCTGATATGGATTTTCAATGTAGTCGATGGTGGCAGGGCCGGCCTGCGCGCCTGTGAATGACGCGCACACCAGTGCCACCGCAACAACACTTCTTATGGTCGGCGTCTTCGTCGGCCTCAATGATTTCGCCACGTTTCCTCCTGGTGCAATAGTTTGCCCGATGCGTGCACTTCGCAACTCGTGAGGTTATGCAGGTTTCGCGCCGAGCCGCGCCCCTCCCCTGCTAGCGTTCTCGGGCTCGTCCACAGCTAGCCCGCGTCGCTATTTGAATGCCCCGGACGGTTGGCCAGCCGCCTGCACAAAGCGTTAAACTCACACTGCAAAGGCCATATGTTACCAACTCAATCTCCGGTCGTTTTTGCGTCGCGTCAGGCAGGTGCCGAAACGCTCACGACGCTGTTTGAGCTCGTCCGCCAAAAGGCAGTCAGTGCTGAATTATTCGACGACGACGTCAGCATGGAGATATTACCTGCAACGACCGGTAGCGGTGGCTCCATTCAACTCACGCAAAACGGCCAGCGCCACGTACACATGTCGTGGAACGAGCATGTCCCCGGCCGTTTGCTGCGTGCAATTCTCAAAGTGACGAAGGCAAGCGCTGAACCTCAGCCGCCGATCCTTCATGGCTGCCGTAACCTCGCAGCCCCCAAGATCGTCACGGTAGCAATTTCGCAGCAGTCGACGCCCGACCTCTACAGGCTGTGGGACGAGTATTTCCCCCGGTTGTTGGCACAAGCCGAATTGCAAATTGCCAATACACAGCTAACGCTGACGAACGACGTCACAGCCGATGCGCTCGATGAACTAACGGCGTTGCCTTTGGTGACAAAGCGGTATCGGTGCTCAACCGTTGACGATGATTCCAGCGGCTATTGGCGCGATGACACCCTTATCGCGTTTGACGTTGAAACTGCTGACACGACCCCAAGCGTGCAGTTCCTGCAGGCCCGTGCGCCGCACGATATCGAACGCACACCCGACGATACATCGGAGCCGCATCTTGCTGGCTATCGGTTTAGTTACGTTGTGGATGATGATGGCCACCGCACCGTAACACTCGATTATTTGCCTCACACCAATGCGGCATTTGTCCCCATCCCAACGTGGCATGCTGTACATCGTGCGCGCGCGCTAGCACTGTGGCAAACGT
>JAKQOD010000417.1 GCA_029565465.1 Deltaproteobacteria bacterium
GGCGTGTAGGGTGCAGCCACGAAAAGGAGTCGCCGATGCTCGAAGAGACGCTGCGCGAAGCGCTAACGTTTGACGATGTGCTCTTGGTTCCAGCATTGTCGTCGGTGATCCCGCGCGATGTCGATGTCAGCACGGCGTTGACTGAAACCTTACAGCTGCGCATGCCACTGGTGAGTTCGGCCATGGACACCGTGACCGAAGCCGCCACGGCTATTCGCATGGCGCGCGAAGGTGGAATCGGGTTCATTCATAAAAATCGCACGATTGAAGAACAAGCGCGCGAAGTCATGCGCGTCAAAAAAGCGCAATCGGGCATGGTGGTTGATCCTGTCACGATCGGTCCTGATCGCACGCTTGCCGATGCGTTGGCGTTGATGCGCAGCTATCGAATCAGCGGCTTGCCCGTCGTTGACGGCAACCATGTCCCGGTCGGCATTTTGACCAATCGCGACTTGCGCTTTGAAAACAAGCTTGACCAAAAAGTCGGCGATGTAATGACCAAATCGCCCGTGATGGTGCGGGACGGCGTAGCACTTGAGCAAGCCAAAGAACTGCTGCATCAGCATCGCATCGAGAAACTCTTGGTGATCGACGGTGGCGGGCGGCTCAAAGGCCTCATTACCATCAAAGACATCGAACAAGCCGAATCGAATCCGTGGTCGGCCACCGACGACCGTGGCCGCTTGCGTTGCGGCGCTGCGGTTGGCGTTGGCGGTGATCGCGTTGCTCGGATTGAAGCGTTGATTGCAGCTGGCGTCGATGTCATTTGCATCGACACCGCACATGGCCATTCGCAAGGCGTGCTCGACGCGGTGGCCGAGACCAAAAAACAATTCCCTCAGCTCGTGTTGGTGGCCGGCAACGTTGCAACCAAATCTGCAACTGCTGCTTTGGTTGCGGCTGGCGCTGACGCCGTCAAAGTTGGCGTTGGGCCAGGGTCGATTTGCACCACGCGGATCGTCGCTGGGGTTGGCGTGCCGCAACTCACGGCGATTGCCGATGCCGTCGAAGCTGTGCGTGGCACCAACGTTCGCATTATTGCCGACGGCGGCATCAAGTTCTCCGGCGACGTTGCCAAAGCGATTGCGGCCGGCGCGCACACCGTCATGATTGGCTCGTTGTTCGCGGGCACTGACGAAGCGCCAGGCGAAATCATCCTGTACCAAGGTCGCAGCTATAAATCGTATCGAGGCATGGGCTCGATCGGTGCAATGCAAGAAGGTTCGAAAGATCGGTACTTTCAAGCCGATGTCGAAACGCCGCAAAAGCTCGTGCCTGAAGGCATCGAAGGCCGCGTGCCATACAAAGGCCCGTTGCGTGATTCGATTTTGCAATTGGTAGGCGGGCTGCGCGCGTCGATGGGGTATTTGGGTTGCGCCACGATCGAAGACATGCGCACCAAGTCGCGCTTCGTCCGGATTTCATCGGCAGGTTTGCGCGAAAGTCACGTGCACGACGTCATCATCACCAAAGAGGCGCCGAACTATCGGCTGGAATAACAATGGCACATCAACTCGTCGTTATTTTAGATTTCGGCTCGCAATACACCCAGCTCATCGCGCGGCGCATTCGCGAGCAAGCGGTGTACTGCGAAATTCATCCATACACGATCAGCGTCGATAAATTGCGGGCGTTGCAGCCT
>JAKQOD010000445.1 GCA_029565465.1 Deltaproteobacteria bacterium
CACCAGCAACTAACAACGGCCCAAGCATCGCACCGGCTTGGTCCATCGCTTCTTGGATCGCAAACGCGCGGCCAACGCCGACGCCATTGGTGGCAAATGAAACGATGGTCGACTTCGCTGGACTGCGAATTGCTTTGCCAAGTCGCTCGACGGCGACCAGTGCTGCAATCACGGGCCACGATGGCGCCAACGCAAGCAGCGGCACCGCAATCAGATTGACGCTATAGCCGATGAACGTCAGCAGCCAGTAACGTCCGGTCCGGTCGACAAAGCGACCAGCTGCATAGCGCAAGCCATAGCCAACGAATTCACCAATGCCGGAGACCCAGCCAATTGCCGACGCGGAAGCCCCGACAAAGAGCAGCAGCGGGCCAAGCGCCGACCGCATGCCTTCGTAGCACATGTCCGCAAACAAACTGACGAAGCCCAGCAAAAGCAAAAAGCGTTTTGCGCGTTGGGCTGCATCCATCGGTGATGACGTCACGGCTGCACCTTGGCACGGCCGGCGGCGGCGGCGCTACATCGCCGTAGCGCCGACTGACGGCAACGTTGCTAGCCTTTATTCAAGGCGATCTTGCGCGGTTGCGCGGCTTGTTTTTTGGCCACGGTAAGCGTGAGCACGCCTTGGTTCAGCTTGGCTTCGATTTTCTCGGGGTCGGCATTTTCCGGTAGCGAGAAGCGTCGTGTCACCGAACCAAATTGACGTTCGTACACGCTGAACAGTTCGCCTTCTTTCGTTTGCTCCTCGTTGCGGGTCGCCGCCACGGTCAGCACGTTGTGATGCAGCGATACTTCGAGATCGGCTTCGGCAACACCAGGTAAATCGGCGCGCACGATGAAGGCTTCTTTGGTTTCTTTAACTTCGAACGCTGGTGCCCATCCTGCAGGCCGTGTTGCCCGTTGAAATGCATCCCAACCTAGGAGGTCTTGTGCGATAGAAAATGGATCTTGAACGAAACGACGAGTGAGTTGCGACATACGAGGCTCCTTTGCCTTTTGGCAGTTACGTCCGGGACTCGGACTTCGTTGGATGCCTTGTACGTAATCACAACATTTTAAAATGCAACGGCTTGACGAACCGGTGGTCCGTGCTTAACGCCGCCGATTTGCCCGCTCGCGCCGGTGGCCCACCACGCCCCTTAGAAGCGCTTGAGATACTCAGCCATCATCATGGCGGCAACGTCTTGCAGGCGTTCGCGTGGCACCATCTTTGCCATCGTTTCTGCGTCTTTTACAGGATTGTCAGCATATTGCGCGATGATCACAATTTCATTTGCGCCGTCGTTGTACCAAAGGGTGGTCGCATGCGTGTAAGTCATGCCGACTTGCCCCAACTGGTAGCCTGAGATCATCTTTTTGCCACTGATTTCGGCTTCACCGAGTTCGAAAATCGTTTTGTCGCGAATCGCAGCATCAACGGTTACAGCTTTGAGCGCATCGGCTTTGGCTTGCCACTTCGGCAATTCCATCGGCATGCAGTCAACACATGGGTTCACCGTCACCGTGGCATAGATCGAAAGGTCTTTGTTGGTTGCCGAACGATCGCGCTCTTGGCGGAGTTGCGCTTTGGTGTCGGTAATCGCGAGTGAAAAGTTTTTGAACCCGTCAAACTTGATGCGTGAGATTTCGACCAGCTCAGACGCCGTGAACTTGCCAGGCTTGCGCTCGACAGGGGCGGGTGTCGGTTGCGGTTCCGCGGAGCCACTGCCGGCAGGCGTCGCGCTACCAGCCGGTTGAACCGGGACCGCGCTCGAACCCGTAGCCGCTGTTGTCGTCGCCTTTTCTTTGCATGCAGCGACAGTACAAACCAAAACAAAAAGCAGATTTCGCATTTTCACCGCGCCAAACTAGCACAAGCCGCGCCTGGTCGCGCAGCGTTTTTTGCCAACGTGTCAAGCACCACAAAAGTGTTCGGGGCGGGGAATTTTTGCGTTGGGCCCGCTGGTTGTTACCGCCGCTGCACCTGGCCAAGCGGCCCAATGACACCGTATGCTGGCGACCGCATGGCAACTTCTCAGGCTGAGCGTACACGCGCACTGATGTTGCTTGCGCTTTGTGGCGTGTTCTGGAGTTCGGCTGGCGTATTGATAAAATTCGTGAGTTGGCATCCGCTCGCGATCTGGTCGGTGCGCTGTGCCATCTCGGGGGCGGCACTCTATGCGATCACCCGACCGAGCCTGCGTGGGCTAACCCGGGCCGAATGGGGCGTCGCCGTCACGCACGCGGCAACCACGGGGCTGTTTATTGCCGCCAACAAACTAACGACGCCAGCCAATGCGATCTTGATCCAGTACTCAGCTCCGGTGTGGGTCGCAATGTTTGGCGCCTGGATGCTCAACGAGCGCGCCAGCCGCGCCGATTGGCTCACGATTGTTGTCGTGCTTTCGGGCATTGCGTTGTTCTTTCTCGATCAGCTCGAGTTTTCGCACATGCTTGGCAATGGCATTGCGCTGCTCGCTGGCATGGTGTTTGCGCTCAACACAATGTTGTTGCGCTTGATTTCCGCTCGCGCAGTGGTTGCGCCAGCAGCGCGCCGCAATCCGTTGCGCGCGGTGGTTGTTGGCAACATGTTGGGCGCCGTCATCGGTGCACCATTTTGTTTCATGCATGCCGCGCCTGACGCGACTGGGTGGTTAGCGCTGCTTGGCTTAGGGCTGGTGCAGCAGACCGCCGCCTATCTATGTTACGGCTGGGCGATTCGCCGCGTCACTGCGCTTGAAGGCCTGCTGGTGCCCATCGTTGAACCTATTTTGTCGCCGATCTGGGTCATGGCGATTTTTGGGCAACGGCCCAGCCATTGGGCCTTACTGGGCGGTGTCATCGTGGTTGGTGCAGTAACCGCGCGAGCAGTTTTGTCGTTGCGCCGTCCCGCGGTAGAGTAGGGCCATGGGCCTTGATGAGTTGCCAGACGACCTGCCGCTTGATTTAGATGCGACAACCCACACGCGGTCGGTCGACCGCTCCGCGATGTTGCATGAAGGCAGCGAAGGCTTCGGGCACAAATCGCGCAAGCTCACCACGGGTGCGGGGGTGCTCGATCCGTTTTTGCGCATCGAAGAGCTTTGGCTTGAAGAAGCCGCGCTTGAACCCACCGCGCATGCAGGTACCTTGTTATTTCACTACGTGTTCGAAGATTCCGACAGCGGCTTGACGCTGCGTGATTCGATCGGTGTTGAGCATCTGGTGGCGCCAGGTGGCGTATTCGTGATGTCCACCGGCAACGGGTTGATCGTGGAAGCAACGCCCGAACACTACGGCCGCACGTGCCATGGCCTGGTGGTAACCGTGAACTTGTCATGCGCCGAAAAAGATTTGCCGCCCATGAAGGCCGGGGCGCCAACGAAAGCGATTCGCGAACTCACGCGTGGCCCAATGCGGTTGCGCGTGCTTGCTGGGCAAAGCAATGGCCTACAAGCAACGTTTCTGCCAGGTACGCCGTTTACCTTGTTGGAGGTTCAGCTTGCGCCTGGCGCTTCGCTGCGCCACGAATTGCCACGCGACCACACGGCGTTTGCGATTGTCTTGCGAGGCCGTGCCTTGATTGGCACCAGCGAAGATCCGCGTAGCGTGCGAGCCGGCGTTGCGGTCAGCTTGTTTGATGATGGCGACAGCGTCTTGGTGCGCGCCGCCGACGAGAAATGCCACGTGTTGATCGGTTCCGGCAAACCATTAGCTGAGCCGGTCTTTACCGATCGAGGCTTTGTGATGAACCACCCGCAAGAACTGGCAGACGCCCAAGCGCGTTTTGAAAGCGGCGCGATGGGTACGTTGGCGCCACGCGAGTAGGCGCTACTTCTGCAAGATACTTTGCGCGGCAGCGATGCGGGCCGCGTCGTTTTGGCCAGCTGGTGCTTCATCGCGCGGTGGTACGTTGATGCCTCGTTGGGCCGCTGGCCGCGCGGCGATAGCGTCGATCCATCGTTGCAGATGGTTGAGGCCTTCGGTGGAAATGCCGCCCCATGCGGCAATGCGCGCCCATGGCCAGGTCGCCATATCGGCAATCGAATAGTCGCCGGCAAGGTATTCATGGTTGGCCAAGTGGGTATCAAGCACGGTCAACAAGCGACGACTTTCGTTTTGGTAGCGCTCGATCGCGGCCGGGATTTTTTCTGGGAAGTAGCGAAAGAACACATTGGCTTGGCCCATCATCGGGCCAACACCGCCCATCTGAAACATGAGCCATTGCAGCACTTGCGAGCGGCCTTTGGCATCGTGCGGTAAGAACCGTCCGGTTTTCTCAGCGAGATAAATCAAAATAGCGCCCGACTCGAACACCACAAAGTTATCAGCGCTGCGATCAACGATGGCAGGGATGCGACCGTTGGGATTGATGGCGAGGAAATTCGGCTGCTTCTGGTCAAGTTTGCCAAGATCCAACGCATGCACCGTATACGGCAGGTTGAGTTCTTCGAGCGCAATAGAAACTTTGTGGCCGTTGGGCGTAGCGGCAGTGTACAAGTCGATCATCGCGCAAAGGTAGCGCGCGCGGCGCATCGCGGCACGCGGTCGTGGCTGGTTTTACATGCCCTGCCATCTACGTTGCGATCGGATTTTCGCCGATGACTTGGTGTTCAATCAAGCGGCGATACACGCCACCTTTGGCAAGCAATTCTTCATGGGTACCTTGTTCGGCAACGCTTGCGTTGTCGATCACCACGATGCGATTGGCATCGCGGACGGTGCTCAGCCGATGCGCTACTACCAACGTGGTGCGGCCTTTCATCAAACGCGCAAGCGCCGCTTGCACCAAGCTTTCGCTTTCGGCGTCGAGGTTCGAGGTGGCTTCATCAAGGATGAGGACCCGCGGATTGGCCAGCAGCGCACGCGCGATCGCAATACGCTGTTTCTGGCCACCCGACAGTTTGGTGCCACGTTCGCCGATGACGGTGTTGTAGCCATCGGGGAAGCCAGTGATGAATTGGTGCGCGTTGGCATCGCGCGCAGCGCTTTCGATCTCGGCTTGGGTTGCCCCTTCACGGCCATACGCAATGTTGTCGCTGAGCGTGCCCGCAAACAACACAGGCTCTTGCGCCACCATGGCAAGCGAGCGGCGCAGTGCAGCCAGTGGCAAGTCGCGTACATCGACGCCTTCGAAGCTGATGCGACCCTGGTCGACATCGGCGAAGCGATACAGCAACGACAAGATCGTTGACTTGCCTGCGCCGGATGGGCCAACGAGCGCAACCACTTCCCCAGGCGCAATCTGCAAATTGATGTTGGTGAGCACGGGCAACGTTTTGCGCGATGGGTATGCAAACGTAACGTCGTGGAATTCGATGGCCCCGCCACCGTCGGGCAGCGGCGTCGTTTTCACGGCATCGCGAACGTCTGGCACCGTGTCGATCACCGCAAACAAGCGATCGGTTGCGCCCGCAGCGCGTTGCAGCGCAGCCCACAGGCCGGCGAGTTCCGACAGTGCACCCGCAATCATGAAGGTGTAGAGGAAGAATTGGGTGAGTTGCCCCGCGCTGATTTCCCCGTTGATCATCGCTCGGCCGCCCAGCCAAATGACCATGGTGACGCCAGCGAAGCCCGCTGACATCGCAGTTGCGAAAAACGACGATCGCCACCGCACCATCGTCATCGATTTTTCGAACGTGCTTTCGACGCCTTGCCGATAGCGTTTGGCTTCGAAGCCTTCGCGTACGAACGATTGCACGGTGGCAATGGCGCCGATGGACTCTTGGACTTGGCCGGAGACTTTGGCAAGTTGGTCTTGCACTTCGCGGCTCATGCGTCGGATCTTTTTGCCGAAGTACAGCGTCACCAATACGATAGGCGGCACGATCGCCAGCATCAACAGTGTCAGCTTGACGTTGATGACAAACAAAAATACGAGGCCGCCGATGAACTGCACGCCGTTGCGCAGCGCCATCGATAGTTCGCTGCCGACGACACTTTCGACGACGGTCACATCTGATGCCAGCCGGCTGACCAGTTCGCCAGAGCGACGTTCGTGAAACCACTGCATCGGCAGCGTGAGCACGCGATCGAACACCATGGCGCGCAAGTCGGTGACCACGCGCTCGCCGAGCCAGCTCATGCTGTAGTGGCGCAACCACACCAGCACCGCGTTAACCGCGAACAGTGCCAGCAAGCCCAGCACGATTTTGTCGAGCTTCGCCGATGTGGCGGATTTCATGCCCGCGTCGATCGCTTCTTTGGCAGCCCATGGGTAGACCAGGGTCAACGCTGAAGCGCCAAGCAAGGTAACGACGGCGAGGGCGAACCGCGCTTTGTGTGGCCGGACAAGGTCGATCAACCGACGCAAAATGCCGAGATTGCGTGATTTGGGGCCGCCTCCATCGTCAGCGTCGCCTGCGGGCTTGCGATCTTCGACATAGGGCCCCGATGAGGTGGCTGGGGCAGCAGCAGCGTCGTCCATAGCTAGTAGGTACCGCGCGCTGCGCTGGTTGTCGATTCGATGTGGCCTAGCCGGGCGGTGAGGGCCAGCCTGCAGCGATAGCTGACCGCTGCCGCGGGTTCAAGCACGCAACGTGTTATGAGGCGCCATGGCTACTACCAAAAAGACCAGCGCTGGTTTTGCCCGCTGTACGATCGCGGACCTGAAAATCGACGACGAAAAAGCGTTTGCGCAGATCGCGTTGTATGCTGAACTCAAAGCGTGTTTGCGCTTGGATAAATATGCCTTTCGCATCATGCCGAAGAGCAAGGTGGCCCGGAGCGATCGTGCGCTGCTGCTCAATTTGACGTATTGGGGCACCGACGGCGGTGGCGACATCTTTGTTGACCGTACGATTGCTGCTGATGTGGTTGCGCACGTGGCTTGGCATCATTTGGCAGCACGTGCGTTGCCATCGCGTCAGCGCAGCGGCGCACCATCCGTGGCGTCGTTGTTCTTCGGCGAAGCGATCGCCAGCGCGTTCGATTTGTACTTGGTAGGGCGCTTGTTGGGCCGCGTGAAAAAGTCGAGCTTTCTCGACAGCCAAGTGCCAGCGATGGCTGATGCTGCCGACGCTGCCGGCCTCAGCAGCAAAGGCTTCGCCGAACTACTTGGCAGTTTTGCTGCGCACCCGGAACGCTCGTTCGAAGAACTTCGTGCGCTCTTGTTCGATGCCTGCATGGCGTTGTTTGCAGCGCAAAGCGCCGAAGCCGGTTTGGCTGCGCTTGCCAGCTTTGAACATCATCGGCTCGCTCCGTTACTGCATCACTACGAGTTGGCCAATTGGGTGTTGTATGCGCGCGCTTTCGGCGACGCCAGCGTCGATCCTCGGGTGAAAAAGCTGGATGCGTCGCTGCGTGCCGCGCCAGATTCCCTTGCGGTCTTGGCGGATGCTTGGCTGGCGCCCGTGATGGCGCGCATGACGCGCTAGCGTGGGTCAGCGCGTGCGCGGTATCTTGTCTTTGCGCGGTCCCATGATGTCTTGGCAGTCGCCAGTATTCTGGTAGCTGCTGCCAACGAACCGCCAACGACAGCGTTTGCGATCGCCGTGCATCAGCCAGGTATCAACCGACAAATCACACATTCCTGATGTGGTTTTGCCGTAAGCACAGTCGATCATAAACGCTTCGATAGTCCCGACGAATTCACCGCAGCCTTGGTGGATCCGATACAGCGCGTACGGATATTCATACATGCCAGCGCCGCGCATCATAACGTCGGCTTCGTCGTCATGGTCAAAATCGGCAACGCGCGGTTCCACCGGCGAACCAAGCCGGGCAACGGCGTCGATGTGAGGGTCGAGGCAGGTTGTGGCAGGCGTTGGCGCAGCGGTTGTGGTGCCCGCCATCGCAACCGGTGCTGCATCGAGCGCAGGCGAAGTCGGCGGCACGCTAGGGGCGACGCTGTGATGACAACCGGCTGCCATCCCCAACAGTCCAAGCCAGTTGCTCCGCACGCGCGCCATGGTTAGGTCGTACCATTTGCGCAGCACGGTTGCCATGCAGGTTTTGCCTCGTGCGAAGATGCCGCCATGGCGTCGATCTTGTTTCCGCTGCCCGACCGGGATTTTGATGTCACCGAATTCGCAGTACCGTGGAAGTTGCTTACCCAGGCTGGCCACCGCTGCGTGTTCGCTACCGAGGCTGGTGCGGCGGGCCCGATCCCAGCGTGCGACCCGTTGTTAATAACTGGCGTCGTGTTCGGCCAGCTAGGCGCACGGCCCGAGCCCATCGCTTTTTACCGTGACCTGGAAGCGGCGCCCGAGTTCAACGCCCCAATGCGCTGGGCCGACTGCCACGCTCGCGATTTTGA
>JAKQOD010000447.1 GCA_029565465.1 Deltaproteobacteria bacterium
AAACTGATCTCGGGCGTGGCCAGCCGGGCCTCGAAGACTTAGTGGTAGACCCTCGGTGGCGTTCACCGGCCTTAGCAGCGCCGCCGATTGCGGCAATCTTGGTTGATGTTGATCCAGTGCAACTGCCCGAAGTGCAGGCCACATTTCGCCGGTGGGGTGATGTCACGGTGTACACGCAAGTTGAAGAAGAGGCCTTGTTGCTCGGCGGTGTGGTGCAGCGCGCACGCATGCAGATCGGCTTGTTCACGGTGATCTTAACTTTGACGGCTGCCGTGATCATTATGATGGTGATCTACAATCTTACATTGGAGAAAACTCACGACTTGGCGGTGCTCAAATTGATGGGTGCGCCCAAACTTCGCCTGTTGGGGTTGATCTTGCAACAAGCCTGGATGCTTGGCGCGATCGGCTACGGCGTGGCTTACGTGATGAGCAGCGTTGCTTTCCCGCTGTTTCCTCGGCGGGTGGTGCTGACTGATACGATCATGACGATTGCGCCGATCGCAACTTTTGCCATAGTTACGTTGGCGAGCCTCGCCGGGCTACGGCACGTGATGAACATTGATCCTGCAAGTGCGTTGGAGGGCTAGATGGTGAATGCAGTCGAAGCGGTTGGCCTGCGGAAAACATACGGTTCAGGTCCCGGTGCGGTCGTCGCCCTCGACGATGTTAGCTTGGTCTTGCCACGCGGTACCGTCGCAGCGCTGTTAGGGCCGAGCGGTTCGGGTAAATCGACGCTCATCAAAGCCTTAGGGTTTGTGTCGCCAGCGGATACCGGCACCGTGCTGTTCGAAGGTAAAGCCGTTGTGCGCGATGGCCAAGCGTTGGCAGATTTGGCGCGGTTGCGCCGGCAACACCTTGGGTTTGTCTTCCAGAAGGCGAATTTAACTTCGTTTCTTAACGCTCGTGAAAATGTTGAAATCGCATGCGAGTTCGGTGGCAAGCGGCAAGCGCGACAACGAGCGCGGGAATTGTTGAGTTACCTCGGTGTTGCAGCGCGCGAAAAGTCATATCCGGAAATGCTCAGCGGTGGCGAGCAGCAACGCGTTGCGATTGCGCGTGCGTTGGCAAATGAACCGTCGCTGATTTTGGCAGACGAACCGACCGCGGCGCTCGACGGTGCACGGAGCCGCAGCGTAATGGAACTGTTTCGCAAGGTTGCGCATGACCGAGGCGCAGCGGTATTGGTTGTTACGCACGATCACCGTGCGTTAGATGTATTTGATGTCTTGTACGAGATGGAAGACGGGCGGTTGCGGCCGTATGCACGCACCGTCGCAGCGTCATAGCCAAGTGCAGCGCTACTTGGCCACGTAGCACGGATGCTCGCCAGCGACGGCAAGCACAACAGTTGGCGCTGCTGCAGTGCCATCAACTTCGACGGATTGTTCGCCGCCGATCCATTCAGCGCGTTCCGCGCAGGCCTTGGTGTCGATCGTGCCGTTGATTTGCGGGCAGGCCGCAAGTCGCACCTTCATCGTCTGCTTTTTGCCTTTTTCGATGCCCATGGTTTCGGGCCGCACGTTGCCGCCTTGGTAAATTTGCAGCAACTTGCCATCGTCATGCTGCGCTGAAATGAGCAACGGCACGACGAGCTGTTGGCCTTTGGCGGCGCAAGGCAACCCAAGGATCGGCGCTTGCACAAATTCATGTTTGTCTTTGCATGACGGCAACGCGGAGCTCGATGCCGCGACCAAGAGCCCGAAACCTAACGTGCGTGCGATCTTCATAGGCCGCAGGTTTGCCACGCGCGGCATGCAAACGCCAAGCAAATTGTTGGCCGTTCCCCTGTTGCCGTGGCCTAAGGCAATTGCATGAGCTAGCGCGGCAACGGCCCGCTACCGACGGTAACTAGATCACTGCGCAAGCGTTGGCGTTGCGCCGCACAGTGGGTAGCAGCTTTCACTGCTTGGTTGAGGCTGTCGCGTGCATGCGGTTCTTTGGTTGCCGCCATACGCTGCGTGATTTTCGCAGGCAACGTTGCACTACAGCTGCGCGTGATGAGCTGTGGCAACTGATACGCATCGATTGTAGTAGCAACAGTGGCCAGCACTTGGTTGATGGCGCGTTCGGAAGTTGAGCTAGATAGCAGACCGCCGACGTACATTTTGATTTCCGCTGCGCTACGTTTTTGCAACCAGGTTGTTGGTACTGGATCCAGCAAGTGTGCAAGCACCTTCGCGTTACTCCAGGTCACCGGTTGTGGCAAGAGGGCGGCTCGGTCGGCTGGCGCGTTGTCTAATGCAAATGCAACGCGGCGCAATTCGTCGGTGTCGGCTGGCAGCTTGGCAAGCGAATAGGTCGGCGATGCTAACGCTTTGCGCATGGCGGGGTCACCGCCAGCAGCGAGGAAGAACATCAATTCGCGTTGCACTCGACCGAGTTTTGCTAGGTTGGGCGCTCTTTGCAACGCGCTGCCGGCAATCGTGCGGGTCCGCGCAAATAAGATGCTGCGGTCGTTTGCGCCAAACAGTTCGACCGCAAGTTTATCAAACGCCGAGAAGCCGTAGGGTGCGTCGTTGAGTGACAGCAGGGTGGCTAAGTCGAGCGCGTCGAATAGCGTTGCACGATTGGAACGCTCGTCGATTGTGAATACTCCGCGTTGGCCAACCGAACGCATCCAATAACCAAGCGCATTGTCGGTGTTGATGGCGTGGCTCGTGATTGCGCGCGACAGCTCACCGGCCCCAACGGTCCAGGCGATCCCATCCCGGCCGCCGCGTGGGTCAGGTGCGATCCACGCCGGGCATTTCGCCAACGGGATGTGCGTGTTCGCGTCGACGATCGCGCACACCGGTTGCGCCACATCGGCAACTTGCACACACAGCGGCACAGCCGGCGCAGCTCTTGCGGGCGGCGGCGTTTCCGCCAGTGGCGACGGCGCACGCGGAGTGATTGGCGACGGGATGTCATCTTTAGGCAGTGGCAATGGTGCCAGCGTGACGTCGAGCTGCGGCGCGCCACTGCAGTTCACGGCGACGTTGATTGTCGGCACCGCCGTTGTAGTCAGCTGCGTGCGGATAGCGTTCTTGACATCTTCAGTCGGCATCGTCTTCACCGAAGGTGCAAAGTCATCGATCCACATGTCGGTGGTTACAGTACGATTGCTATGTCCATGCACCCAGCGTTGCATCGCGATGCGAAACGCGTCGGCGCCGATGACCGTTTCCCAACTTGCCAGCGTGGCGGCACCGAGGGCGTAGGTGGCTTGGTTGAACATTTTCTGCGCATCAGCAGGGCTGTTGGCTGCAACCGGGCGTTGCACCGGCGGGTGCATGTCGTCGGTGAGCTGCACTTTACTTGGGTGAAACGTGCCGTCGAAAAACAAGCTCCAGTTTGGCTGGGTTGCAACCAATGCGCGATCGCTGAACCAGGTCGCAAACCCTTCGCTGAGCCAGAGGTCGTCCCACCAATTCATCGTCAATGAATTGCCAAACCACATGTGCGCAATTTCGTGGGCGATTGCATGCGTGCCACTGCGTTCGCTTGCAAACGGCGGCAGAATGGCCGCGGCCGAAAGTGTGACGAGGCCTGGATTTTCCATGCCACCCGTCGCTGCTGCCAGTGGTGGAATCACCCAGAAGTCGAGTTTGGGTAGTCGCATGGGCTGGGCGAGATAGTCGCTCATCCATGCTGCGAGCTGCGACGCTTTAGGCGCAAGGTACGCCACGCGAGCGAGGCTGCCACGCGGCGCCCAGATGCGAATCGGCGTTGCATCGCTGCTCGCAGCGGTGGCTTCGTAGTCGCCGGATGCGAGTGCAACGAGGTAGGTCGGCAGCGGTGGCGTCGGTGCAAAGCGAATGTTAGCTCGCGGCCCCGCTGCTTCCAAGCCAGCACGTTGCGCCAGCTCAACTCGCCGCACTTCTGGTGAGTTGCTGAGCGTAGCCCATGCGTTCGGGGCAATGGCTGTGATTTCGAACGGTGTTTTGAACCGTGGATCATCGAAACAAGGAAACGCAGCACGCGCATCGGAAGGTTCGAAGTCGGTGACAAACAATGACAACCCATCGGGCTCTTCAGCGTCAGCGTCGGGGGTGACGCGAACGAGGCCAACTTTGGTGCCCCACTCAGCTTCGTAATCGATGTTCAACACATACGGGCCTGGTGGCACGACGGTTGGCAAATCGATGCGGAGCAGTTCGTCGGTCGCAGCGGTCGCAACAGGTGCGGTCGCTGGCGGTAACTCACGCTTGTCGACGGCAGCGGCAGGCTGCAAGCTCACAGCTCGCACCTTGAGCTTGCGACCGTTGAGCCAGATCGTTTTTGTTGCCCGGTTGAGTGTTAGGTCGATGATGGCGGAGCCACGTAGGTTTGGCGCTGCTGGATCAAGGTCAAACGTAAGCTGATACTTCGTCGGCGTGGCGCGGTCATCTAGCCGGCCAACTGGCGGGCTGTCGTCGGACGCCACCAACGGCGCGCGCGGCGGCTTGGCTTCCGGCGAGCGACAAGC
>JAKQOD010000451.1 GCA_029565465.1 Deltaproteobacteria bacterium
CGAACGCTTGGCTGACGCCGCCGCACAAGGTGGCGCAACGTTACGTGCCGGCATAGCCACGGCGCCGCTTGAAGGTGCCAGCGTGGATGCCATTATCGACTGTGCGCGGGCAGCGCTGCGCACGGTGCGCAGCCCCAAGCGGGTAGCTTGCAATCCTGAAGTCACGGCGATGCCGCAGACTTCGGCGATCTTGGTATCGCCCGTGATGCGCAACGTGTATTCACTAGTAGAGCGCGTTGCTGAATCAAATATCACTGTGTTGATCATCGGCGAAACCGGCGCCGGCAAAGAGCTGGTCGCCGAAGCGATTGCCGTAAATTCGAGCAGTCGCAAAGACCAGCCGTTCGTAAAATTGAACTGTGCGTCGCTGCCAGAAACGTTGCTCGAAAGTGAACTATTCGGTCACGAGCGCGGCTCATTTACCGGTGCCGATCGCCGCAAGCTGGGCTTCTTCGAAGCAGCCAACGGCGGCACGCTGTTCCTCGACGAAATCGGCGAGTTCCCGCTGAATCTGCAAGCCAAATTGCTGCGGGTATTGGAATCTAAAAAAATCACACGGGTGGGCGGCACCGATGAAATCAGCGTCGATACCCGCGTCGTCGCTGCAACGCACCGCGATCTCGAAGCCGAAGTCAAAGCCGGCCGATTCCGCGAAGATTTGTATTTCCGCATCTCGGCGTTCACCGTGATGGTGCCGCCGCTGCGCGACCGCAGCGACGAGATTATCCCGCTGGCCGAACATTTCGCACGCAGCTTGGGCAACCCCAATGTGCAACTGTCCGACGAGGCGCGGGCTGCCCTGCTCGCTCATGATTGGCCCGGCAACGTGCGCGAACTACGCAATGCGATCGAACGGGCAGTCGTGATTCAATCCGAAGGCGTGATCAACGCCGCCGACTTGCCCGAGCGGATCAAAGAAGCTGGGCTGCGCGCCGACCATTGGACCAGCGCCGCCGCACCGCAAGATGGTGCCATGCGAGACCAGCTCGGCGCCGTTGAACGCGCCGCCTTGATGCGTGCGCTCGAATCCGTCGGCAACAACCAAACACGCGCAGCTAAAGCGCTCGGCATTTCGCGGCGCGCGCTGATCTACAAGATGGAAAAATACGGGCTCAAAGCACCGCCGAATCCACGCGAAGAAGCGTAGCAGCTTAGATCGGCCAGCCGGGAATCGCGCGGGTGTCGTACTGATTGCTGCGGAATTGCTCGGAGCGCAGAATCGCCAGATGCATCGGGATGGTGGTTGGCACGCCAGCGCATTTCATCGACGACAATGCTGCGATCATGCGGTCGATGGCTTCGGCGCGGTCGGCGCCCGACGCAATGACTTTGCAGATCAAGCTGTCGTAATGCGGCGGCACCACGTAGCCTTGTTCAACGTGGGTATCAACCCGAATGGCACCGACGGGCACGCCCGCAAGGTTGGGTAACTGCCACTCCGTGAGCTTGCCTGGCGCTGGCGCAAAATTGGCGCTCGGATCTTCGGCGTTGATGCGACACTCGATCGTGTGGCCGCGCAACGTGATGTCTGATTGTGCGAAGGGCAGCTGTTTGCCAGCTGCGATTTCAATTTGCAGCTTGACCAAATCGACGCCAGCGCGCTCTTCGCTGACGGTGTGTTCGACTTGTAAACGGCAGTTCATTTCCATGAAGCGCAGCACATTGGTGGCTGGATCGAGCAGCAACTCCATGGTGCCTGCACCAACGTAGCCGACGCGCGCTGCAGCCTGCGCTGCGGTTTCACACGCTTCGCGCCGTTGCGCATCAGAAATGACCGGCGATGGGCTTTCTTCGACCAGCTTTTGATGATTGCGTTGCACCGAACAATCGCGTTCCCCAAAGTGCACCGCGTTGCCATAACGATCGGCAAAGACTTGAATCTCGACATGGCGGCCGCCTTCAATCAACTTTTCCAGATAAACGCGATCGCCACCGAACGCAGCGCGCGCTTCGTTTTGCGCGTCCGCAAATGCAGCTTCAACATCGGCCCCCGAACGAGCGATGCGCATGCCACGGCCGCCGCCGCCGTTTTCGGCTTTGAATAACACCGGATAGCCAACTTCGTCGGCAACACGCCGGGCTTCGGCGCCGTCAGCCAGCGGGCCGTCGCTGCCAGGAATCACATGCATGCCAGCGTTTTTCATCGCGCGTTTGGCTTTGGTTTTCGACCCCATCAACGCAGTGACGGCCGGAGGTGGGCCGATAAAGGTGACCCCATGTTGCGCGCACAACGTGGCAAGCAGCGGATTCTCCGACAAAAACCCCCAGCCCGGATGCAATGCAGTGCAGCGGGTTTGCACCGCAGCTTGTACCACCCGTTCGACATCAAGATAACTTTGCGCCGAGCGCGCTGGCCCCAATAAGACCGTTTCGCGACCACGCGTATATGGTGCATCGCGGTCGGCTTCACTCACTGCAAACACCGGCGTGACGCCCATGGCATCACATGCGCGCGCAACCCGCACGGCAACTTCACCTCGGTTGGCAATAAACAAACGATGAAAACTCGTCGGCATGGTGCCAAGCTACCGCAACGCGTTGGGCCGCGCTACCGGCTCGCGCCATTGCTGGAAGCGCCCCTTGCCAACCGCGCCACTTCATCGCATGGTCAGCCTATGTCTGATCATGCAACTGACTTTGTAGGCTCGATTCCCGATGCGATTTCGACTGCGATCCGCGCCAAAATGGCCGACGCCGTCGTGACCGTGAGCGGCGGCGGTGGCCACTTCACGATCGATGTGATTTCAAAATCGTTCGAAGGCCAAGGCCTGTTGGCTCGGCAACGTTCGGTGCTCAGCGCGATTGCGCATTTGATCAACGGCGCAGCACCACCCGTGCACGCCGTCGACAAGCTGACAACGAATACGCCTCAGTAGCCGCAGCTTACGACGCTGGCGTGGCTGGGGCGTCGGCCGCAGGTGCTGGCGCTGGCTTGGCGGAAACGATTTCGCCGCCTTTGGTTTTGCATTCTTCCTCGGTGACCGACAGCCAGCCTTGGCCTTTGCACTGATTGGAGCCAGCGCATGCATTGACGGCGCAAGCGCCTTTGCCTTTGCACTCATTGATGCCTTTGCACATGACCTTCGCGACTTTTTCGGTCGAATCCGTCGTGGTAGGCGTCGTTGTTCCGGTTGCGGCTTTGTTTGATCCGCCACAAGCAGCGCCCAAGAGGCCAGCTACCGAGAGTGCGATGATGCGTCCGTTCATGTTCACGTGAGTCCTTTTGCGTTTGAGCTATTTGGTTGCACCAAAATTTAGCCCGATATTCAGCCCCATAGCATAAAAGCTAGTGGCATCTTTTTGCATACCGCCGATCACGGTTGGCATCGAGCCAAACGATCCAGTCACGCTGGCACGTACGCCATGGAACGGCCCGCGCAAGCGGCGCCCAATATCGATGGCAAGCCCAGCGGAGCCTGCGACATACAGCCCCGAGGCTTTGCCTGCGATCGTCATTTCCATATCGCCGCAATCGTGGCCAAAGCCTTGGGCGTCGACGCAATACGCGGCTTCCGCCGACAGCGCAGTGCCGTTGACCGCAGCGGTGACGGCGAGATCGACGTATTCCGTTTGCAGCATTCGATATTCAAACATCGCTTCACCGCTTACGCGCGTCGCTTCGTATTCGGCGCCATTGGCTTTGCCGGAAGCCCGTGCGAACGCCACCACAGCGCCATACGCTAGCGGCGCATGCGGCCCAATGCGTCGACGATAGCCAAGCATCGGTTCGAAGCCGGTGTTTGCGCTGCCATAAGCTCGAGCGCCCACGATCAGGCCCGGTACTTCGACGATGCGGTCGGGCTCAACTAAAATGGAAGCACCAGGAATCGACGTGCCTTTGGGGTCGGCGGTTACGGTGGAGCTGAGATAATAACCAGGCAGCACGTGCGAGGTGACGCTGACTTCGGGCCGGCCAGCGGGCATCGCCGAAATGCCCATCGTCGTCGGCATCGGGCCAAGGGTGGTACACCCGGTCGCAACACCAACAAAGCAGAGGCCGAGCGCTTTCATACGCCGACGGTAGCACGCAGCTCAGGGAACGCGCGAATCGCCAGCATCAGCGCGCTGAGGTCCGTGGTCCCACCACAGACTGCAAACTGTGTTCGACAGGTGGCACTTTCGACGCCGTAAGTACGCGGACCGACTAGCGATGGGTTGGCGCACGAGTTGCAACTATGCATTTGGCCATCCTCTTATTGCGTAGGAGTTCAACGTGAAGCAGGTGCCTTGGTTTGCAAACTTACTGCTTGGGATGGTGGCCGCCGGAACGGCAGCAGGATGCACGGTTGGCAGCGGGGATCCGTTGCGAGGCGACGAACCGAGCTTGGCATTGCACGACGACGCGCTGAGTCGCGAGCTGCAAAACTCGCCGGTACATCACGCTGGGTTGCCGTTTTCGCGCATTGGCGTGATGATGGATAGCGACGCCGCTGATGACGTTGAGATCGCAACGAGTACCGACGGCATCACGTGGTCAGCGTGGCAACACATTCGCGTGCGCCATGTCGAAGCCAACCAACGCTCGGCCTTCAACGGCGAAATTCGCTTGGCGCAACCCGCCAATTTTTTCAAGCTGCGTGGCACGCCCAACAAAGCATCGTTCTTGCGGCTCGACACCGTTGACGATGAACGCGCAATCGATTGGGAAGACGGCGAAACTCCTTCGAATGCGGCCTTGGTAACGGCTCGGTTCGGCAATGGCTACACGTTTCGCACCCGCGCCGATTGGGGCGCCAAAGCAGTGAATTGTTCAGGTTCGTTGAACCCAAAGAAGATTACGATCCATCACACCGATACGCCTGCTTCGAATCCGCAAGCGCGCGTGCGTTCGATTCAAGAATACCATCGTAATGATCGCCACTGGTGCGACATCGGCTACCACTTTCTCGTCGACGAAGCAGGCATTGTGTATGAAGGCCGGTCGATCAATACGATCGGCGCTCACGCCGGTGGTGCCAATACCGGCAACATCGGCATTGCGCTCATTGGCAGCTACAACAACCAAGATCCAACCACCGCACAGATGGCATCGACGGCCAAACTGGTCGCTGAGCTGTCCGATAAGTTCAACATCGCGCTGTCGCGCTCGACGGTCAAAGGCCACCGTGAAGTTGGCACCACGTCAACCGACTGCCCCGGCAACCGTACATTTGCGAAGCTTGCGTCGCTGATCGCAGCGGCCAACGGCACTCCAGGTGGTAGTGGTGGCGGCACGAATCCGCCACCGCCGGAAGAGCCAACCACGAGCAACCTCGTGACCGTTGACGGCTTCATCTATGTTGGCATGAATCCAAGCGAACGCCTTGGCGGCGCCACGGTGAGTATTGGCACCAAATCCACAACCACGCGCAGCGACGGAACGTTTTCCTTGCCAGGCATCGAAGAACGAATCCAAACCATTTCGATTACCAAGTCCGGCTACGTGGACGTGCGCGTCAACCGAAACATCGGCGTCAGTACGTGGGTGAGCACTGGCCTGGCCAAGCAGGCCTCGCCAACCAATCCAGGCACCGGCACGGCGTCATTGCAAGGTGTGATCTACCGCCAGGGCAATAGCAGCGATCGCATCGGCTATGCAACCATCGAAGTTTCAAACGGCCGCACCGCGACCGCTGACGCCAACGGTTTTTACATCATTAACGATATGGCCCCAGGTGCCGTTACGATCACCGCAGCCGCCCCAAGCTTTGCTACCAATAGCGTTACGCGCACGCTGACATCCGGCACAACCGAATGGGGCAGCGTACCCTTACAAGAGTAGCTATTTGACGGCTTGCGGGCCTTTAGGTTCTTTTGGCATCGACGGTGGCTTGGCGCCACCACCTTCCATGAAGGACCGGCCTTCGAAGATAACGCCTTTATCAATTTGCAGGCTTGGCGTGTGAATGTCGCCTTTGACGCGACCCGGCGCATGGATTTCGATGCCACGTTTCGCGCGGATGTTACCGACGACCGTGCCTTGGATGATAATTTCGCCGATGTCGATTTCGGCTTCCACGATCGCGCCTTCACCAATGACCAAAACGTCATCGGAAAAAACTTCGCCTTTGAAGCGGCCATCGATGCGCACGGTGCCTTCGAAGGTCAACTTGCCTTCGAACGTGGCGCCGCGGCCCAAAAGCGTTGTGATTTCACCCATTGGATTTACCCTGGCTGCAGGTTGCATGAGTTGGTTATTATCACGGGGCGACTATGCGAAGCCAGGATTCCCGGTAGAGTTCCCGCCATGCAACGCCACATCTTAGCAAGCGACCGGATCCACCCGGCGGCCCAAGCCATCATCGCTAGCAATCACAGCGACATCGTCGAAGAAGTACAAGCCGCAATTGCCGCCAATGCGGTGGTTATCGTTGGCATGAAGCAGAACCCAGTGCCGAAAAAAGCGCGCAAAACCCTCGATGCACGAGGCACCGCGTACAAGTATCTGGAGTACGGCTCGTACTTGAACACCTGGCGTCGCCGAAACGCCTTAAAAATGTGGTCGGGCTGGCCGACGTTTCCGATGATCTTTGTCAAAGGCACGCTGATCGGTGGTTGCGAAGACATGGAAAAACTAATCGCCAGCGGCGAATTCGACCGCATGATGGCAGCCTAATGCGCGCGCGGCTGGTTATGTTGCTGGTGTTGGCGCTGACGCTGGGCTTGGCGAGCTGCAAATCCGACGCATCTGCGCCGGCCCGTGGTGGTATTGAATTTGTGCCAGCCGCGGCGATGCCTGACATTGCGCCATGGGTCGCAAGCGAAGTCGCGCGTGCAGACAAAGACGGCAAACGCATATTGGTCTACGTCGGTGCTTCATGGTGCGAACCTTGCGAGATCTTTCATCGTGCAGCCGAAGCCGGCAAGCTCGACGCAATGCTACCCAAACTGCGGTTGTTGGCGTTCGACTCGGATCGCGATCACGATGCGTTGATTCGCGCTGGTTACGGTGGCGACATGATCCCGCTATTCGCCGAAGCGCGCGCCGACGGCCAAGCGTCGGGCCGCATAATTCAAGGCTCGGTCAAAGGCGACGCAGCCATCACCGACCTCACGCCGCGCATCAATGCACTGTTAGCTCCGCCGCAATAGCAAATTGCGTTAAAACTGAGCGCCACAAGAAAGCCTCTACTATGTTACTCCGTCAACTCAAAGTCTCCGGCTTGCTGTCGTTCGGACCGGTAGGGATCGACCTACCGCTTCGTGCATTAAACGTGTTTATCGGGGCTAATGGTTCGGGTAAGTCGAATTTGCTTGAAGTGCTATCGCTGCTGCGCGCAGCACCAAGAAAATTGCCCAATCCGGTAAAAGAAATGGGTGGCATTGATGAGTGGTTGTGGAAGGGCGTAAATTCGACAAACCTAGCAACGGTGCAGGCAGTGGTAGACTATCCGGAGAGTCCATCGGGGAAGGCCGCGCTGCCACTTAGACACGAGCTGAAGATCACCAAAAATGGTGATCGGTTTGAGGTAGCGGACGAAAAAGTCGAAAACGAATTGGCACGGCCAGGCAATGCCGAACCTTACTTTTTCTACCAGTATCGCCAAGGCAATCCATGGCTAAACACCCGCGCAGGCACCCAGCGGCTACTGAAACGCGCCAACATCCTGCCTGAAGAATCGATTTTGTCGCAGGTTCGAGATCCAGAGGAATACCCAGAACTCGCGTGGTTACAGACCAAATATGAAGAAATTGCGTTGTACCGAAACTGGAGCTTTGGACCAGCTTCAAAACTCCGCGTAGATCAAAAGATAGATAGCCGTAGCTCACACTTGGCCGACGACGGACACAATCTTGCTAACGTTCTATCGAGCATCAAAAAAACCTCAAAAAACGTGCTGCTTGAG
>JAKQOD010000462.1 GCA_029565465.1 Deltaproteobacteria bacterium
CACTGCCGTGGTCAACAAGGATGGCCGTGCGACCAAGTAGCCGACGCGCGTGGCGGGCAACGTTGCTGTTGTGCATCGCCACCGCAGCGTTGCCAGCAGGCGTACACGCACAAGGCAGCAGCGAAGGCACGGCCGCTGCAGCCCCTGCCCTCGACACGCTGGAAAACTATTTCGCAAAACTTGAAACCGCCAAGCTCATTGATGTGCAAACCGGCAGCATCGACAGCCTGCGCAAAGAACTCGCTAGCGCCGAAGTGCTGTTGGGTGAAGGCGCCTTTGTCGAAGCCGCAGTGGCGTTGTACAGCATCGTGGCCTCGCCGCGGTTCACCGCGCTAAGCGACTTTATCGAATTTCAAAACGCCGAGTACGACCTTGGCGTTGCGCTATTTCGCACCGGAGCCTACGGCGCATCGGTTGACGCGTTTACGCGGGTGCTCAAACGCGGCACCGCCGCCACATATTGGGGGCCATCGCATCGGCGGGTCGTCGACATTGCGATTGAAACTCGTGACCACGATCGCTACTTGGCGATCGTTGCAAAGACCGACAAAAAAGATGATGCGCTGCCACCAAGCGCGGCCGGTGAGCGAGCCTATTTGCGCGCTCGCAGCTTGTACGAACGGCAAGATTTTGCCGGCGCCGATGCCGAACTCGCCGGCATTTCGCGCAAAAGCCGCTTGTATTCATCGGCCCTGTACCTGCGTGGTGTTATCGCCGCGCGCAATGGCAAATATCGCCGCGCTGCCGATGCAATGTGTGAAATCGCGGCAGCCCCAGGCAATGACCGTTTTGCATTTGTCGTCGATGATCGCTACTTTACGATCAAAGATTTGGCGCGCTTGGGCTTGGGCCGCATCGCGCATGAGCAAGGCAAATACGACGATGCTTATTATCACTACTTCCAAATCCCGGATGACTCGACCTACTTAAGCGAAGCGCTTTTTGAAGCCGCATGGTCGATGTATCAAAAGCGTGAACTCGCAACCGCACGCGACTTAACAGCCGAATTCTTGGCATCGTTTCCTAACTCGCCACTGTGGCCCGAAGCTACGCTTTTGGCGGGCTACGTCGAACTTGCGGATTGTAAGTTTGATGATTCTCAAAAACTCTACGACGCGTTGGTGGCCAAGCTTGAACCCGTGGTCGCCGAGCTCGACGCCATCCGCAAAGATCCAAGCCGCACCCAAAGCTTGTTTGCGCAAGCGCTTGGCAAATGGCGCGCAGCCCGTAAAACCGGCGACACCCAACTCATTGGCGATGCCAAAGCTGCGCCGCTGGACCGCAACGCGCAGATGTTAGGGCTGTTGCGCGTCGACCCAGTTTTCTTGCGATTGTCCGATGCCGTCATGGGCACCAACCGAGCCGCTGGCGAAGCGCCAGGTGTGACGCTGGCGTGGGCACAATTGCGCCGCAAGCTGGCAACCGTACAAGTTGCTGGCGCTGCTGAAGGCCCAGCGGGCGCGAGCAGCAACGATACCGATACCGATGCCGTGCGCAATGATTTACAGGCGTTGGCCGAAGAAGCGCGCCGGTCGCTGGCGCATCTCGAGCGCGGTGCAACCACCGGTGCGGTGCCCAAGGACGTCGCTGAGCAAGAACGAACGCGCTTGCAAAGCGTGCTTGATCGCATCAGCACCGCGCAACGCAAAGCCAGTGAACTCAGCAGCGATTCCAACCTAAGCAACGCCAGCGCTGACCTACCTGGCATGGTTGCCCGCGACCTGCAAAACGCGCGACGGATTGAGGCATCGGCACAAGCATTGTTGCGCAACATGGAAGGTGCGGTGCGTGCGCGCGCGTTGCAATCAATTGAGCGGGTCTACAACGACACCCGGCGCGTGCTGGACAAAGCTAAGCTTGGCAAAATCGATGCGGTAATCGGGCAAAAACGCAAACTCGATATCGAAGTTCAAGATCTTGCAGCGGGGCGGTTTCCTGCCGAATTGATTGGCCGCATGTGGAACCAAGGCTTGATTGGCGACGACGAAGAAGTGTGGCCAATCGAAGCCGATTTTTGGGCCGATGAATATGAGGGTTGGCGATGAAACAGCCGATGCGACTCCGCACGTGGTTGGCCGGCGCGTGGCTGGCAACGGCATTGCTGTTGCCTGCGCGGGGCCACGCTCAACCCAAAGAAGTACAGCTCGACCGCGGACCAACGTCGGATTTGTATATGCGCAAGCGTCCACTCGCGCCGCAAGCGCCAGTGTTATCCGACGAGCTGCGCAAGCTGTTATACGCTACCGAAACCAAGCGTGACGCCAAACGGCTCGAAGCAATTGGCTTGTTGCGCGGCTTTATCAATTCCAACCCAGGGCCTGATGCTCGCGCTGATGGCGTGTTCAAACTAGCCGAGCTCTTATGGGAAGAAGCGCGGCGTTCGTATCTGGAAAAAATGGAGGCGTTTTCGCGTTCATCCATCAATTGCAGCAGCGAAGCGGCCAAGGACGCAGGCAAAGATTCCAAGTGCGCCGCCGCCGTCGAGCCACGCATCGATCTCAAAGAAGCGGAACAATTCTATCAAGAATTGCACGACAAACATCCGAATTTTCGGCGTGCTGACCTGGTGACGTATCTACTGGGCTTTGCCGCCAAAGAAGACAATCGCGAAGCGCAAGCCATGGGCTTTTTCCAAGAAGTCATCACCAATCATCCGACGTCGCCGCTATTTGGCGATGCATGGATGATGGTTGGTGAACATCATTTCGCAGGCAGCGACTGGAGCAAAGCGCGCGAAGCGTACGCCAACATCCTCACGAACAAGAATGCAGCGACGTATGACCTCGCGATGTTTAAGACCGCGTGGTGCGATTGGAAGTTAGGCGATGTCGACACTGCAGCGCGGCGCTTCAAAGAAGTGCTTGACCTTGCGGTCGAAGCTGATCGCAACGGCACCGCCTCGCAGCGACGGCGGCGTGCCGGCTTACGTGAAGAAGCGCTGGAGTATCTGGTGGTCGTCTTCACCGAAGACAAATCGATTTCAGCCAAAGAGGTTTTCGACTTTTTGGCATCCATCGGTGGTGAACGCTACTCCCTCGACGTATTGGTAAAAGTAGCCGAATCCTACAACGCTCAAGGCGAGTACGGCCGCTCAAGCGATGCCTACCGGTTCTTGATTTCGATGGATACCGAAGCGCTGCGGTCATCACAATGGCAACGCAATATCGTCGAAAACTCGATCGGCAGCTCCGATGCTGACCTAGCCTTGACCGACATGAAGGCCCTGCTCGATGGCTATGGCCCCGGCAGCACATGGGCCAAAGCGCAACGCAATCGCGATGCGCTCAACCGCTCGCTTGCCGCCACCGAAGAACTCGCGCGCTCGTTCGCTGGCAATCTGCACGCCGAAGCGCAGCAGATCGAAAAGTCGAATAAGAAACCCGACCTGGGCGCCTACAGCAAAGCAGCCAACGCGTACGCGCTGTACCTCGATACGTTTGGCCAAGGCAAAACGGCCAGCGCAAAAGCGGCGGAAGTCCGTTTCTATCACGCCGAGATTTTGTTCTTTAAGTTACAAAAGCTCGAAGAAGCTGGCGACGAGTATCTGGCCGTTGGCCGCAGCACACCGGTCGGTCCGTTGCACAAAGACGCGCTGTTGCGTGCCATGAACGCGTTTGAAAAAGCCCGTGGCAAAGACACCATGGGCAAAGGCAAGCTGCTCCCCGTCGACAAAAAATTCGCCGACGCCGTCGATCTGTACGCCACCTTGTTCCCAGCAGGTGAAGAACTCATCGGCGTCATTTTTCGTAACGGCCAACTCTTCTATGACTACGGCGATTACGATGCGGCGATCAAACGCTTCGGCGTCATTGTCACCAAATATCCGGATCATGCCAACGCTGGGCCGGCCGGCGATCGGATTTTGGCAGCCTTGAGCAAAGCCCAAGATTACGAAAACATCGAAGACTGGGCGCGTCGGCTCAAAAAAGCCAAAGCATTCGCAAGCAAAGACCAGCAAGATCGCCTCGACGGCATCATCGTCGAGTCACTCGACAAAAGTGGCCAAAAGTACGGCGACGCTGGCAAGTTCGCTGAAGCTGCCACGTTCTACATGCGCGTCGCCAAAGAGTTCCCGGCTGCAAAGTTGGCGCCGCAATCGCTCATGAACGCTGGCGTGATGTACGAAAAAGCCAAGCGGCCGTCCGACGCTGCTGAACTGTATCTGCAACTCGCGCAAACGTACGCTGGCAGTAACGCTGAGCTTGCCGAAAAGGCGGCGTTTGCGGCTGGCCAAGTGTACGAACGTTTTGTCTACTACGATCGCGCTGCGTCAGCCTACGAGCTGGTCGCGGCGAAGTTTAGCAAGGGCAGCAAAGTTGCCGACGCGATTTACAACGCAGGGGTGCTACGCCAGGCCTTAGGCGAACATCAGAAAGCGATCGCGCACTACCAGGACTACAGCAAGCGTTTCCGCCAACGCAAAGATGCGGCCGACGTCGCATTCAACATTGGCGTGGTGTACGAAGAATCCGGCGATGATGGCCGAGCCGATCAAGCGTATCGCGATTTCGCACGTAGCGCTGACAGCAGTCGCCATGTGATTGAAGCGCACGTGCGTGCTGGCCGGGCGTCGCTGCGCTTGGGCCAATTGCGTCGCGCCAAAGATGAGTTTGCCTTGGCACTAACGCTCTACAAACGCGCCAGTGGCAAAGAAAAAACCGACGGCAAAGCGTGGGCAGCTGAAGCGCGCTACAACGAAGGCGAATTGGTTTTCCGCGAATTCGAACAAATCAGCTTGGACGTGAAACCAGCGGCGCTCGACAAAGCCCTCAAGAAAAAAAGCCAGCTGCTCGAATCGGCACAAAAGATTTATTTGAGTGTTGTCGAATTTGGCGA
>JAKQOD010000466.1 GCA_029565465.1 Deltaproteobacteria bacterium
ACGCGCGGCGAGGGTGAATCCAGTGGCTTTGCCACTGGAGAGGAAACGGGCAGGTTTCCTGGTAACGCTGAGGCGCGTACTCATCGCGACCGGCTTGGCGATCGCGGTGCCGTTCGTGATCGTCACGGTAACCGTGTTGGTTGCCGTTTACGGTTTCCCGCTCGCGCCCAATACCCTCGCAGTTGGCAATCAACCGTTGCGCATCGTCGACCGCCACGGCGAGCTGATCGCTGAGCTGCCAGCCGATGGCCCCGCTGGGCCAACGTCGGCAACCTGGACCAAGCTCACTGACATTCCACCGATTGCGGTCGCAGCAGTGATTCAATCGGAAGATCAAAACTTTTGGTCGCATCACGGCGTCGACCCACGCGGCGTTGCTCGCGCCATGTATCTCAATGTGCGAGCGCACCGTGCAGCGTTTGGCGGTTCAACGCTTACCCAGCAACTAGCGCGTTTATTGATCTCGCAAGGTGCCCAGCGTGGCCTATGGACCAAAACCAAAGAAGCGCTGCTGGCGCTGCGCCTCGAACACGCATTTGATAAACGCACGATTTTAGAAAACTGGTTTGGCCGCGCCTATTTCGGCAACGGCGCGTACGGCTACGGTGATGCGGCGCTAGCGTATTTCGGTCGGCCGCCGCAAGCGCTCACCACCGGCGAAGCCGTGCTGCTTGCGGTGTTGCCACGCTCGCCGTCGGGCTACGACTTGACCAAACATCTCGACCGCGCCATCGCCCGCCGCAACTATGTCTTGCAACTGCTGGTCGCCCGCGGCGTGCTCAGCAGCGCAGCGGCCGCAACCGCGCAAGCTGAAACGATAACCTTGGCGACTACGCCGCCGCTCAATGAAGCGCAACACTTTGCACGCTGGGTCGCGCAACAATTGCCAGCTGCCGTGCGGCAACGCGGCGGCACCGTACACACCACGCTTGATCTCGGCTTGCAACGCATCTTGGCGGCCCGCATGGCTGATCACGTTGATGAACTGCGCCATCGCAATTTGCAACAAGCGGCCGCCGTCGTACTCGAATCGTCGACGGGCGCAATCTTGGCTATGCTTGGCACCGCCGATGTTAACAACGACGGCAGCGCGATCAACATGGCGTTGCGCCGACGGCATCCTGGCTCGGCGCTCAAGCCATTTGTCTATGCAGCAGCAATCGAACGCGGCGAATCGCCAGCCTCGATCGCATGGGACGTCCGGGACGCGGACGAAAACTATTTTGCGGCAACCGGCGGGGTTGAGCACGGCCCCACCCGCTATCGCGAAGCGTTGGCTAGCTCGTTTAACTTTGCAGCCATCGATGTCATCGGCAATGTCGGCATCAGTACGGTGATGACCATGTTGCAAACCGCTGGCGTGGCGGCGCCGATTGGCAGCGATCGTGATTATGGCCTGCGCTTAGCCCTCGGCTCCGCCAAAGTGCGCTTGCTCGATGTGGCTTCGGGCTATGGCTTTTTAGTCAACCAAGGCAGCGTGGTGCCACCACAAGCCATCGTGCGAGTCGAGTCGCACAGTGACGACGGCGGCACCGCTGCGTGGGTGCCGCCACGCGCTACCGCCACGCGGGTTGTGTCGGCAACAACTGCGTGGCTTACGATGGACATGCTGGCGGATCCGGAAGCGCGTCGCCCCGGCTTCGGTGAAGAACTGCCATTCGATTTACCGTTTCGCGTCGCTGCGAAAACCGGCACCGCGCGCGGCTTCGCAGACACGTGGGCCATCGCTGCAACTCGCGAAGTTACCGTTGCCGTCTGGGCTGGCAGCATGGACGGCACCCCGATGCGCGCGGTGGTTGGCATGGAAGGCGCTGCACCGATTGCCCGCGATGCCTTGTTAACGATCGCTTCGCGTCGCACGCTCACGCTGCCATCACGCCCAGCCGATGTCGTCGATATCGAAGTGTGCGCGGTGTCGGGCCAAGCGCCTGGGCCACACTGCCCCATCGCGCACGACGTCGCGCGCCGAGGGACGGCCGATGTCGCGCCGCACGTTTGCACCTGGCATCAAACCGACAACAACCAGCAAACGCGGGTGCACTACCCTGCGCGCGCCAACGGCTGGTTGCAGCGCACCCGCAAGCTCGCAACGCGCTAGGTGGTGTCGCTGGACCCTATCAGGGCCCGACCAACGGTGCAGGTGGGGCGAATCCTGCGGCTAGCCGGGTTGCCAGCGCGGCGCAAGTTGCTGAATTTGGGCGGTGTAACTCTGGTGCGGCATTTGCTTTATGAGCCGCCATGCGCTCAATGTCCTCGCTGTTGATTCTTGCAACATGTGCAACCTTCGGCCCTGGCTGTGTCGGTGATACGCCTGACGATAGCGCAGACGAAATTGCTGACCCGCTTTCAGTACCGCTCGAACTCGATGGCAAAAGTGACCTCGCGGCCAAGTTGATCGATTACACCTGCAGCTGGGAAGGCAAACCGTTTACGTTTAAGGCGGTGGGCGCTTCAGCTGCCGCAGCATGTGGCACCAGCGCGTTGATTGCCGTGGTGGTTACCGGCGGCACTGCCGCGATACCGGCTTGTATCGGCGCCGCTGCGCGTTCGGTCGGTTGGGATATTTTCTTTGCAGCCACGCACGAAGCGATTGCCTTTCAATGCAACAAAGGTAAAGCCAAAGCGCGCGCCTTGGTGCCGTGCGAATCCAAAGATGCCGCGACGACCAACTGCTATTAGCGTCGCTCACTCCATCGGCGCGAGAACCCGGACCGCGGCTTTCGTAGTTGTGACGTTACCGGCGCCGAGCTGACCGAGCTCGTTGCCGCCCCAGCACAAGACTTGCGCGCCAGCTGCATCGGGTGCCCCCCGCAAGGCGCAGCCAAAGCCGTACCCCATGGCATCGCGGCCAGCGCCCAAGCCGACTTCAACTGCATCCGCTACACCTTGGATTGGATACGGCCCAAGCTTGGGCGTTGCCCACGCGTCCGCAACCGCGTCGTCCACCAAGCCGCCGTTGTCCGATAAGAAACAATCTACGCTGCCGTGAATGTCGGCAGTGCAAATCGGCGAATCACCGACGGCGACCACGCGCGTTGCGGCTTTGGTTGGCCAGTTGATGTCGCGATTTGGCGGTTTGGTCCAAAAGTCGTCAACCAGCGACCACCAGCAGCGCACATCGCCGGCTGCTGAGGCTGCACATGCGTAGTTTTCGCCAATCGCGATTTGATTCGGTGCAAAACGATCATCGGCGCGAAACACCGCCTTCGACATTTTTCCGCCGGTGCGCCAACAATACAAGCCACGCGACGTCACGCCACACGTAGCGCCGTGGCCCATCGCCATCGACGTCACGCCATCGAGATGAACCGTCTGCACCTTCGGCGGCACCACCACCTTCGCTCCGTTGGGAATCGCTTGCACCGTTTGCCAGCACCGCAGCTTTGCAGCAAACGCAGCACACGCTTGCCCCGTGGGACTCAACGCAAGGTCGACCGCACGATCGCTGCTGAGCCCCATCGCAACCGGCGTGCCCAAGGCAGCGCCGTGTAACTCAATGCTGCCAGCAGTGCCGCCCGGCGTGCTCACGGTATCGGCGCCGGCACTGCCCCAACAATACACTTGGCCAGCGCGATCGATGGCGCAGGTATGCAAGCTGCCGGCAACCACCTTGGCAATCGGTGGCAAGCCACCAACGACATGCGGGCGCGCCAATTGTGTCGCGACCGCGCGGCCTTGAGAGTCAACTCCAAGTTGGCCCGTTGCATTGTCACCCCAACACACCACGCGCCCCGCCGTGGTCACTGCACAAACATGCGAAAGCCCAACGGAGAGCTGCACGATGTCGTGCAAATACGATTCGGCTGCAACCGCGATTTGAGCGTTTTGCAGTGAGCTTTCGCTGGCACCATGTTGCGGCGGTGCCGAGCGGCCGGCCAACGAACCCATGCGATATGGCGTAATGACCGGCGGCGGGCCTGCACCGCCGCATCCCATCATGACCACTGCGATTGCGGTTGAGATCCTCGCCATCTCACCATGCGACGATCGTAGCATGCGGTTTTCGCACAATTGTCACATTGTAGTCGGCGCCCACGTGCGTGCGGTCACGCATACCGCGGTTGGTTTGCTGCTACATTGTGCGCAATGCGCCGCTACGGTTATTGGCTTCCGTTTGCACTTGCCGCTTGTTCCGACCAAGGCGTCGCGCCAGATGCGGCACCTGATGCGGCAAGCGATGCCACCGTCGGCACGCCAAGTCCGCTGGTCGAAGCGCTCGCTGGCAAACGCGTGTTGTGGATTGGCGCGCACCCGGACGATGAAAGCACGGTGGCACCATTACTCGGCGAAGTGTGTCGTGACCGCGGGGCGACTTGCACATTCTTGCTTGCAACGCGTGGCGAAAATGGCGATTGCAATGCACCGGTTGTATGTGGCGCCGATCTAGGCACCTTTCGAGCCGGTGAAATGGCAACTGCCGCCGCGCTTTACGGCGGGTCCGTAGTTCAACTCGGCCTACCCGACAGTTCTGCGCTCCGCGCCGATGAAGTTGCTGCCAATTGGGCGGCCCTGCGCGGCGGTCCCGAGGCATTGGTCGAACAATTCCGTGCGGCGATCGTGGCTGCTGCGCCCGAATTTATCATCACGTTTGACCCGCGCCATGGCACAACGTGCCATCCCGATCATCGCGCCGCTGCGGCGTACGCCGTGTCCGCGGTGCTAAAACTTGGAGCGAGCGCGCCAACAACCTGGCTGGCGGAAGTGACCTTTGCCATCCAACCCAACGAGTCTGCGATTGGGTACCTGCAAACCGTCGCTTCCGATACCAAGGTGCTGACCTACGATGCCACTCGCCTGCTGCGCACGACCGGCATGACAGCCTGGGACGTGCTACTCGCCAACCTACGCGCTCACAAAAGCCAGTTCGTCGATGCGCGCATTGCCGGCTTTGCCGCAGCCCCAGCGGAGCAACGCCGCGTGTTTATCCTGCCGCTCGCCGATGTTGCCGATCCTGACCCGCGCTACGTCTTGTGTGACTAACCAGCGGCCGCTTGCCGTTCGTAGCGCCGCCCGCGCCAAAGGCCGCCAGCGGCTAACACCAGCCACAACAAACTCCAGCGCAGCGCGGTTGACCAGCCGGTGGCCAGGAACCACCAGTCGAATCGGATCTGGGCAAACTCTGGCGCTGGCGACGCAATGTCCAACGCGGTGTAGCGCCGCCACGGTGCATTGGCTTGCGCTTGTTGCCACGGCGCTGCCGTGATCAATGAGCGCACCAACCATAGTTGGCCGTACAACGGCGACAACGGTGGCAACCATTGATGCCCGTGCATGTCTTCGAAGCACGAATCACAATGGCCGCGGCCCGCTTCGGCAATCGCGGCGCCACTGCGATTGGGCGCGCCTAGCCATTCAATGTTGGCTTTGCGCGAAATGCGAATCCAATGGTCCCAAAACACCGACGCACCGAGCAGCTGTACGGCAACCGACAGCGCAAACACACCGCGCACACACCAACCTGCTAAGCGGGTCACTGTGTCCGTGGTTGACGCATGCAAGACATGCGCGATCCCGAGATACATCGGCGCCATCGCAAAAACCAAATAGCGCGGGCCCCACGCATAGTCGCCCGACCACGACAAAAAACGCGAGTAGAACAAGACCGGCGGCACAACCGTAGCAAGGATCAACAACCCGAGCGCATTGCGCTGAGCCACTAGTCGATAAACACCAATGACCGCAACGATGATTGCAGGGCTGAACCACAAAATCCCTTTGCCCGGCGACACCACCAAGCCCCACAACCCGGACAAAGGATGCTCATTCATCATGCCCAACGTCTCGCCGTAGCCAGTGCTCCATGGCGCGCCCCAACGCACCATGTTGTACCAGCCGAACAAGATCACAAATGGCAATGCGCCGATGAACAAGCCCACCACGCTTTGCCGAAGCGCTGGCCGATCATGGCGCAGCAACCAAGCCAAGGCCAGCGCCAGCGCGAGCACGGAAAGCAACAATACGCTCTTCGTATTCACCACGATCCCACACCAAGCGCCAAACCAGATTCCATTCGTGCGGCCCGGTTTGCCATGCAGCACGATCGCCGAGCGCAACATGCCCATCACCACGCCAGCTTGCAGCGCTTCGCTCATCGGATAACGTGCGTACACAAACAGCAACGAGCCAAACGCCACCATCGCAGCCGCCCACCGGCTCGCGCGTCGTGAATAGAACGTTTGCGCAGCCAAAAGGAACATCACCACGGTTAAAGCAGCGCCAAAGGCCGGCGCCACATGCGAGGTAATCACGCGATGAATGGCAGTTGGCTCCATGGCGTTGCGCAACCAAATACCTGGCAAATGCGCCAGCGACGGCAGCAGCGCGTATTGGCTATAAATCGCGCCGTCCGCGCCCGCATGGCTCATCGGCGGCCATGCAATGCCAATCGATACTTTGCCGTGCGTGATGCTGCCGGCAACATCGTACATGATGCGTGCATCACCCCATGGCGGCTCGCGCCCAGTGAGGAACATCAGCAACGCAAATAACGCCAGTCCATACAGCCACGCAACTTTGCGTTCGTGCGCCAACGACTTGAGCTCCACCATGCGCCCAACGGTATCAATTCTGGCCGCTTGCTACGACGTCAAACGCCAAGCGAATTCGAGGCGGCCGGCGCTAGCGCCGTAGTCGAGATTTGGATTCCGCAGCTGCAACTGCACAGAATTTTGCACCACGCCTGGTGCGCAAATGCGCGTCGCGCGTTCGACCACACGAAAGACCATCGTCGTGGGCTGTTCGATCGACAAGCTTGCGAACGAATGGGCCGAAACCCGTTCCGCGCGCATAACTTCCTGTGAGCTGCCATAGGTAAAGTCTTTTACGCTTACCAACTCGACTTCGATGTACCCCCGCATGGCTTTACCGTCGATCACCAGCGTCGGCGACAATTGGTCGACCGGCTCAGCCA
>JAKQOD010000520.1 GCA_029565465.1 Deltaproteobacteria bacterium
AGTGGGTGCGGTTGCGCGTTGCGGTCTACAAAACGATAGCCGGCGAGCAGGTGCGCAACCAAGCTTTGCGCCGCGGCCACTTCTTCGGGGCAAATGTTGATGCGCCGCTGATGCGGGACACTGAGCAAATGCAGGCCGGCACCGACAAAAGGCGTGGCGGTCGCAGCGGACAGCGCGCCTGCGTCGGTGGCGGTCGCGGCCACGGCGCGCGAGGTGGGCAGGGCGGCAGTGGTGACTGCGGTGGAACTGGTAGCGGCGCACGCGGCGGTGGCCGCGGTTGCGCTCGCGGCGCGCGCGCTGGGCAGGGCGAGCGCGTTGGTGATCGCTGCCGCTGCGGGCGATGCCGTGACCGGCTGAACCGGTGTGCATGTTGATGATGTCCGGTTACCGGACGTTGTTGCGGCACTGATAAGGGCTTGGGCTTCCAGGCCGGGTGCTGGCTGCAACCGCGATTCGTAAAACATCTCGGAGGTGAATGCGCAGATCGCTGGTGCTAGCCGATGCGTTTGTGCCAGGAACAGCCCTCGATGCGGCGGAATCGTGGGCACATTGTCGAGGAAATGCACCAACGCGGCCGCCGCCGAGCCTTCGGGATGCGATGCCTGCACCGGCTGTTCAAGTTGTTGCGGATCGCCGACCAGCACGAGCCATGGTGCAGCATGGCTAATCGCGAGCACATTCGGCAACGCGGCTTGCCCGGCTTCGTCGACGAGCAGGACGTCGATCGCCGAACGAAGTTCGGGGCGTGACCAGAAAAAGGCCGTACCGCCGATGACATGCGGCCGCCGCGCTGGTGACGGTTCGAGCACGCGTTCGGCTGTCGCGGTGGTGTCTAGCAGTTCAATGCCTGGATGCGAGTGCTCGCTAGTGTAACCGCCACGCGCATGGATAATGTTGATTTTTCGAATGGGTGCAGTGCCGGGTGGCGCCGCGTTACGCTGCACTTTGCTGAGCAATTCCAGCACCACGGAATGGCTGTTGGCGCAAACCCCGACACGTTTGCCGTCGGCAACCAGCTGCAAAATCATGGCCGCCGCAGTGGTGCTTTTGCCCGCGCCAGGCGGACCTTGAATCGCCAGCACGCCGCCGTTTGCCGACCGCAAAATTGCCAGCGCGTCGGTGGTTGCCGACGTGCGATGCGAAATCGTGGTGGTGGTGGCGGCGGTGGCGGTGCGCTTGCCTGTGCCTATGTTCGTGGCGGTGTTCGTGGTGGTGTTCGTGTCCGTGGCAGTGGCGGTGCAAGTGTTCATGCCTGTGCCCGTACCAGTGCCAGTGCCAGTGCCAGTGTTTGTGCCTGTGCCCGTGCCCGAGCCCGTGCCCGCGTTCATGCCCGTGCCCGTGCCCGTGCCCGTGCCCCTGATCGCACCCGTGTTCGTGTCAGTGCCCGCACCCGTGATCTTACCTGCGCCCGAGCCTGCGTCTCTCCGCCCCGCCAAATACGCCGGCGCTTCTCGCAACAACAGCGCGGCCCCCGCGCGCAAGTGCACTGGTAACGCGGCGGCACCGCCGTCAAACACCGCAGGGCCACGCTCTGCGATGCCTATGGCGAATCGCAGCAACCCGTCGACGAGGAACTTCTGACTAACATCGTCGAATAACACCGCGCGCCGCGAATTCGGCAAATCGGCGGCTTTGTTTGCATCGGTTGGCGCAGCAACTACCAACCGGCCAGCCGCAAGGTCGATTTCTTCAATCGCCACCGACACGGTGCGCGGTGTTGGTGGCAAATCAGGGTCGAGCGCCGACTCCGGTACACCGGGTATCGCGAACAACAGCTTATCTTTGGCGGCAAGCAGCGACTCTTGCCGCGGAAACTCAAAGATGAAACGCTCGCTGCGTTGTCGTCCGGTGGGCGGACGCTTGCCCACGAATTGCAAGCCCCACAAGGCTTCGTGGTCATCGAGCATGTCTTGTTCGTCACCGCCGAGGCGTTGATAGCGCAACGCCCACGCTTGCCGTGCTTCGCGCTGGTGAAAGTCAATGGCATGAGCCAGCAGCCACCGTGCATGTTGTTGCGACGTCCGCGCTGCAACATCGTCGGGCACGCCCTGCAACAATAGGCTGGCGACGGCTTGCACTTGTGCTGCACGTTCACTCGCTTCAGGATTGCGGCCATCGCGCACGACTGGTCGCTGCAAGCGCGCCAGCGCGGCTTTGCGCCCAGCGTCGTCGAGACTGCGATCGCGATTCACAGCTGCTAACGCTTCGTTGCGACGGAGCTCAAGCCAGGTCTGCAAGCGCGCCAGGGCTGCACAATCGTCTTGGTTGTACGCCAGCAGTGCGGCGGACTCCGCAGGTAAGTCGACCCGTAACATGGCGCCGCGGCCTGACTCTAACGCCAACTCACACGCTATCTTGGCGCGGGTTGCTTCTGCGAGCGGTGTTGCTCGTGCATAGCCAATGACCGGCTCGATGGCTTTGAGCCCGTAGCTGGAAACCCCCGCCAAAATCCCATCGCGACATGCGCGGCCTAGATCGACGAAGCGTTGGGCGCGCAAGTATTGATCGAGCTCATCGGCGTAGACGCCGTAACGTTGCGTCAAGCGCGCCAACGCTGAGCGCTCATAGTGGCCGAAGTGGTAGATGTGCAAGTCGGGATACACGGCGCGGCGCGCCTGCAGCCAACGCCAAAACGTATCAAGCCCGCGACGCTCGTCGGTAACCGAGGTGGCCCAGGCATGATGATAGTCCACGCTGTCGGGCTCAGCACCGGCGCGCCGCGTTGCCCAGCCGAACAAATAGTCCAATCCCGCAGGCGGTGCGAACAGGTCGCTTTCGAGATCTAAAAAGACATCACCCGCCGAAGGCGGCGGCAAGGCACCCAAGCCGCGGCCGTGTTCAAGCGGCGCACCTTCGGCAACACTACGCAACCGCCAGGTTGGCTGGCCACTGCGACGCGCTGCGACCAACATGCCGGCTTGTGCGGCCAGCCGCTGGTACGCTGCGCGATTAGAATGCGCCGGCCGCCAATCCGCTGGGAACACTGCTTCGGCAAGGGCCGCAACGGTGTCGATGCCGCGCTCCGCTAACACGGCGCGATGCGCCGTCGTGGCGCCTGGTACCAAGGAGAGATGATCGTCCGCTTCGCGCTGCGCTTCACAATGCTGCGCAAAGCTGCAGCTCGCACACGCTGCGCAAGGTTCAGGATACGTTGGCAGCAGCGGGCCGGTTTGCAATTCCGCAACGGTGCTGCGCAGCTCGGCAAACGCGCGGCGAAAATACGCTGCGAAGTCGGCGGTGGCAAAACTGGTAGTGGCGAATGGATCGGTAGCGCCACGCACCGCGCCGTCGACAATCTCAACCAATGCAGGCGCCACCAAGTGCATTTTCGCAGGCGTGCTGCCTTGTACGATGGCAACCATGGCTGAGTAGTAAGCAACCTGCATCACCGCACCGAGCTGCGCGCTGCGCGCTAACTTGGTGTCGTAGACTTCATAGCTCCACGCGCCCAGGGCGCTTGGCGTTTCAACTCGGCGCAGAATATCGAGCGTGCCGCCTTGATCGCCAAGCAGCAGCCGCGCTTGCACGATCACATCAATGCCGGCACGCATGGCCGCGATCGTCGCGTCGTGCGCCGTCTGGTTGGCCATGCCGTCGGCATACACGCGCTCAACCCGCAACCCTAACGCTGTTAGCGCTGCCACATAGGCCGCTTCGTGTTCGAGGCCGCGCTGCTGCAACAATGCGAGCGCAGGGTCATCGAAGCGGAAGATGGAAAGCTTCTTCTCCGCAATCCGTAGTTTGAGCGTGGTGCGATGACCACAACCTGTAGCGTCTGCTACATCGGTTGCTGCAAATTGAACCTCGCCACCCGCACGGATTTGCATTGGTCAAACAGGCTATCAGATGGGGCTGACACTCGAACGGTGCGCTTCGTGCCGCGTTCGTGCGCCAAGGTGGCTGCACGATTCGGCGACACTGGTGCTGGTGCATCAATGACCACGCGGGTAGATTTTCGACGATGTTGCAGCCACGCCTCACGCCTGCCGCGAGTATTCGCGCGATGGTGGAGTGGTACGCAACGCATGTGTATGGGCGGCTCGAAGGCGCGGGCCAAGTGCCGTTTTATTGTGATGTAGCGCGCGTCGGCCGGTTTGCGGTGGCGCCAGCGGCATTGGCGCGCGGCGACGAGGCTGCCGTGTTTGGCTTGTTCGTTGCGCTGACGATGTATCAGTCGCGCCGCGATGTCGACATCATGGAAAAGCAGCGTGTGATGCCGGTGCGCGCCGCTGAGGCACTCGTCGATCCGCAGCGTTTGCACTTGGCGGTGGCGCAGTCACGTTGCGAGCATCTGCGCGATGGCGCCACGTTTGATGAGCGCTGCGATGTACGCCGGACGTTTGTGCGTGACGGTGCATCGCGCGATGGCGCCACGTGTGATCATCGGCCGCGCACGCCGTGTCATGTCAAAGATGCGAGTGTTGCGATTGGCCGCATGGGCGATTTGGGCAAGATGGCAACGTCGGCGTGGTTGCATTTGCGGCCGCCGCCGGCCGTGTCGCGTGCTGCCGATATGGCAACGCCGAGTGGCGGATATGCGCAGCGCCTCCGCCGCGAACATGCGGCGCCGCAAGGGTTTGCAGCGTTGTTGGCGCGCGTGTGTGCATCACATGCAGCGCCCGCCCAGCGTGCTGCAGTGATGGTGACCGAAATCGCGCGCTTCTATCATGTTGGCGAAAAGCTGGCGTCGATGTTTGTGGCCGCGCTCGCGACGCCAGCGCTCGCGCCAGGGTTGACACCGTGGTTTCCGGCGCTGGACGGCAATGCGTTGGTTGTCGTTGATACCAATGTTGCGCGCGTGATCGCTGCGCTGCGGCCGCGCGGCAAAAATACCTATGCAGCGCGGGCGGCATGGTTGCGCAAGCACGCAGCGCAGATCGATCTATCAATGATCCGCAGCGAGTGGCCGACCTATTCGCCACGGCTCATGCAGCAAGCGTTGTATTGGTATCGTTCGCGATCAAATCGCGAAGCAGCTGGATTGGCGTGCCGCGATTCGACGCATGCAACCTGCGTTGCGCGGATCTGTCCGTTTTAGGAAAAAGCGTTGGCGAAAGCCGTGCGGTTTTGCGGAGTTAAAAATCAATTCGCTTTTTCGTAGGTGAAAAAAACGGGTTGTGGCAAAAAAATTGGCAACGTTGGAGGTGGGTATGGAAAGGGTGGATGAAGTGCAAAACCAACTTGGATGGCGGGTGCAACGGCCGATACCTTGGCGTGATGTCACTGCGCCGGCCATCGTAAGCAAGGCTCGCGCAAGCAAAGGCGTGCTGGAGTTTGGCGTCGTCGGCTATCCGCATCGGGCGCTGTCTTGGAACCAGCCCTTAGTGCCATGGATGCACATGCCCTGCCGTGCCGATGCCATCATGATCGACGAGCAAATCGATATCATGACCTCGATGCTGCGCACGACCAAGCGTGGTGTCAGCAAGCGTGGCCTTGCGCCATCGCAGCCTGGCGAAGGTCAAGGGTTTGACCCGCACACGTTGGCTTTGTGGCGCGCAGTCGCGGGCGGTTGTGACCGTCGCTACAGTTACGCGTCGAGTAGTTCCACGCTGAGCGTATTACGCGCGCATGTTCCAGATGTGTTGCAAACGCTGGCCGCGGCCGATGCATTGCGCTTGGTGGAGTGCGCGGATGCGTCGGTGATTCGGCGAGCTTGGCAATGGTCCAGGTTGCAGCTCGACCTGGACCACGCCTTTGAATTTGATATCGCTGCCGATGTGCGTGGCGAACTGGTGCGCGCGACGGGCAGCTTTCGTCGCGATGCGATCGTGTTGCCGTACACCGAGGTCTTGCATGTTGGCGCTTCGCTGTTTGCATGGCAGAGCGAAGGT
>JAKQOD010000533.1 GCA_029565465.1 Deltaproteobacteria bacterium
GTTGTTCAAAATAGCGCCGCAAAATAGCGCCGTCGTTTTTGTCGGTTTTTACCGCGGCACCGACCAAACATTCGACCAAGTCGCTGGGCGTTGCAGCTTTGCCACTGAGGTAGTAACTGCGCACACCGACGGCTTGCGCAACCGAGACAGCTTCGGCAGTCGACATCGCAGTCGTCGGCCGGTCGAGCGGTTGCCCTTCGGTGGTTTTGCCATCGCGTAGTTCGCGAAACGTGGTGATCAAGAGTTCCAAGATGTCGTCGCCCGGCATCGTCGGCACGCCGCTGCGCTCGAGGCCACGCTTGGTTTCGGCTCGCACCAGCTCAAGCTCGACGTCGAATTGCGCAATCGGAAACACCGTTTCAAAATTGAACCGGCGTTTGAGCGCTGCGCTCATTTCATTGACGCCTAAGTCGCGGGTATTGGCAGTTGCAATGATGTTGAAGCCAACATTGGCAAACAGGTTTTTGTTTTGCTCAAGCTCAGGAATGGCAATCACGCGATCTGACAACGCCGCCAGCAGCGAGTCTTGAATCTCAAGCGGGCAGCGGGTGATTTCTTCGAACCGCACGATGCAACCTTGGCGCATGCCTTCATACAGCGGCGACGGTACCAGCGAACGTGCGGTAGGCCCTTCGGCGAGCAGTAACGCGTAGTTCCAGGTGTATTTGATTTGATCTTCCGAGGTGCCCGCGCTGCCTTGAATGGTCAGCGTCGACGTGCCGCTGATCGCCGCTGCCAGCAGCTCGGACAACAGCGACTTGGCTGTGCCTGGCTCGCCGATGAGAATGAGGCCGCGGTTGGTGGCCAGCGCGATCATCGCGCGATCAACCAGCGACGGATGCCCAACGAACTTTTTGCGAATGCCTAGCTTTTGATCGCCGAGGATAAACGAACGCACTGCACGCGGAGACAGCTGCCAACCTGGTGGGCGCGGTAGTTTGTCGTCGGCGCGCAGCTTGGCAAGTTCGTCTGCATAGAGCACCTCGGCCGGCGGGCGCTGCAAGCCTGCATCAGTGGGCCCGGGTTGCCCGCGTTCGGGCGCCGCAGTAGAGTCGGACTTGCTAGGCTTTTTCACAGTAGCCAGATCATGGCGCAAACTCGGCTGCAGCGCTATCGCTGCCGTTGCGGAATCCGCGCCCAACTGGCTGTTGGTTATCCTGCCGTGCCCATCGACTCCACGTCGCGAATGACTTCGCTAAGCGTGACATCGTCGATGGTGCTGAGGTCGAACAGGTTGCTGCGCGTGCTCCAGTTAGGGTCGTCGGTGCCGAAGTCGATGGTGCCGAGCTTTTGGGTCGGATCGACATATTCCATGCCGCCTGCATTGAGGCCCATTTCAAACGGCAGCACTGCGACCAGGCCGGGCCGGATGTTTTTGTAAACTTCAAAAATGCAGCCAGCATCTTGGGCTGTCCCTTTGCGCCAGCCACGCGACAACAATCCGAGGATCTTTTTGGTTTCGACTACGCGGTTTTCAAACCGTTTAAGGGCGGTGCCGGTGCGTTCAGTTGGTGTCAGGGCAAATACTTCGCGCGCCAATTGCTCATAAGGCTGGGTCAGTTCGTAGTCGCCGAAGACTTTGCCCCATGCGCCTGCGACGGTGTCGGTGAGATGCAAACGATGCACGATGCCAACCACAGCGTCGGGGGCCACCGTAATGGCGTCGTCATGCTGATCGGCGTAGCTGCGATCCTCGGCGACACGGAAGGTTTGCTGCATGCTGCCATCTGCTGCATACACGCCCCATACCAGCCGCCGCACCAAGTGGGTCAATAGCGGATGCTCGACGAAGAAATTGCGAAACTCTTCGCCGCTCCAGCGTCGCGCATTGCCCATGGCCAATTCCAAGCGGGTGATTTGGATGCTTGCAAGGGCGCGCACGTCCTTCTTCATCGCTTTCCAAGTCTCAACCGCTTCGGCGCTTAGTGTTGCATCGTCTTTGCTATTGGGCTTCGGTAGATCTTTGAGCCGCGTGCCGGTGGCGTCCACGACAAACGGGCTCAACGCTTCGTCGAACCCGACGCGGAAAGAGCGCGGGCCAAAGTCGAGCGTCTTGGAGCCGTCGTCTTCGAGATCCAAGTCAGGCACCAAACGATCGGCCAACTGCTCCGCGGTCATGCCGCGCTTCGCTGCGATGGCGTCCATCTTTTCTCGCGCGCGTTCTTGCAGCGCTTTGAATTTTACCTTTTGTGCAATGCCGTTGAGCATCATGAGTGCCACGTCGGAGCCGATGGCGCCAAGCACATCGAGACCCAAGACCGCACGTTGATGTTGCGACTCGCCTGGCCAGGCGCGGATCAGCGGCGCTAGTTTGCGTGCCGAGATATCGCTGCCGAAGTGCCCAACCGCCATGAAGGCCCACTTGTCTTTCGGCGGTGTGCCGTTGGTGAGCCACGCTTCGAAGACGCGCCATGCAAATGCGTCGCGGCTTGCGGCCTGCGCATGATTGCGCACATCGGCGACCAGCGGATGCGGTGCTTCTAGCGTCGAGGCTGCCAATGCTGAGAGCAAGGTTGGCACGTGGCTGGCAGTCAAGCGTTCTTCGCCGATGATGAGATCCGGCAGCACCGCTGCGTCGATCCACGGCACGGCTTTGAGTTTGCCTGCGGCCAACAACGCACTTTGCAACCACGGTGGCGGCGTAGTCATTTCCGGCGCGCGTGGGCCGTCGTCACCGCCATCGCCGCTAGCACGGCGCAATTCCGCCAATCGGTTGGCGGCGGCCTCGGCGAGCGCACCGCGGCCGGTTGCGACCACAGCAAGGCCTTGCAGCGCGTGTGCTGGATTGTCGGCAAGCCACGCTGCGCCGATCTTCGGTGCCTTCGAGCGCGTCATCACTTCAAGCATCGGCCCGGCGTTTTCAGGCGCATGGACCAGTGCAAGCACTTCCGCGATGGCCGCTGCGTCATCTTTGTTCTTGGTGTCGACGATGCACTTGGC
>JAKQOD010000535.1 GCA_029565465.1 Deltaproteobacteria bacterium
GCACACCTGCCACTGGTTTTGCAAGTCGCAGGCCGTGGCCTCGGCACGGGTGCTGGCGCGGCACAAAACGCCGCATGCGCAGCTGGTGGCGTCGGTGTCACCCCGCTGATGGGCATCGTGCGCTACTTGACGGACCGTTGCTGGGCTGGTCAGATCTATCTGCTGTTTTCGGTTCGCACTGTGAGCGAAGTGATTTTTGCCGACGAGCTGGCTGCGCTGCAGGCTCGTTTTGCCAACTTGCATGTGCACGTTACGGTCGGCGATTCCGCAACCGACGAGGCAGTTCCGGCAACGTGGCAAGGCGCTCGTGGTCGCATCACCGCAGCCATGCTGCGCGAGGTTGTGCCTGCTATCGCTGCAGCGCCGGTGTTCATTTGCGGCCCTGGCCCGATGATGGATTCAATGCAAACCTTGGCCGGCGAGCTCGGAGTGCCAGCGGCGCGGATCCACGTGGAAGCCTTTGTTTCGCCGACCGCTGGCGCTGAGCCGGCAACGGACGCCGCCGATGCGCCGACTGCTGCAACGGCAGTTGCAGTGGCCAGCAGTGCTGACGCTGTGTATCAGATTCGCTTTCGCAAATCCGATACCGAAGCACCGAGTGCCGTCGATGAATCGATTCTCGACGCAGCCGAAGCGTGCGGCGTCAACATTCCCTTCGAGTGCCGCGCTGGCGTGTGCGGCCAATGCAAAACCAAGCTGGTCAGCGGCAACGTCACCATGGACGCAAGCGATGCACTCACGCCAGCCGATCGTGCCGCCGGCTTGATTTTGGCGTGCCAAGCACATCCGACCTGTGACGTGACGCTTGATGCGTAGTGGCGCATTTCTTTTAACCTTCGCTGCGCTCTCCGAGTCGGGTTGCCGCAATGCTGCGATCGGTTTCAGTTATCGCTGTCTCAATGGTGCTTGGTTGCACCGGTTCAACCAGTGCCGATGCGACGGATGCGTCCGCGCCACTCGCCGACAGCACTCAATTCGCTGCTTCGCAAAGTATCAACGACGCCTCGGTTCAGTTTGTTACCAGCACGACGACGGTTGGCAACGATCTTTGCAACGTGGCGGGCGGCAAGGGCGGTTATGTCTGGCAGGGCGCGGTGCCCTACAAGTTCATCGAGTTGCAAGCGCGTAGCATGGCTGCAGGCGCGACGTATATGTTGAAACTGCGCGGCGCGCAGACCAGCAACGCCTTCGACAACGCGTCAACCCAGTTTAAGCTATACGCCAAACGCAGCGGCGATAGCGTCGGCACGCTCATCGGCACGGTCGGTGGTGAAAATCATATGGGCATGTGCGGCACAGCGCCGTGCGAAGGTCGGCTCACGTCGTACCGTTCGGCGATCTTTACAGTTCCGGCTACCAAAGCTGGCGACTATTTGTTTTACGCCACCTGGGCTGGCGCAAGCAGTGGATCGTCACGGAGCTACCAACCAGGTGGCGCACTGTGCCCGCTGGCGGCCGAACGTCCACAAGATAAAAGCCGCCGCGATTTCTTCTTGATGTTTGATCCTGCGTTGACGTTTTTGGAACTCTACAAAGTGGACAGCAAAGCGCAAAACGCGCGCAGCGCCACGACATACCAGTGCTTTGTTGACGGACAAGGGCGAAAATCCAAAGGCACCATGCTGGCACCGCATGAGTTCTTGTCGACGGCGTACGTCGTGCCTGCCAATAAAACTACATTGTATGTCACCGGTGATCTCGAAGTTACCGTTGAGACTGGGCGCGGCATTGGCTCGGATGTATTTGCCAAAGGCTGGTATCGCTTGGTCGCCAAAAGTAGCAATGGCACCGTGCGCGCAGCGTCACCGTGGACGTCGCCAGTCAACTTTGGCCAAGATCGGCATCACGATTTCAT
>JAKQOD010000568.1 GCA_029565465.1 Deltaproteobacteria bacterium
GAAGTTGGTTGGGAACCAGAAGCTCAAACCAGCTTGGAACATGACGTTGTTGATGAGCGCGCCATCGGCGTTCTCTTTGGCCAACTCAGCCGTGTTGTTTTTGGTAGCCGAGCGATCGGTTGGTTCGAACTTATCGATGAAGATGTAATCACGAACGCCGAAGCTAACCGTCATCCACTTCGTTAAGAAGAAGCGCATGCTCACGCCGATGTTTGGCTGAATGAGGATGTTGGTGAAGCCCGGGAATTTTGCGTCGCGAGGAATCACTTCGCTTTGGGCAATGCCTAAGCCAGCCGTGAAGAAGGCTTCCCACGTGACCAATTTCTTATCAAAAATCGCGAACTTGCCGTACACCGGCACGTAGTGGAAGTTCAACGCTGCGGAGAAGTTGTACTTATTAACTGTAGGCAAACGGCGAGCTTGGCGAGCCACCAAGTCAAACGGTTCGCGGAACTGGTTAATGTAATACTGACCTTCGAGCCCGACCGCGAGCACGTCCGTCAGGTAACGATTGATCTGGCCACCGAACCCAACGTGACGAATCATGTTGTCGTTGGCAGTGGTCGAAACCATTGGCAGCAATTCCCAGCGCTTCTGCTTGAGGAAGGGCTTGCGAACCACCACGCGAATGTCGCTCCACGACAACGGCGTTTTGGTCACTGGTCCCGACGCTTTTACTGGGCCTGTGTTATCGGCAGCAGCAATATCAGCCGCGAGGTCACCCTGTTTATTGGGGTCCATGTCGATTTCGCCAGTATCGCCACCACCATCAGCTGGTGGTGGATCCGCTGGGTCCATTTCAATTTCGCCAGCATCCACGGGCTTGTCTTTTTTATCCGTTTTAGGCTGCGCCAAGGCCACCGAAGTGGCCAATGAGGCAGTCCAAAACGTGGTGGCTGCTGCGAGCAGTATCTTCCATTTCATGGGACGCATGCGAAGGGACTCTCCGGTTGACGTTGTCTCGATGGGCAAAACTTTATCAATTTCACTGACTTAGGGTGCTTTTTCGAGAGTGCGCGCGACTATAGCTGTGAATTTTTGAGATCTCAAGGTGTTAGGTGGCTCAAAGTCCGACAAACCTTCGAGCCTTTGTTCAAAGTAGGCGAAATTCGCAGCTTAGCCTTCATCTGCGTAGAGCGCTTCGACAAAGGCGCGGGAATCAAATGGGCGTAAATCGTCAATAGATTCACCGACGCCGACATAACGAACTGGCACTTTGAGTTCGTCACAAATCCCAAGCACCACGCCGCCTTTGGCCGAGCCATCGAGTTTGGTTAGAACGATCCCGGTGATCTCCATATCGGCTTTGAAGGTCTTGGCTTGAGAAATCGCGTTTTGGCCCGTGGTGGCGTCGAGCACCATCCAAGTTTCGTGCGGACAGCCAGGCATCGCTTTATCGCAAACCCGGCGAATTTTTTTAAGTTCGTCCATTAAGCCTGAGTTCGAATGCAGCCGACCCGCGGTATCGCAAATGACGACATCAAATTCTTCGTCGACGCCTCGCTTGATTGCGTCAAAGATGACCGATGAAGGGTCGCCCCCGGATTTGCCTTTCACCACCGGCACGTTGGAACGCTTGCCCCATTCTTCGAGTTGTTCGGTCGCGGCTGCGCGGAAGGTGTCGCCAGCCCCGAGAATTACTTTTTTGCCTTCGCGGGTGAGCCGCGCTGCTAGTTTGCCGATCGTGGTGGTTTTGCCAACGCCGTTGACGCCCAGGACCAACAAGACGAACGGTTTGGTGCGAGCGAAATTAATCGGCTCGGCGCCGATGTTGAGGATTTCCTCGGACGTTTTGCGAATCTGCGCCCAGATTTTTTCGCCGTCGGTAAGATCGTTCTTCGAAAGGCCTTTTTTGACCGATTGAAAGATGCGGTCGGCGGCCCGTGGCCCAATGTCTGCGGTGAACAGCACTTCTTCGAGTTCATCGACGACATTTTCATCGATTTGCTTTTTGCCGAATAGCTTGCCGATTTTGGCAACAAAACCACCGCGGGTCTTCGCCAAGCCAGCCTTATATGCGGCGGTTGCTTCCGCATCTGCGGGCGGTGGCGCCGCCGCGCTGGCTGATTTCACAGCGTCGGTTTGCGGTTCGCTAGTGGTTGGTTCGGATGCCCGTGGCCGGCGCCGTTGCCGCACTGGCGGCGGGGTGTCAAGTCCAAGGCGTTCTCGCGCTTGCGAGTCGGTTAGACTTTTTTTCGCCGCACGGCGTAACAGGGTCAACACGCCAACGACAGCCACTAGCGCAATCGCAAGATAAACGAACTCCATGTGCATCGCGCGCTGTGTATACACTACCCGCGCGTTGGCAAGGGGGCGCTAAGGCCCGGAAACTCAGCTTGGTTTGCCGCGTTCCATCATCGCAGCTTCAACTCGGCTGGTGGCGACCGGCAGGATGGCGGCTTCGACGATGCGAGGCGAGAAGTAGACTTCTTCAACCAAATCGGTGAGCTCGGCCAAGGCGGGGCTTGGGCGTTTTGACCGCACGTGGTCAACAATTTGCCGAGGCGACCAGACCCCCCAAAGGGCAGGCTTAGGTAACAAGGGCTCGGCCGCACGGCGATATAAGTGAAATACCCGTTCACGGACCGGCACCAAGTCGATGACGACGCCCCGCAACTCACCACGATGCGGACTGGTGACCGCGACTTGTTCCCCAATATGGCCAGCCGCTTGGATGGTTGCGCGCCAGCTACCGCTTGGCAGGTCGGCAAAGGTGAATTCGCCAGCTGCGTCAGTAATTCCCGAGCGAATCTCGGAGGGGTTGGCGTCATTGTGCAACTCAATGACTACGCCGACCAACGGCCTGGTTCGCCAGGCATCGCGGATCCTGCCAGAAAATGTGGTGTCCTGCGCACGCCGCAAACCAGCGGTGAAGCCTGGCTTCGCAAGGGTGATGCCCCCAGTCACCTCAACGACGGGGCGGGTATTGTCATCGGTGGCGGGCTTCGGCGGCGGGACCTTGCGGCGCCGCATTGCAAAAAACACCACGGCAGCAATGGCGGTCGCTGCAAATGCCATCAAGGTGTAGCGGACTGGCACTGGTTGTGGTGCAGCGATAGCAATGATCACGGGCGCTGAAACGCTGCCGTCGCGCGTGGCTGATGCTTCCGTACGCGCCGTAATCCCAAACTGCCCTTGGCCTAAGAGTTTAGCTTCAAAACTGATCGTAAACGTTCCCGATGCGTCGGTGGTGGTTTGATCGATGCGCTTGTCGGCGGCGTACAAACCAATGGCTGCGTTCGCTGCAGGTGCCCCATCGTCGTCGCGCACGGTGCCACTGGCGCGCATGGAATCTTCATATGCAACCGCGACGTTTTTGCCGCCGCCGTCGACCGCAAGCGTGGTGGTTGAGCCAACCCGTAACTCGATCCC
>JAKQOD010000586.1 GCA_029565465.1 Deltaproteobacteria bacterium
AACTGCACGCAGGACATGGATATCGTGCGCAAAGAGATTTTTGGGCCGGTGCTACCGATCTTGAAGGTCGATAGCGACGACGATGCCCTCACCAAAGCCAACGATTCACATCTAGGTTTGCTGGCGTATGTGTTTTCGACCGATCGGCTACGCGCCCAAGCCTTGGCCGAACGCATCGACGCCGGCACGGTGATGATCAACGACGTGCTCAATACATATGCGTGTCCTGAAACACCGTGGGCTGGCGTGAAACACAGCGGTATTGGCAAGACCCATTCCGACGACGGCCTGCGTGATCTTTGCAGCACACGGCACGTGAACTACGATCGCGTTGCGTTGCCGAAGGAGCTCTGGTGGTACCCGTACCGCGAATCGACGTACCGGGCGCTGCTGCGCGGTGCGAAGTTGCTGTTTGGCGCCAGGCCGTGGAAACGGTAGGCAGCTGAAACGGACACCGCTGCCGCGCGCGCGTCGTCGGTCAGTGCCGGAAATGCCGCATGCCCGTGAGCAGCATTGCGATGCGATGCTCGTTGGCAGCGGCAATAACTTCGGCATCTCGAACCGAGCCGCCAGGTTGCACGACTGCCGAGGCGCCAGCTTCGGCCAACACATCGAGTCCGTCGCGGAATGGGAAAAACGCATCCGACGCAACCGCGGCGCCGCGCAATGCTGCGCCGGCTTTACGCTCGCAGATGCGAACGGAGTCGACACGGCTCATCTGGCCAGCGCCAATCGCGACTGTGACGCCATCTTTGGCGAAGACGATCGCGTTAGATTTGACGTGTTTGGCCACCCGCCAAGCAAATCCTAAATCGTTGCGTTCCGCGTCGGTCGGTGCCCGTTCGCTGGCTACCTGCGCGTGGGCCAAATCGACCATGCCAGTGTCAACGGTTTGAACGAGCGCTCCGCCGGCAATGGTTCGCACCGACCACGCCCGCTTGCTGGTTGCAGCGGTCCAATCGCCGGCGGCCGCAACCAATCGCAAATTCTTTTTGGTAGCCAACGCATCGCGGGCCGCCGCTGAGTAGCTCGGCGCGATGATGCATTCAAGGAAGGTTTCAGCCAGCAGTGCTGCGAGCGCCGCATCAACTTCACGATTGATCGCAACGATGCCACCAAACGCCGACGTCGCGTCGGCATCGCGTGCGCGGCGATACGCAGTTGCGACATCGATATCGATGGCAACACCGCAGGGATTGTTATGCTTAACTACCACTGCCGCAGGCGCAGTGAATTCCAGCGCTAACCCAAGCGCAGCGTCGAGATCGAGCAGATTGTTGTACGAAAGCTGTTTGCCGCCCAGCACTTCAGCCGTGGCAACGGTTGGCTGCGCCAAGCCATCGCTCACCAATGGGTTGCGTGCGTTGATATAAAACGCGGCTTGTTGGTGCGGATTTTCGCCGTACCGCAAATCGTAGGCACGTTGCCATTGCATGGTTAACGTTGCCGGCATCGCGCTGCGTTCGGCTGCAACATCGGGGGCGTCAGCCGCATCATCGCTAACACTGGTTAGATACGCAGCGATTGCAGCGTCGTAGCCAGCGGTATGCGCAAACGCTTTTTTGGCCAACGCGAGCCGCATTGCTTGGCTGACGCCGCCGTCGGCTTGCACGCCGGTGACGATGCGTGCGTAGTCATCGGGATCGACAACCACGGCAACGCGTTCATGATTTTTGGCTGAGGCCCGCAGCATCGCAGGGCCGCCGATGTCGATGTTTTCGATCGCGTCCGCAAACGTTACGGTGGGTGCCGCCACGGTGGCTTCGAATGGATACAAATTCACCACGACCAGATCGATGTTGCCAATCTGATGCGCCGCGAGTTCGGCTTGGTGCTCGGGCGTGGTGCGCGCCAAGATGCCGCCATGGATTTTCGGATGCAGCGTTTTGACTCGACCGTCGAGGATTTCCGGGGCACCGGTATAATCCGACACTTGGATGACGGGCACGCCGGCGGCTGCCAACGCCGCTTTGGTGCCACCAGTCGACAAGATTTCGACGCCGGCAGCAGCCAGCTGCTTGCCAAGCTCCACCACACCACGTTTATCGGATACCGAAAGCAACGCTCGACGGATTCGCACGGACGACATGGCCGGACTCCTTCTATTTGTTGGTGAACCTGGCGCGTCCATACCGTGCGCCGCATAGCGTAGTCAACGATCGCTACACCAATGCTTGGAAGCGCGTCGCGATTCCTGTTACCACTGTCGACAATGTCGACTCCTCAAACAATCTTGGTGCTTGGCAGTGGTGGCCGTGAACATGCGTTGGTGTGGCGCCTCGCGCGAGATGGCCATCGCATCATTGCGGCTCCAGGCAATCCAGGCATGGCTGGGCTTGCGCGATTGGTTGCGGCCACGCTTACCGATGCAGCTGCTATTGTGCGGATCGTTGCCGAATATGAAGTCGATTTCGTGGTGATTGGTCCCGAAGCCCCGCTCGTGGCTGGGATTGCCGATGCACTGCGCGCTGCTGGTATCACGGTGTTTGGGCCTGGCGCTGACGGTGCCAAGCTCGAAGGCAGTAAAGTTTTTTCGAAACAGTTCTTTGCCCGCCACGGTATTCGCACTGCCGAGTTTCGGGTTGCTGCAACGGTCGACGACGGCGACGCTGCCATTGCCGAACTGGGCGGCGAACTTGTCGTTAAGGCGGATGGCTTGGCCGCTGGCAAAGGTGTCGTGGTTTGCAGCGACGCGGCGCAAGCGCAGCTGGCCGTGCGCGATATGCTGCAAGCCAAACGGTTTGGCGACGCTGGCGGCACGGTGGTAATTGAGCGCCGCATCCGTGGGCGCGAAGTGTCGATGCTTGCAATCACCGACGGCAAACGGCTCGAAGTGTTGGCGACGGCCGAAGACCACAAGACAATTTTCGACGGCGACAAAGGCCCTAATACCGGCGGCATGGGCACGGTTTGTCCCGGCTGGACATCGACCGCAGCCGAACAACGCATCGTGCAAGAGCTGTTGTTGCCAACCGTCGCTGGCTTGCAAGCCGATGGCATCGACTATCGTGGCGTGCTTTATGCTGGTGTCATGATGGCGCCCGACGGCACGCCGTGGCTGCTGGAATACAATTGCCGGTTTGGCGATCCCGAAACCCAATCGATCATGGTGCGGCTGCAAGGCGATTTTGCCGGCGTGCTGCACGGTGCAGCACGTGGTGAGCTGCCGGCCAGCGGGCTCACCTGGGCCGACGGCACCGCCGTTTGTGTCATTGTGGCGGCCGCGGGGTATCCCGATGCGCCTGCGGTTGGCGACCCGATCCGCAACGTTGACAGCACGCCCGAGGCAACCGTGTTCCATGCCGGTACCGCGATCAAAGACGGCAAACTGGTGAGCGCTGGCGGCCGTGTCTTTGGCGTGACGGCACTTGGCGCCGATGTCCATGAAGCGCGGCGCCGGGCGTATGCCGTGGCCGATACCATCGCGTTGCGCGGTAAACAACTGCGTCGCGATATCGGGCTGCGCTAAGCTGCGTTGCTAGCGATGCCGCGCGTTGGCTTTGGCCATCTTGCGCGACGCTGGATGGCGTTCCATCACGGTGCGTGCAATCTTCTGCAATTCAGGATGCACACGAAACTGCGGCAACAAAAAGCGACCGAGGTAGTTCACGTTGTCGTCGGCTAACGTGCTCAGTTCATCGCGTGCTTGATTGCGTTGGCCCGACGCGAAGCGCGCAAAAATGCGTGCCACTTTGTATTGCACCATGATTTGTTCGGCATCTTTGGTCGGCACTTCAACCGTCGCTAGCAAGTCGAGCGCTTCTTTAAATTTGCCGGTGCGTGCCCATGCTTCGGCGACAATCGTGGCCGCCAACGGGCGAATCTCTTTGCGCGCTGGGTTGTCGAGATTCATCGTGTCGGAAACTTTGCGTGCGTCTTGGGTGCGCCCCATCCCCAAGTACAGTTGCGCTTTGAGCAATGCCACGTCGTCTTGCATCGCGGCCGGAAACGTTTTGAGCTCGGTGCCTTCGATCAGGGCCAATGCTGCTTTCGGATCGTCGGCGGCCAATAGCTGGGCGCGAGCAAAGATGTTAACCGGCGTATTGGCGTCTTTGCCTTCGCCCAGTTTGGCCAACGCGTCCTTGCGCGCGTCGGCGGATGCCGTGGCACCTTGTAACAGCGATACCAGGCCGCGCTGCTTGCGCATCAAGCGCAGTGCCCAAATCAGCACGCCGATCAGAATCAGCGTCAATACGCCAACGATGATCATCAAAACCGTGCTGCCGGTTTGGATGGCAAACGCCCAGATCGCGATGGTAATCAACGCGATGTAGATCAGGTTTTTCTTTTTAAGCCCACCCATGGCAGCGGGATCAGGAACAGCGGAGTCATTAGAGGTAGCCACGGCCTTGCCGTACCTTGTCGTGGCCGTCAGGCGCAAGCGCAATCCGCGGTTTTGCGCTACCATCGGCTACCCCCGTGTTCGCCCCCGGTCAAAGCATCGGTAACTACCGCATAATCTCGCAGATAGGCAGCGGTGGGATGGGGGCCGTGTATTTGGCCGAACATCCGCTGATTGGGAAGAAGATCGCGCTTAAAGTGATTCACCGGGACCTCGCGCAAAATCGCGAGGTCATCCAGCGGTTTTTTCAAGAAGCTAAAGCTGTTAACAAGATCGGGCACGAGCATATCGTAACCGTGCACGACTTCGGCCAATCCGAAGACAACGACCACTTCTACATCATGGAGTATGTCGACGGCATAACGTTGGCAAAGGTGCTCAGCAACGAAACCGTGATCAGCAGCGAACGCGCGCTGCATATCGGAGCCCAAATCGCGGCCGGCTTGGCCGCGGCGCATGCCGCTGGCATCATCCATCGCGACCTCAAGCCAGATAACATCATGTTGTCAAAGCGCGGTCGTACCGAGGATTATGTGAAAATCCTCGACTTTGGACTCGCCAAAGTATTTTCGGGAGAAGGCGGCGGTCTCACTGCGATCGGCGTTGTGTTGGGCACGCCGCAATACATGTCGCCAGAAGCTTGCGAAAGCAAACGCGACATCGACCACCGCACTGATATCTACGCGTTAGGTGTGCTGCTGTTTCAGATGCTCACCGGCCGGTTGCCATTTGATGGTGCAACCATGGGCGAAATTCTGATCAAGCAAGTCACCACCTTGCCGCCACCTTTGCGGGCCTTTAATTCGGCGGTGGCGCCGAGCGTCGAACAAATCGTCTTACGTTGTCTGGCGAAACGTCCAGACGACCGGTTTGCCACCATGGCCGCGTTGCGTGATGCGCTGTTGGCGCCCGAAGCATATCTGGCTCATCGGCCGCCGATTTCGCCGGCCAGATCATTGGTGCCTGGCGAGGGTGGTGCCGACGCAGCCTCGGTGTTGGCACATGTTGAAGCCCGCAAAGCGCAACAAGCAGCGGCCGCCGCCCCAGCTGCGCTGCTGGGTGGCGCGCTGCCCTTGCCAGCTCCTGCGCCCACCCTTATCGCCGACTCGCTACAGCCATCACTACAAGCAGGGCCGAGCGAACCAGCAATGCCGGCCGCAGTCCTTAACAAAACGATGCGGCTGCCAACCCCGGTGCCAGCATTCGTGCCAAACAGCAAAAAGCGACCGTGGATTCCGCTGTTGATCGTGCTTGGCACTGGTGTAGGGGTAGGGCTTGCGGCTGGGATCGCGGGGCGGAATGGCCCGGCACCAACGGCTGATGCGGGCAGTGGCAACGTCCCAATCGTAGACGCCGCTGCCGTCCCTGGGCCCCAGGTTGATGCAGCACCACGCGCAGTGTTTGATGCAGCGCCAACGCCTGCACTCGATGCAACACCAGATGCCGCGCCCGCACTTGATGCAGTGCCGCCTTCCGTGTTCGAGGTTATGATCGATTCGGTGCCGCCAGGCGCCGACGTTGTGATCGGCAAAGCCGTCGTTGGCAAGACGCCGTTTTTGGGGCCGTTGGCTGCAGGGGAACTAAGCGTGCAGCTACGCTTGCGGGGATATGGTAGCGAACGCCGCACGCTGGCGGTGGTCGCAGGGGCGTCGCTCAAAGTGACATTGCACAAAATCAATGGATCGGCGCCGGCCAAGCATGACCGTGACGGCCTCATGCGGCCCGATGACTTGTGATGCCGCGACCGGTAACGCACTGAAACCCTTGCCGTCCTGACCCTGGTAGGTCAATCTACCTGCATGCTTATTGCGCTGATTATCGGGCTAACCACTGCTGTATTGGCGGCTGGTTTCAGCACATCGATCGCGCGGAAAAACGCTGAGCGTGAACAACGCGAACGAGTTGCCCGCGCCAAGCAAGCAGCTGATGCGTTGGTGGCTGCTGCCAAAAACGAAGCCCAAGCGCATGCTCGTAGCGCGCATGCCGCCGCATTGTCGGCATCGTTGGAACAGCGCAGCGCCGCCGTGACCGAATTGTCGTCGGTGGCCGCCACCCTTGATGCGCGTGAAGCGGCGTTGGCAAACGCTGATGTGGAAATCAGTTCCACCGTCGAAACGGTTGAGCAGCGGCAGCGTGGCATCGACGAAGCGTCGCGTGAGATTCAATCATTGCGTGATCGCGCCAATGGACTTGAGCGCGATACTGAAAAGCGAATAGCTGGTGTTGCGTCGGTGCTCGAACAACGCGCCAGCGTCAGCGCGAAAGCGTTGATCGACGACATGACATCGCGCTGGCTGCAAGACGCCCAAGCCCGTGCCGCTGCGCAGATTCGCGCCGTGGAGCAAACCGCCGCTGACCCAGCCTATGACCGGCAAGCCAAGCGCTTGATGGAAATTGCGGGCACACGCTACCACCATCACTACTTAACCGAGCGCAACGTCGCAACGTTGCGTTGTGGTCCTGAGATTGTTTCGGTTCTGATCGACAATGACAACGCGATTCATCGTGCGCTAGAGCAAGTCAGTGGCATCACCTTGCATGTCAGTGACGACAAAGATGCCGTTCGCATGGAGGGCATCGACGGGGTTGGCCGCGAAATGATACGTCGCGCGTTGGCACGTTTGGAACGCAAGCGTGAAGCCGCCGACGAGGCTCGCCAGTCGCCCCAGGAGTGGGCGCAAAAGGCACAAGAAGCAGTGGCCCAAGACATTCGCATGCTTGGTAAAAAAGCGTTTACGACGTTAGGCGTGCAAAAGGCACATCCCGAAATTGTTGATTTGGTTGGCGCGTTGAACTTTCGTACCAGCTACACGCAAAATCAGTGGTGGCATGCTGTGGAAGCGGCATATTTGGCCAGCATGATCGCCGCTGAGATGGGGCTCGATGTGCGTTTGGCGCGGCGTGCTACGTTGATGCACGATATTGGTAAAGCACTCACGCACAAGATCGATGGTTCGCATGCGGTGATCGGTGCCGATATTGCGCGCCGGCTTGGCGAAGCGGAGATTGTCGCCAACGCGATTGGCTCGCATCACAATGACGAGCCGCAAAACTCGGTATACGCATATTTGGTGGCTGCCGCCGATGCCATGAGCGGTGCTCGGCCAGGTGCTCGCCGGGAAATGGCCGAAGGATTTTCGGCCAAGGTTGAAGATTTAGAACGCATTGGCTTCGAGCGGCGCGGCGTCAGCCACGCGCATGCTGTGCATGGCGGTCGCGAACTGCGTGTGTATGTGCGGGAACGCGACGTTGACGACGCTACCGTCGTTGAAATGTCTGGCGAAATTGCAGCGCAGATTTCCGAGGAGATGACGTTCCCCGGCCAAATTAAAGTTACGGTAATAAGGGCTTTTGAAGCCGTCGCCACTGCTAACTAGCAGAATTTTGCTCGTACCCAGAAGGCGCTATTGGCTCGGAATCAGCGCTAAGTGTGCCGCCGCTAAGCCCGCATGGCCCTGCTGCGATGGATGTTTGCTATCGGACTGCAAATAATCGTCGGGGACCGCATCGGCGTCAATTTTGGCGTGACCATCGGCCAGCACGCTGCGATTGTCTGCGATGCGAGCTTGGTACGTCGGCATGCTGTCCTTGTCGAGGGCAGCCTTCATGCGAATCTGTTCGCTGTCAACGATGAGGTTCGCATCGGCATCGATATCAGCCGCATTCATTACCGACATCGCATCCACGCATTGATAGCCACGTTGCCACGCTTCGTTGCAGGTCCACCAGTTAGATTGCAGCAAGAAGGGCAAGAATAAGTCAAAGTGAGACGCCGAGCCACAATTGTGCTTTTTGTCTTCCGCGACGGTCGGGTAATATAAAGTCATCACCACCACGCTCGCGTTTGGCTTGGCAACGGCTTTGATTTCGTCGAGCGCACGCGTCATGTTGGCCTTACATGTTTCGAGCGCTTTGGCGATGGGCTTGCCATCGGTACAATCAGCTTGGCCTTTGTACGTATCACGTGCATCAAGGTAGTCGTTGCCGCAGCCTTCGACGGTGATCAAGTCGGCGCTTGCGATCAGTTCATGATTTGCCGCTACTTCATCGGCAATTTCTTCCATCGTGGCACCGCTTTCGCCGCGCCCGAAGTATTCGATGCGTAGGCTGTCCCGATCGGCCAAGCCTTGCCCCATATGTACGGCGTATGAATCTTCTTGGCAGTACCAACCGCAGTATCCCGCGACGATCGAGTCGCCGAACGAAACATAGTTGCGAATCTCGGAGTAGCTTCCTTGGCGTGGGGTTAGCGTTCGCCGCTCCGGGCCGGCCCCCGGATCACATCCGGTTGCTGCAATACAGAACAGCACGAGGTACCAGCGAGCGTTCATTCATCCAGGTTACGCGCGAGAATGCTTCCGATGCAAATCTTCTTGCGCTGAACTGCGGTGAGATCCGCTCGAAGTGCGGCGGCTGTGAGGCCATGTAAGCGCATGGCCGCGTCGTCGACAAATGTACGTCTCAGTAGCTTTTTACGATGTCGCGCACAGCGGTTGCCAAGGCTTGCGCAACCCGCTCGCATCCGTTGGCGGTATTCACCAAGGCGTGCGAAGTCTCAATTTCAATGCCTGCATAGTTGGTGTGTCGGCGCGGCTCACGCAAGCCTGTCACCAAGGCCGGCCCCGTGCCGCTGTATGGTTCGTTGAAGCGCACGGCCAAACCTGCAGCCGCCAGCGCGCTGCCAAGGCGCGCTGCTAACCGTGCTTCGAAATCATGATCTGGATCGAACAAGATGCCAACATCGAATGCCCGCCGCGCTGGGTCTAGCTGTGGGCAAAAGCTGTGTGATGACAAATGCAGACAAGCGCCGTGCTGCGCCAATTGCAAATCCACCGCGTTGCTTACATCGGCCCAATAGGGTGTGTGGTGCTGCGCGAGCCGCGACGCAACCGCGTCGGCACTAAGCGCGACGTTGCCAGGCACGTCGGCGCCGTAGCTGTGGCGAGGGATGACATCGGGGTGATCCGCGGATCGATTGAGATCGACAAACATGCGCGAGTAGCGACCGACAAACAGCGGCGCACTGAGCTCGGTCGCGACGGCGGTCGCAATGTCGAGTGCACCAGGATCCCAACTTGCTTGTGACTGCAAAACGTCCGAGGCAACTCCATGGGCCCACCCGGTTGGCACGCTCCAAGCTGCGTGTTCACATGAAACAACAACGCCGATCATGAGCGCGGCACTCTACGCGTCTGCCAGCGTGGTGGCGAAAATAGTGGCAAGAAAATCCGCGCGCGCCGCCCGTTGCCGCGTGCCGTAATCGACCCAGGCAGCGACGAAATGGGCGACGTCGACGTAATAATGGCGTTCGGCGCCAGCGTCGTGGCTTGACGCCTTGGGGCCACGATCATGAACGCGGCCGAACCCAGTGAGCACGGCGCGTTGGTAGCCCGTCGATTTTTTGTGCGAGGTCAGCAGGGTCCAGTGCAACTGAGGTGCGGCGGCGATCAGCCCCTCACCAAGCCAAAGCGCCAGATCCACGGCGAGCCCGTAGCCTCGTACGTCGGTCGGCGTCAGGGTAGGCGCAAGCCGAGGCAACAGCCACGCACCCATGGCGTGTGCGCTAGCTTCGCTCGCAACCGCATCAATGTTGACACCATGGTGGGCCGCAAGTTGTTGCAAGGACGCGCAACGCGTGTGTCGCGCGTGCATCAGCGTATCGAACACCGCTTGCGCAAC
>JAKQOD010000593.1 GCA_029565465.1 Deltaproteobacteria bacterium
TCGGGCTTCAAATCTCGGTGTACCAAGCGCGCTTCATGCGCCGCCACCAACGCATCGGCGAGCTGCGCGGCAATCCGTAAGGTTCGTTCAACCGAAATGCGATGGCTGCTTTCCATCAAGTCACGCAACGTATAACCACTCAACAAATCCATCACCAAGTATGGACAATCGTCGGTCACGCCAACGTCGTGCACGCCAACAACTCCGGGGTGGCGCAGCTGTGCGCACACGCGGGCTTCGCGTTCAAACCGGGTACGATATTCGACGTTGTGCGCCAACTCGGGCAACATGACTTTGATCGCCACGCTTTTGCCAAGCGCTTCGTGATGCGCGCGATACACCGCGCCCATCGCGCCTTCACCAAGCAGTGCAAGCACACGATATTTTCCAGCGAGCAGGCTACCAGGAGTGATCATGCATTAACCTCGTACAGCATCGTCGGTTTCTCGCGCCCAGGCAGCTGCTTCTCGCCGATTTCAACAACATCATACACATCTGGTAAGGCGGCTTTGGTGGCCGCGGTGATCAGCACTTGGCGCGGCCGTGCCACCGACTCGACCCGCGCTGCTACGTTCACGGACTCGCCGATCGCGGTGTATTCCATGCGCGTTTGCGAGCCAATGTTGCCAACCACGGCGGAACCGGTGTTGATGCCAATCGCGACATCGATGGTAATGTCGTAGCGCTCTTTCCACCGCTTGCGCCCGAACTCCAACCACTTCTGCATATCCAACGCCGCCGCGACCGCACGCTCGGCATGATCATCGGTGGCTTCGGGCGCGCCCCACAAGGCCATCATCGAGTCGCCGATGAACTTGTCGATCATGCCACCATGGCGAAAAACGATTTCTGACATGATCGTAAACAACTCATTCAAGATCGAAACCACGACTTCAGGTTCGAGCTTGCCGGTCAGCGGCGTAAAGCCGACCACGTCAGCGAAGACCACCGAGATTTCGCGGCGCTTGCCCCCCAACCCCATGTCCTGCTCACGCGCCACCACTTTTTCCACGATGGGTGCCGGCAGATAACGGCTCAAGTCATTGCGAATTTCATGTTCATGGCGAATTTGCTGTTCAGAATCGCCGAGGTCCTGCGCCGACTGATTCAGGGCTTGGCCTAAGGTCGACAGCTCATCGCGGGTATCGATCGCAACGCGTTCACCGAATTTGCGCGCTGCCAATGAACGCGTAAACGCCACCAATTTACGAATCGGCGCCGTAACCATGCGCGCAAAGCCGAAGGCCAACAACGCAGCGACCGCAAGTGCGATGGCGACCACCGCGATCACGCGGTTGCGCAACCGCAGCCGTTCAGCGTAAACGACATCGCGCGACTGCTGCACCACCAGCGAAAACGGCCAGCCAATTACGGGCGATAGCGTGCCGACCATCGTCGCGTTGCCATCGCGATACGCGGGGCCGTAGATCTTGGTTGCCGTGCGCACCAAGTCCACGCCACCATTGCGCAACAATTCGAGCTCGGTTTGTGGTGCCATCGTCATCGCAACTGTCGCCGAGCTCGCTGCGATCACGCGCAATTGCCGATCGACTAGCAACATGTTGCGTGGATCAGAATCAAGAAACTCACTCGAAAGGCGTTCCAACAAACTCTGCACGGGTGCTAGCGATACATAGCTCAAGATGTAGCCGGTTACCTTGTTGTCGCTGCTGCGCAACGCCATGGCGATCGGCACGCGAATTTCCGACGGTAGGCGCACCGCATCGCCAACGTCGATGGTGTCCGCGTCGCGCACAGGCACGTGCGGTGGCGCCGGTGGCACCTGCAAATCGCGCCGCTCGATAAATCGGTCAACGTAGACACCGGTGGCGTCATAAACCACCACATGATCAAGTGGTTCACTGGCACTAATGGCAGCATTGATAAGCGCCAGTTTTTGGTTATCCGGCAACTCCGCGGTGCTCAGCAAACGCGCCACGCCATACATGTCGTTCTTAGCGGCACCAAACATCGCTTGCACGCTGTCACCCAGGCTGTTGGACAGCACTTCTTGGGTGCGCCGTGCTTGCAGTTCCAAGACGCGTGTCGAACGCAGATACGACATGGTGCCGATGGCCACCGCAGGCAGCGCGGCTAGCAATAACGCACCGATGAGGAGCTTAAGCCACAACGGAAAACGCGTGCGAGTTTCTGCCATAGGCTACCTTACCGCACTCGCCAACGCGTGTTTTTGACAGTTGGAGCCAACTATCCGAGCCGTATCCCAATCACATCCTCGCCGATCTGCTCAGCAATGATAGGTTGCCAGGGTGAAACCCACGAACGTTGTTGCATTATTGGCACTTTCGAGCGCGTCGCTGCTCGCCGTGCCCCAGCTAGCGCTGGCGGATCATCCCTATGTGGTGGTTGCCGGCGATGACTGTATTTCGGTAGCGACCAAACAGCTTGGCTCGCGCGCAGCAATTCCAGCGCTGCATAAAGCCAACCCCCAACTCGGGCCGATGCCTCACAAGCTCAAACCCGGCCAAGTCCTGACGATTCCCGACGAAAACCATGCGCCCGATGCCAAGCTATCGAGCGCACGCGGTGCCGTGAAAGTTCGGGAGCCAGCCAAACCCACATGGAACAACGGTCAACGCGGCATGGATTTGTTCCGCGCTTGGCGCGTGAATACCCAAACCCAAGCGAGCGCCGAAATTACCTTCCGCAACAATTCACAAATCGAAATGCGCGAAGACACGGTGGTGATCATTTACGGAGCCGATGCCACCAAAACCCGCGTCGACAGCGTGGAAGTTGCCTTGGAAAGCGGCGCCCTACGCAGCCGGCTGGGCGAATTGGCAGGCAAACCAAGCAGCACCACGGTAACCACCCCGAGCTCCGGCATCACGGGCCTGGCATCGGATTTCCTGATCGCAGTCGACCGTGCAGGCATGAGCACGATCGCCAATCATGGCAAGACCGCCATCGCCGTGCGCAGCGTCGACAAGAAAAAGAAACCTAGCGGCAAACCAGTTTCGGTTGGTAGCAACATGGGTACCCGCGTTGAAGTGGGCAAAGCCCCCGAAAAGCCGCGGCCGCTGCCAGCCATGCCACAATGGAACGCCAGCGAGACCGCTGTGCTGGGCGCGCCGACCGCAACCCTGCGTGGCCGCTGGGCCCCGATCGCCAACGTCGCCAAGTTCCGCGTCGAAATCGCGGACTCCAACGCTAGCAATCAAGTGACGGTGCTGGAAATCCCAGGCAGCGCAAGTGCATTTGAATCACAAAATGTACCGGCAGGTGTGTACACGATTCGGGTGGCTGCGATCGACGCCGATGGCTTAGAAGGCAAGGCATCGGCGCCATTGTTGCAAACGGTTGACGTGGTGGCAGCGCCATGGCAGCTCAACGGCGAGCAACGCAGCATTGCACTGGCTAGTACGATTAGCGCTCCCGCGGGCAAAACCTGCCAACTCGATGGTGCAACACCCGCCAATCAAATCGTAGTCACAACCGCGGGCACCCACAAACTTCAATGTGGGGCTGCGAGTTTGGCCTTCGATACGAAACCGGTGACCGCCGAAATCAAAGCTGCGGCGTTAGTCGTCGGCCAACCTGGCAACATCCACGTGGTGGTACATGGCGAACCCCATGGCGCGCTCACGCTGCGCAGCGATGCAGCGATTACAATTGCAAAACAAAGCCAAGACGGCGCGTCGATTACCGCTGAGGTAACCGCAACTAGTCATGGTGTGCTGAAGGTTTATGCTGGTGACGTTGTGGTAGCCGAGTTGGCCGTGACCGCACAACCAGCGCCAGCCTTGGCACCACCGCCACCCCCATCGCCGCAAGCCAGCGCGCCAGCGCGACGGTTTGAACTTGGCTTTGGGATTGGAGGCCAAGGCCTGCTGCGTGGACATGACAAGCTGGCGCCCAACGACACAGCAAATCAAACCCTGGCATCCGGGGTCGCGTTGCACGGTAATTTCGCGGTGCGGCTGCCGTATCGTTTGGGGCTCGAACTCGACGCCAGTGTCGCCAACGTCGCGACGCGGCCACTCGCCAACGATGCCCAATTGCTCAGCGCAGGGGTGCAGCTGGCGGTGCGCCCCGTGGTTACCAAACGTTTTGAGTTGCGTGCGCTCGGCGGCGCGGGCGTGCGGACCTCGCTGGACAACAACGATGCCGACGCTTACCTGTCGGTGGGTGCTGCAGCGCTGACCCACTTGACGCAAGACTCAGGTGTGCGCATCGACGCACGCGACATGTTGGTGCGTGATGCAACTTCGGGCTTTGCCCATCGCGGCCAATTAATGCTGACGTTGTATACGCGCTTCGGCAAGTAAGTCGTACGGCTAGCACTGATTCAGGCGCTGCCCGTTGGCGCTGCTCAGGTTTGCGCATACCATGATGTCGTGACGTTTTGGCACGCCTTGGTTACGGCAGCATGGGAGCTACGGACGCCTTATTTGTTCGCAGCACTTGTGCTCTCGGTGCTATTTTCGCGCAGCAGCCTTGCAGCACTACCAGCGCCAGCGGCGACCAGTCTCGGCACCGCAAAAGCGCGAACGCTACGCGGCGCCACGATCTTTCTTATTGGTCACGCCATTGCGGTTGTAGTCAGCGCCGCGCTCGCAGCTAGTGCCCATGCAGCGCCAGCCGCGCCGTTAACCGCACTTGCGTTTGAATTGCTGTGCATTATTGCACTGCTAACCCACATCGTATTCGAGGTTTCGCTGCCGCGCCTGGGCTTAGCGCTGCCGCGAATTTTGGCCGACATTGTCACTGGCGTATTGATCGTCATCGCGATGATTATCGTCGGCAAACGCGCGGGCTTCTCGGTAGCTGGGCTCATCACGACCAGCGCCGTGCTCACCGCCGTGATCGGTTTTGCCTTGCAAGACACGCTCGGCAACATCATGGGTGGCCTTGCACTACAGATGGACAACTCGGTGAAAGCAGGCGACTGGATCACGCTTGGCACCGGGCAACCACAAGGTCGCGTCACCGAAATTCGCTGGCGCTATACCGCAATCGAAACCCGCGCGTGGGAAACCATCATTATCCCCAACGGCGTATTGATGCGCAGCCAAGTCACGATCTTGGGTCGCCGCGCGGGTGAAGCATCACAATGGCGCCGCACGTTTGATTTCTTCGTCGATTTCCGCACTCCACCGGCAGCGATCAGCAAAGCCGTCGAGGAAGAAATGGCAACACATGCAATTGCCGGCATTGCGGCCGAACCACGGCTACACGTGTTGCTCAGCGGCTATCGCGACAGCGTTGCCCAATACACGGTGCGCTATTGGATTACCGACCTGTCACGCGACGATGGGCTCGATAGCGAAGTGCGCACGCGGTTGTGGTACGCGCTACGGCGCGCGAATATTGCGATGGCCATTCCAGCCAGCGCGTTGTTCTTAACTGCCGAATCAGCCGAACGCAATACCCGCAAGAGCGAAGCCGAAATGAACCGTCGGCGCGAAGCGTTGCATCAGATCGATCTATTCCGCGCGATGTCGCCCCAAGCCGTGGAGCAGCTTGCCAGTGACATGGTCTACACACCATACGCAGCCGGTGAAACGATCACGCGCGAAGGCGATCACGCTGACGATTTGTACATCGTTGTCAACGGCACCGCTGCGGTGGTGATTGGCCAAGGCGCTGTCGTGCGCGAAGTCGCGCGGCTGGGGCCGGGCCAGTTTTTTGGCGAAATGTCGCTGATGACTGGCGAAGTGCGCGCGGCGACGGTGGTAGCGTCGACCGAATTGGCGTGTTATCGGATCGCCAAGGATGCCTTTCAAGCAGTGCTTCGCTCAGCACCGGAGTTGGCGGAGCCGATCGCCGAAGTGCTGGCGGCGCGTCGCGAAGCGTTGAGCACGGCACGCGACGAACGCGACGACCAAAAGCGACAACGGCTCGACACGGCGAAGTATGACTTGATGAAGCGCATCCGCGGCTTCTTTGGTATCGACGGTAGCGAGCGTTAGGAACCCAATGAAAATCTATCTAGTACGACACGGTGAAGCGGTTTCGGAAGACGTGGCAGGCTCGGATCGTGACCGCTGGCTCAACGAGCGCGGCCGCCAGCACGCGCGTGGCCTAGCGAAACTGCTGCGCGAAAACAACGTTGAGCTCGACGCCATCTTAAGTTCACCCCTGCCCCGCGCTGTGCAAACTGCCGAGCGGCTCGCCGACGGCCTCGACTATTTGGGCACCATTGAAACGCTGCGAGCGCTGGAGCCGGCTGCGCAGCCACGCGTCGCCATGCAAGAACTCGTCACCCGTGGTCGTTCTGTGATGGTCGTTGGCCACGAACCCAATATCTCGTCGCTCGGGGCGCTGATTTTGGGCCTGCCCGCCTTTCAGCCGTTTCGGACCGCTCAGTGCTGCGCCATTGAAAACGGCCAACCGGTGTTTTTGGCGCGCGCGGATCTGATGCAAGTCGTCGCGATGTTCCGCGAGTAGGCGGTGCTAAGCGGTGCTCGGACGTGGAAGGCCCGATCCATCGCGGCCACGTGCGTTGGCGCTCCGCTTCCGGTCCTCACGTAGAACCACTACGCTGCGGTCCGGTTCTCGCGCCGCCTTCGTGGCCGCGCGCCTCGGCCCTTTAGCCTGAACGCGCGCGTTCGAGCCTGAAGATGCGCGTTCGAGCCTGAACAGCGCGTTTGAGCCTGCACTTGCATATCCGAGGCTGGGGCCACGGTAACAAACACGGACGTGGTCGTTGTCGCAAAGCTTGGTGAACGGGCTCCTCCCGGATGCTAACAAGGGAGCGGCGTGGCACTTCGAGCGAGCGCACTGCTGTCGGCGGCACAGCCGCCGGCGCACTGCGGAACTACGAGTCTGCTGCGCCGCCCATTGCAGCACAGGTACTTTGTGGGCGGCGCGCTACTTGATTACGGCTATTATATGATGCGTGGGCCCGCCGGTCCTCCAGCTGCGCACGTGCAGACCGTCATTTGCTGTTCAAGCGCAGCCGCGCATGTTCGTGGTTGAACACGCAAGTTCAGGCTCGAACGCGAGTGATCAGGCTAAAGGCCCGAGGGCCACGAAGGCGGCGCGAGAACCGGACACCCACCGTCATCTTGTTGTTCAGCCTCGAACGCGCATGTTCAGGCTAAAGGCCCGAGGCGCGCGGCCACGAACTGCCGGCGCGAGAACCGGACAACCGCCGTCATTTGTTCTGCAAGCGCGAACGCACAGGATCAGGCAAAAGGCCCGAGGCGCGCGGCCACGAAGGCGGCGCGAGAACCGGACACCCACCGTCATCTTGTTGTTCAGGCTCGAACGCGCATG
>JAKQOD010000607.1 GCA_029565465.1 Deltaproteobacteria bacterium
GGGCTCTACGCGGGCAACAACGATCGCCGCAAGGATGCCACGTAGGTAACCAGCATTGACCACAGCGGCGCGCGCGTCCCCCGCAGGGCATTTCGAAGTGGCTCGCGGTTACGGCATGCTTGCCGTTGCAAACACACAAGCGGCGGCGCTGCCTTCGGTAGGCATGAAGGTCGCGGAGTCGCTGTAATAGACGCGGCCAAACGAGGTGTCCCAACATTCGGAGCCGGTGACGGTTGCTGCCAAATCGCCATTGGCAAGGCGGATGTCAGCGCGGCCGGCGCCGGTGGCTAACCAACGCGAGTGGATGGTGGCGTCTTCAGGCAGCACACCAGCGTCTTCGGTATCACCATGCAGTGCCAACAACATGTCGCCGCTGCCATTGGCTGCTTCGTTGTAGACATAGTGGGTCGTGATCGGCGCAAGCACACCGTTGTGCGATTCAAGCCGCGTGGCATCGATCGTGAGGTGCCGTGCTGGCAAATCGTAGGTTGCCACAAACTGGCCTTCGCCGTCGTTGTCGGCCGGGTTGACCCGTTCGGCAGCGTCGAAGTCGATCGAGAAGCTACCGTGGCCTTGGCCGATGGCATCGCCAGCCACGGCATTGCCATCGATCACGGATTCAAACGTTGCGTTGGCTTGGGTCTTCGAGCGTGCCGACATTTTCCAATGGTAGGAGCCATCGGCCAATTGGCTAACATCGAGTTTCCATTCGGCCGGGTCGAGTGCATTGCTGTAGGGCCCCCAGGTCAAGGTGTCGCCACTGCGGCTCGTCACCGGGAACTGCACGATGGTGTGCACCACGGTGAGCACCCACGCCGTGCCACCGTTGAGCATCTGGGTTACCGAGCGAGTTGCACGATACCATTCGGCAGTTTCGCCAATGAGTGCACTGGCGCTGCTCTGTGGCAGCTTGATTTGCACTTGGGTGGCAGTGGGCAGGGCGGCGGCGATGTCGGTTGAATTCACTTCTGACTCGGGCTGTACACAATTGAGCAGCGATAGGGAGGCGATAGTGAACAACGATGCGCGAAGAAGACTCATGTGTGGATCCTTTGGTTTAGAGACGGCGAACGTCACCTGTGCATTGGCTGTGCCAGTGCACCACACGCGGAAATGCGGCGTGCAACGTCGCCCACGCTCGGTTCTGCACATGCGGCCCTAAATGTTCACGGTAACCGCAGTTCACACGGTCGGATGGTGGGTAATCACGCGTTCACGATCGTGGTCGGGCGGCTATCGCGTGTCTCACCTTGTATGTGTCTGTCTGCCGGCGCATCGGCTGCGAGCACCGCGTCACTGGCTGCTTCGTCGTTTCGCGGCACGGTTTTCACGGGGCTCGCTCCGAACTTTTAGCGACGTGACTAGGCTCACGTCGCTAGCCGCGCTTGCGCAAGGCGGTAACGACACGGCGCACAGCCTGGCCCACCGGGCTCGGTGCCGAAAGCATCACAGGTGTCAGCATGACCGGCGTGCTGGCGAAATCAAATTTGAACTGGGCAATGCGTTGTCGTTTAGTGTCCGCATCGTACGGCGGTGGCACACCGCCAAGATCGAGATGCCGCGCGCCCAAGTCGTAGGCCCACTCGGCGGCGGCCCAGATCGGCAACAGCATCTTTTTGTAGTTGCGTTTTATTTGCGACGTTGCGCCCAAATGCAACGTTACTTGCTCGGGATGCCGTGCGACCAATACGGCGCAATCGAGTTCGCCTTGGTATTCGGCGCAAAATAAGGCGACTTGTTCGGCAGCGAGCAGCGGTGCAAACGACGCAAAGTAGGCCGAGCTGCGATCATTGCCGCCTTGTGCTGTCATCATCTGCGCGTACAACGCAGCGAGGCGCGGCAGGTCGCTAGCGGTACCTCGCCGCACCAGCACGCCACCTTCGCGTGCTTTGCGGGCGCAGCGCCGCGTTTCGGAGCGTTCGCTGCCAGCGAAAATATTGGCGCGTTCGACCCCGGCCAACGCTACCCGTAATGTTGCAGTGTATGGCCCGTCGAGATCTTCGACCGTTGCGAAGCCGTGACGGTTGGCGATCGCCGCTGCGGTGGTCGCTTCGGCGTCGGCGAAGTTGGGCTGAATACGCAATTGGTCGATGCCGTGCCAACGCGCAACCCGTAGCAGCGCAGGCAACACGCGATCAAGGTCGCGGACGTCATGCACCACAGGCCCACGCTCAATCACCGCAATCGGAGATCGCAATGGCCCGCGCATGCCTCGCAACAGCGCGGCTGCACCGATGACGCGCCCTTGCTCACGCACCAAGACATAACGGTGTTGCAAACCTGCGGCGGGAACCACGGCGCGCCAGCCAAGCGCCTGCATGTAATGGGCGCCATGTGCGCGTTGCAGGAATTCTCGATATGCGACGGCATCGGCGCCTTCGAGCGAGTTGCGATGATAGGTGATTTCCATTTGATTTATTTGGTTGGTGCCGAGAAGAGGCGGGGTTCCCAACGTTCACGTAGGCGCAACAACGGCCGTTCAACGACATAGTACGATGCAACGCCTGCCGCGATGGCCAACACGATGTTCAATGGAAAGCGGCAATACGTCGCAGTGGAGTGCGGATTCAAAAACAGCTGTTGCCACAGATACAGCGAATAGCTCAACGTCCCAACATAGGCGACCGGGGCAGCGTTGAGCATCCGGCCGACCAGCGAGGTGTGATGCGTTAGTGACCAATGGATCAGCAATGCGATGGCAACGTTGGACACTGGCAATACCAACATATCGATCGCTGGCCAACGCTCGGTCATCGTGCTGCCCAACACGATCGCGACCAGCCCCAGCGCGATGACTGGCGACGCCAACAAATGCATGTAGCGCGCTGAGGTTTCGAGCTTGCTGCGCAGCCCCGCCAGCACACAACCGACCGCAATTGAATCGGCAACGGTATGGAAGCTGCCGCCCAGCAATTCTTCGCCAGGCAAAAAGCCGCGCACGGTGGCTTCACGCATGACGGGCACGGCCAACGCAAACGTCGCTGCAATGAAAACGCCACGGCGGCGACCTGCAAACGCCACCACGGCTGGCCACAATAAATAGAATTGTTCTTCGACCGCAAGCGACCACAAATGGTTGAGGTTGTAGGCGCGATCGGGATGGTAGTTGGTCGTGTAGGTCACGGCCGCAAGCAGATCGTTGTGCTTAAGTTCAATCGTACCGTACGCCGCAAGGCCAGCGATGACGGCGACCATGACGTAGAACGCCGGAAAAATTCGCAAGGCACGCCGGTAGTAGAACTTCGCAAGCGAGATGCCGCCATGGCGTTGTTGCTCAGCCAACAGCAAGCTGGTGATGAGGAAACCTGAAATCACGAAAAAAACACGGACGCCCATTTCGCCGAGCCGCGCATGCATTTGATGCAACGGAAACCCTTGGGTGCCGACGGCGTGGCCAAACAAAACGAGGGCAATCGAAATGGCGCGCAACCCATCAAGCGATGGATAGCGGGCAGGTGCGGAAGCAGTCGAAGCAGTCACCCGCCCATGTTACTCAAAGTGCGCGAGGGTTGCGCGCTTGCCACGCACTATCGTGTCGTCGATTGCAATGCGCGGCCGATCCGTGGGTTGCTGCGTCGCCACAAAAAACCATCAAGCACGTAGTGTACAAGTTGCGGCGTCACCAATAGTGGCACCAGCCAGGGCGCCAAACGCGCAAGCCACGATGCATCGCTGCTAGCGCCAAACAAACCTGCATGTTCGTGCCATGCGGTGTGGTCCCATAGTAATTCTTCGCAATACGCGATGGCCCATAGTGTCGTGGCAAACAGCAACAGCGCGTACCGCCGGTTGCCTAACAGTTTCGCTGTGAGGCTGCTGGCGCTATCGGCCGCGGACACGCGACGCGCATACAGAAAAATCAACACCAAGTATGGCACCCCATGAATGAACACGTTGGTGACCGTGAATGCATAGTCGGAATTGTTGCCCACGATACCGACGTACCAACACGCGGCGGTGGTGATGACTAGCAGATGCTTGCCCCACGTGATGGGCGCGCCGCGGCGCGCCGCAACGATTGCAGCGCCCACGTAGATCGCCGCCAGCGCGGCGTAGATGCCAAGCGCGACGGTGGCGATGACCGATGGCAACCCACTGATGAAATCGTGTTCGCGCATCCACCAGAAATTGCGCGGCAGCTGTGTGTGCCAGACCACGAGCGGATAGATCATGGTGGCATAGATTAAGGCGCCGTCGAGCCAACGGCCGGCCACGCTGCGTTGGCCCGCGCGGCTGCGATACATCATCATCCAACCGTATTGTTGCCGCACGAAATGAAATGCCGCGAGATACGCAATGGTGCGCCAAAAGATATCGGGCCCAGCTTGGTATAGCGCGGCGGCGGCTACATATGCACAAAGTGGGGTTAGGGCGTAGAGCCAGCTGCGCCGTCGGCGTTCAATTGGATCCCAATACGTGACAAAGATGGTCGACCAAACGTGGGCTACGTCGACCAACAAGACGCCCGCGATCCAGGTCCAAGTGGGGGCGTCACTACGATTGATGTTGCCTAACTGCGGCGCAAGCACGACCAAGATCAGTGCAACCATCGCAGTGCCGGTAAACGCCGCAAGATCAATGCGGCGCGAAAATAACCAAGGCGCCGACGTCGCAGGGTTCAACGGCCACCCGCATCAAGCGGCGTCGCTTCCGCTGCAAGGATTTCACGCGCTGCGCGGCGAGCGTGACCGTACGCTTCTTCGAACAGTGCCATGCCTGATAAATCGGTGTGTGCAAAATGGACGTTGCCGAAGGCTGCGGCGCGAGCCACGCGCGATGGGGCCCACACTGAGCCCACGCGTGGCCGCACCATGCCATGGCCCCAAAACGCGATGTCGATGTTGGTGACCAACTCGCGGATGTCGGGATGAGCGCGCTGCAAATCGCGCAACACCACTTCGGCGTAGTCGGCTTGGCTGGCGCCGGCGATGCGTTGGCGTTGCGCTGCAGCGTCCACGTCGCAAAACGGATAGTACCAAGTCCACATGGTTGCACCGGTGTCGCGGCCGGCCTGGTGGGTTGCGATGACATAGCCCAGACTTGGTGAATCGTAGATCACATTGTCCCACGACGCTGGAGCATCGCCTGGCCGTCGCCGAGGCCGCGCTCGCAACTGCAGATTCGCAACCGCCCAGGCGCCATAGTCCGCCGTATCTCCGGCGCGGTCGGCTGCAAGGCCCACGACGATTCGCTTGGCTACAAATTGGGGCACGCAGACGACGACATGGTTGGCGGTGAGATGAACTGGGCCTTGCGGTGTGATCGCGATGACCGATGCGTGCGGATGGCTGGCCGACCGCGGCGTGATTTGCACCACCGTGGTGTTGCGCTCGACGGATTGGCCGCGTGCTAGATGTTGAATGAGCGCGTCGTTGCCAGTTGGCCAGGTGACCACCGGCTGTGCGTGAGCGCCGGATCGTTTTTGCCGCGCTGCGAAGTAGAAAAGGCCGGCCCACGCGCTGGTGTCGTGGGCCAACAAGCCAAAGTCATCACGACACGCGTAGTCCGCAAGCCAGCGCAGCCGCGGCGAGGTTAGCTTGCGTTGGTCGAGCCAACTTGCAAATGACTGTTGATCGAGGGCGGTGAGCTCGGCGGGATTACTGCCGGCATCGACGGGGATGGCAAAACCCCGGCGATTGGCACTATCGCGCACCGATGCCAAGCGATCGATTTCGGCATTAAACGTGGCGAATTGTTTGCGGTCATCCGCATTGGCACCTGCAAACAAATACAGCCCGTCGTACCAACGACCGCGATAGAAAATACGCTCTTCGGGATCGCGGCAACGCAACGCTTCATCGACGATCGGTGCGCCGTCGGGGCCGTGGCCTTCGATGGCGCCCATGTCTGCTAGCAACTCGGTTAAGTCGGTTTGTTCCCGCATTGGCGCGACCACATAATGGGCGCCCCACGGATGCGGGAACTCCGCTGCCGCGTCGCCCCGGGCGGTGCCGCCAATGGTGTCGCAATGCTCCAACACGACAATATCTTTTAGGCCGGCTTTGCGCAGCGCCCACGCGGTTGCCAAGCCAGCCGCGCCGGCACCGACGATGACCACCTGATGGTGGCGCGCCACGGGTAGTTGCGCCATCGCTGCAATGCCATCGCCAGCAAGCAAAGTCCTGATGCGTTCGTGTCCGGTCGCCATGCCGGTATCGATGAGGACGCCCGGCGGCAAGCCTGGCGTTGCTCGGTTGCTGCAACCGGCGAGCTTGGCCGCCAACGGCGCGCCTAGCATGAGCGCAACGAAATCGCGTCGTGATACCGCGCCACTCATTCCCAACGTCGCCATTCGCGTTCGTAATATCGCACCAACGCTTGGTTATCGAGATAGTTCACGTCGGCTGGGACTTCGGCCATATCCGCGGGAAAGACGAACATCGCTGCTAGCGCCGGGCCGGTCAGAAAGCGCAACGCAACGTTCGGCACTTCATGCGGCGGGTCAAAAGGTGTCAACTTGGCCAACACATAGCCCCAGGTGCCAAACGACGGCACCGTAGTGTGATACGGCGCAACGACAAAGCCGGCTGCGCGCATGGTTGCCACGATGCACCAATAAGAATTGCGTGCAAACAGCGGCGAGGTAGCTTGCACCACAACCGCGGCGCCCGGGGCTAACCGCGCCGCCAGCCGACGATAAAACAGCTTGGTGTAGAGCTTGCCCAACGCAAATGAGTTGGGATCTGGAAAATCGATGATGACGACGTCAAACAAGTCGCGGTTATTGCTGACCCAGACCATCGCATCGTCGTTGATGACCTTCACTCGAGTGTCCTGCAACGCATTGCCATTGAGTTTCGCAAGCGGTGGAAACCGTTGCGATAGGGCAGTCA
>JAKQOD010000627.1 GCA_029565465.1 Deltaproteobacteria bacterium
AATACCACGTAGCCGCGCCAGCACCCAACACCAACACCGCAAGCGTGGCGGCTAACCATTTGCGTGAGCCCCCGCGCATCGGCGCCATCGGCAACGACGCCGCCGCCTCGGTCAGCTCAGCGCCACGCGCGCCAGCCGGCACGGTGGGCGCCGTCTTCGCCGAAAACGACGGTAATGTAGCGCCAGTCGCTGCAGGCGTGGGCGCAATCGAAGCCGCACGCATGAATTCGCGGCTGACCTTTTGGGTCTCACCGTGCGCGAGGTCGGCTTGGGCCAATACGCCTTCGAGAATGACGCGAAACTCGCGCGCCGACGCAAATCGGTCCTCAGGCTTTTTGGCCAAGCTCTTGAGCAGCGCATCTTCGAGCGCCGCCGGCAACGCGATGCCACGTTGCGTGATGGGCACTGGCGCCTCGCCCAAATGTTTCGTCATGATTTCGAAATGGGTTTCCCCATCGAAAGGCGTATCGCCCAGCAACGACTCATACAGCGTCGCGCCAAGCGAATAGATGTCGGTACGCAAGTCGACTTCTTGGCCGCGCACTTGTTCGGGCGACATATAGCGCACCGTACCCATCGTTTGCCCAGTCGCGGTCAGCTTTGCCGACGTGGTCATTTTGGCGATGCCGAAGTCCATGACGGTTGCAGCGCCATCACTTTCGCGCACCAACACGTTTGATGGTTTCATATCCCGATGCACCACGCCGCGGCTGTGCGCGTACTCCAGCGCGCGCAGCACATCGAGGCAAATCTTGGTCGAAAACTGCCAATCGAGACGCTTATTCTCGATGATCATGCGCTCCCAGGTCTTGCCTGGCACGAACTGCATCGCTAACACAAACGAGCCGTTTTCTTGGCCGAAATTGTACAAGTGTACAATGTTCGGATGATCGAGGGCCGCCAACGCTTTGGCTTCTTCGATGAAGCGGCTTTTGACTTGGCTATGCGCGGCCAGTTCCGGTGGCAGTAACTTGAGGGCCACTTCTTGGTCGGTCATTTTGTGGCGGCCTTTGAAGACCACACTCATGCCACCTTGGCCCAACACATCAACTAGTTCGTAGACGCCCAACACGGTAGCGCCTAATAAGCGGTGCGAGCCCGTCGACGTGAGCACCGCACCACACGAACCACAGCGCACATCAATATCTAGTACGGGCTCGCCGCAAGCATTACATTTCATGATGCACTGCCGATCTTCGCAGTTTCAAAACCACGAACGCCAGCCAACCATGCGTAGACTTCCGCTTGCACTTCACGCGGGTATTCAACCGGCGTGTAATGGGTACCACCAGGGATAATCGTCAGCCGCGAGCCCGCGACCGCATGATGAATTTCACGTGCCGTTTTGGGCGGCGTGAGGATGTCTTTGTCGCCGGTAATGACCGTCGTTGGCACTCGCACCTGCCCCATCACGTCAAACGCATCGTGTTCGTTGAGGCGATTGAGTAAATCAGAGTAAATGTTCCAGTCAATGGTTTGAAAGCCAGCTGCCACGGCGCGAAAGATATCAATATCGATGGTCCGCGACACCATCCCGGCGGCGACCATCGCTTTGACCAACGTTTCGGTGCCCGCAATCTTTTTGGTCAACGCACCAACAAGACCGGACTGCGCCTTCACTAGCTTGAGCAAGGTTGGAATGGTGCGCCCGATCATCCGTGAACCAAGCACGGTGCCAAACGCTCGGCCGTACGTGCCATTGATTAGTAACAACCCAGCAACTCGCGTAGAAGCGGCGCGCACGGTT
>JAKQOD010000646.1 GCA_029565465.1 Deltaproteobacteria bacterium
CGGCTCGGGCTCGGGCTCGGACGATTCGGGCCATCATGGTGGCCGCGCCTAGCATCGCTGGCGGCTACAGTTCGCTAGCTGGTACCAAGAACACCGCGCCTTCATAGACGTTGGCTTCGTGATACGTCGCGACCAGCCAAAGCCCAGCGTCGCCAGCCGAGGTTCCCGTCGGCAAGCCGTACGGGAATTGATCGAATAGATTGTCTTTGAGCTCAGCTGCAAACGAGCCGTCGCGATTGTAAATCTCGATCTTTTTGCAGTTGTTGTCGATGACACAAAGCTTGTCACCACAGGCCGTAACCGCGCTTGCGTAACAAAAACCACCTGGCGCAAAACTGTCTTTGCTGGTGATGCTGATTTCCGTTGCGTGGCCATTTGCGTCGAGTGCGGTCAGCGTTTTGTCGTTGGTTTGATGCCAAAGCTGTTCGCCGATAGCGTAGGTCTTGCCGCGTGTGCCTTTAAGTTCCACTACGCTGCATTTGCCACGTAAGTTCGCTTTGCGAACCGGTGCACCGCCGAAGTAGATTCCCGACGAGACCACGGCAACGCTATCGACGCCTTGGACGTCGGGGCAGATGGGTTCGGCGCGGTTGTGATCGATGCGATACACGCCTAACAGATAGTCGAACGCGTAGATGCCTTGTTTGCCGTCGGAGGCGAGCTTCCATTGCGGGCCGCCCGAGCGCAAATAGACGCGCTCGGCATCGAGGGGTTGCGCCTTTGTCTTCGCAGTAGGAAACGCCAACACGCCGTCTTTGCCAAAGCTGCGATCGAGCTGCAATTTGCAGCCTTGTTCCAGATTTGGTCGAAACCGTCGGAAGCCGACGGCATCACTGACATACAGCGTGCCATCGCTGGCTGTCGCCAACGAAAGTTGGTCTTTGCCGTCGAGTGGATCTCCTTCAACGGCACAGCGCACCGCCGTGCTCGGCGCCTTAGCGCGCGCCGGCGTGATGCTGAGTTCAATTTTGTTGTCGGTGCGTTCCGGCGCTGCGTCGATGGCTGGCTTAGCGCTCGTTGCCGACGGCGTCAGCGCTGGCGTGGGTACAGGCGTCGCAGTCGTCGGCGCCGGTTCGTCGTGTTTGGCTTTGCTGCAACCTAGCAACAGAACCGCCGACAGCGACGTTAGGCCTAGGGTGCGGAGTGGCTTCATTGATCGACTAATGCGACGCATACTACCCCTTACTGCTGATTACATGCGGCAATGGCTTCCATCGAGTCCGCTTTCAGCATGCAGTCTTGCACAGCCGGCGGCGCTTTTTGACATTTCGCGATGCCTTTGGTTTTCCGTTCTTCGGTTAGTTCGATCTTCGTGACTTCCGAAATGTGGGCAACGACTTGCGAACATTTGTCGCCGCTGCTTTTGCTGCAACCCGCGCCAGCGAGTGGGCCGGCAACGGCAGTGAACGAAACGATCGTGAACAAAACTTGGTGAAGCGTACGAGACATAACGAATCCTTTGGGTGCGTAACGTGTTGGTCAGTTGGTGACGAAGACGACGAACCCTATTTCACGTCGCGTGCCAGGACCGGATCGCGCTTGCGACTGCGAAATAGCGCATGTCAAGGTTAAACCGGCCAAGGTCGGCATGCTGCGGGCCTGCCAAGCCTGCCACTCGCGGCCAAAGCTGCCAAAGTTGACAGTCGGCCTGCTGCGGAGTGGCGCGGCGGTCGCCGCAATGGATTACTCGTGGCCGTCGTGCGCTTCGAGCTCGCGCAGTTTGGCTTCAAGCTCGGCGATTCGGTCGGACAACATCTTCACGTCTTTGTTCACGCCAGCAAACGGCGAGATGCCTTCAATGGCACTACGGATTTTGCCGTCGACGCGTTTCTGCCATTCATCCAAGGTCGCTTTGGAATCGTCGACCCAGGTCCGCAACGCTGCAAGGTTGCGTTTGCCGGCTGCGGCTTCTTCGCCCGCCGCGTCGAGTGGTTCGACGGTTGGCTCAGGTGCTGGCACATCATCGTCGCTGTGTTTTTTGCCTGGCAAGATGCTTTGCACGCGACGCTGCGCTTCGGCAAACCACTCACCACCGTTTTGGATGATGTTGCGCATGGTGCCCAGCGGCATGAACGACCGCTGTTTCTTTTCTTCTTCAAAGATGATCTGTGCCAACGTCACCGTGGTTAGATCTTCTTTGGTCTTGTTGTCGACGATTTTCACGTCGTCGCCATTGCGGATCATCTCGCTGATTTGATCAAGCGTGACGTAGCGGCTGTGCTCCGTGTCGTACAGCTTGCGGTTGGCGTAACGCTTGATGATTCGAGTCTGGGGCATAACAACTTTCATTTGCCCAACCGGCGCGCGGTGGGCTGAAAAACAACCTGCTCCTAATACCTGGGTAACACGCTATGGCGCAGCGCGGCAACTGTGCGAGACTGTAAGCCGTCGTGCAACCGTCGCGTTTTGTGGCTGCGGTCAACGCGCTACCGGATCCTAGCATTCGGGTCAAAGCGCTGGCGGAAGCATTGCATTTGGCGATGGCGACGCCAAGCAGCGAACAAGCGGCTGCGGTCGGGCCAAGCCAACTGCCCGTTGTTCCTAGTATTTGGGCCGGGTTAGACGCGTGGGTTATTGCCTTTGCGGATGCCCTAGCGGCCGCTCGAAACCGCACGCTGCTCGATTCGAATGTGCAATTGCAGGCTTCGATCGCGCTCGAAACGGTGACGTTAGTGATGGCGTCGGCCAGCCTTGCCTACGAGGTCAGATCCGCACTCTATGACCGCGCTATTGCGCTCAATAAACCGGAAATCGCGCGGTTACTCTTCACGGCGACGGCAACGGATGCCGTGACCACGCGCCGGCTCAAAGGCTTGGAGCCCGAACGGCCGCTGCGGCCACGCGACCGCGCGTTGAGTTTAGGCGAACGCAAAGCGTTGGCGCGCACCCACTCGCGCGAAAGCCTGTTGTTGATCGCCAAAGATCCACATCCAGCGGTGGTTGCGATCATCTTGGACAATCCTCACCTCACCGAGCCAGATGTGGTGCGCATCGCCTCGACGCGGCCCGCCATGGCGGAAGGCTTGGAACTCATCGCCAATCATCCGCGTTGGCGCACGCGCGTCGCAGTGAAACGGGCATTGGTCTACAATCCGTTTGCCGCGGTTGCCACCGCGTTGCGCATGATGACCACGCTGCCCATGCATGATGTGCGCGAGCTGCACGGCAGCGGTGCGTTGTCGCCACCGTTGTTAGCCCATGCCGAGCTGCTGCTTGGCATGCACGCGCCAAGCCGTTCGCCAAACGACGATTAAGCGCCCGTGTTTTCCCCCAAGGCCCAGGGGTGTGCGAGTGTCTAAGCTTCACATTTCCAACGTGGGGGCTTTGATGCGATTCGGATTACGTCAGGTAGCGGTCATGAGTGCATTGGTAACGGCAGCGGTAGCTGCACCGAGGCCAGCGCAAGCGTTTTGCGGCTTTTACGTGGCTGGCAGCGATGCCAAAATGTTCAACGACGCGACCCAAGTTGTGTTGATGCGGCAGGGCACCCGTACGGTGCTGTCGATGCAGAATCACTACGAAGGCCCGCTCGAAGCGTTCGCCATGGTGGTGCCTGTGCCGACCGTGCTCAAAGAAGGTGACGTGAAAACGTTACCGAATGAAGTGTTCGCCAAGGTCGAAACCATGGGCGCGCCGCGGTTGGTTGAGTACTGGGAACAAGATCCTTGTTATATTGAGGAACCTCGCAAGTACGACAAAAGCACCGCGGTACCATCGGAAATGGTGATGGAGTCTGGCTCTCGCAATGGCGGCAGCCTGGGCGTCAAGATCGAAGCCAAGTTCACCGTCGGTGAATACAATATTTTGATCCTGTCGGCGAAAGACTCAACTGGGTTGGAAACCTGGTTACGGCAAGAAAAGTACTCGATTCCATCGGGCGCCGCGGACTTGCTCAAGCCGTACGTGGCGTCGGGCATGAAATTTTTCGTTGCCAAAGTTGACCCCACCAAAGTGAAGTTCGACGGCAACAAAGCGATGCTGTCGCCGCTGCGGTTTTTCTACGACACCGAAGAATTCACCCTGCCAATTCGCTTGGGGTTGGCCAATTCGCAAGGCACCCAAGACTTGATCGTCAACATCTTGGCGCCCGATCAACGCTACCAAGTTGCCAACTACGGCAACGTTACGATTCCAACCAACATCGACGTGAAGCCAACGGTGCGCGATCGCTTCGGTGAATTTTACGCTGCGCTGTTCGACGCAACGGTGGCGAAAAATCCTGGCGCAGTTGTTACCGAGTACGCTTGGCAAGCCATCGGCTGCGACCCGTGTCCTGGGCCGATGCTCGACGGCAATGACCTCGCAACGTTGGGTGCGGACGTGCTCACTGGGGCAGGTAAAACCAACGACAGTTTCAGCGCGCCGATGGGCAACATGGTGTTGACGCGCTTGCATGCACGCTATGGCAAAGACATCAAAGACGACTTGGTATTCAAAGCGGCTGGCGCCATCGTTGGTGGCCGCGAATTCGTGCGGGACGGCAATAAACTCGAAGAAGGCGCGCGGCCCGATACCAATAATAACTTCCAAGGCCGTTATGCGATTCGCCATGCGTGGGAAGGCCCGATTACCTGCAAAGCGCCGATGCGCGGTCGCTGGGGCGGGCCATGGGAAAGCATTCGCACCCAAATCGCCGACGGTGGCAGCCCGAAAGCTGCAACCAATTTGGCGTTTGCGCCGCGCGGCGCGATGGCGCTGCCAACCGTGGTGCAACAAGACATTCCTGAGCTCGCGTTGAAAGCAAGCGCTGCGACGGCAGTTGTTCCGCCAGCGAATGGTGCCGGTTCGGCTAGTGGTTCAGGTGCGCCAATTAACGCAACGCCAGCAACGCCTTCACCTGCAAAGAAAAAGGGCTGCGGTTGTCAAACCGATGATGGCGCTGGCTCGGCTGCCGTTGCTGCGTTCCTCGTCGGGCTAACGCTGTTGCGCCGCCGTCGTCACGATAAGCGGTAGCATTGTTCATTGTTATCTGCGCCAGCGGGCGCCTTGTGTGGCAGGGGGTGGCAGCGCTAGCCTAGTGCATGGCCAAAGAGAGCAAGCACTTCAAAGCGCTGCGTGAAGCGGTGGTGGCGCGTGACCTTGATGCGATCGCCAAAGTGATCGACAAAGTGCAAGCGGACGAACATCCGTACAATATTCGCGGCCTCAGCTTGCTGATGCTTGCGGTCAAAATGGGCTCCGAGTTGTCCTTGATCCAGCTCTTAGTTGAGCGCGGTGGTGCTCGCTACGACTACCAAGCGCCCGACGGCAGCTCGCCGCTATCGTACGCCCAACAAGAAGACCGCCGTGAGGTGGTCGAATACTTCATCAGCCGTGGTGCGCAAGCGGTGTACGTGCCATTCGCCGAACTGCCACAAGCGACCAAAGATCAACGCTTGGCCGACATCGTCAAAGATTGGACCAACGACAAGCTTGCTGCGCGGATCTCCGCGGTGATTGCCGGCGGAGCGAACCCCAACGCGCTGCTCATCGATGGCAAAGCCGCCTTGCACTATTTGGCTTCTCACGGCGTCCGCGCTGCTGATGCATGGCGGGCCTTGCTCAACGGCGGCGGCGACCCTGCGCTGTTGAGCGAAGCGGGTGCGACACCGCTCCATATTCTTTCGAGCGGTGCGTCGAATCAGCCGATTGCCAAGCTGCTGCTCGAAAACGTGCCGCTGGAGATTCGCGACCGCAACGGCCGTACGCCGCTGCACTACGCGGCAGCGTCGGAGTACTGGGATGCGCCTAAGTACGTGCAGATGTTGCTCGACGCTGGCGCCGACACTGGCGCACGCGACAACGACGGCAAAAGCCCGGTAGACCTCGCCAAAGGAGAGACCAAAAAGTTGTTGCTGGCCGCTATCAGTAAGCCGCTATCAGCCGCGACGACCGCGCTGTTGACGGCGATCAGCGCCAATGATGAAGCTGCCGTTACCAGTGCATTGGCTGCCGGTGCGGATCCGTGTGCTGTCGATTATTCGCCAACTGCGTGGGGGCAACACAAGAATCACCAAGGCATAGCCGGTTTACATCTCATGTATGCGCGCGGCGTTAGCCAAGCCATTGTTGACCGTGTGCTTGCCAGCAGCACGCTCAATATCAATGTCCGGGCCGTGGACGGCCAGACTCCGTTGCATGCCATGCTCGCCTTTGCTGAGAAATCCCCTTGGCGCGAACGACTAGCGCGCTTGCTGGCATTGGGTGCTGATGTCAACGCTACTGACGATCATGGCCGGACGGCTTTGTGGCAGATCCAACAGTTGCGCTCGGATGCCGAGGCTTACGAACTCTTTCAAGCGTTGGTCAACGCTGGCGCCAACCCAGCCCTCGTCGATATTTCGGATGAAACGGTGTTCGCTAGCGTGTGGGAGCGCGCGCAGCGCTTTAGCGAGGTTCAAGACAAGCCTGGTTATGTTGAGTTGCTGGCAAAGCTAGCCATTGCCCTACCCAACGATCGCGTCACCCGCCACGTCAAAGCATGGTTGACCGGCAAAGGCGCAACGTATCTTTCGGCAGCGACTGCCAGCGCGCTGGCCATTGCTGCCGCAGCGCCAGCCAAGATCGTGCGACCTCCGCAGTTTGTCGCAGTTACCGACGACAGGTTAGCAGCATTGCGCGGGCAGGCCACCACGTTGCCAATTGCTGGCGAGCCGCAAGCGGTGGCACTGTTCGATTGGTTTACGCTGTTGCAAGAAGAAGCCGACGACCGCCACGAACTGGTGAGCGAGCTGCGTGAGTATCACATCAGCAGCGACGCTGAAGCGAACGTCGAAGCCTATACGTGGGTGCCATTTGGCATCGTTGGCATGAACGGGAATCTTGATTCATACGCTGAGATGGGTGTTGCCGGCACGCTGTACATTGAGCTCGAAGCCGCTAGTGGCAACGACGCGCCCGTGTTCTTCGACAATCAAGACAGCGGCGAGCTGGAGGAAATCGGTAGCTTTCGCCAGCTCATCGCGCAGCTTGCCACCGACGAAGCCTAGCGTTCACGCTGCACGCTTGCTCGGTTCGTGAATCGAACCAGTCGCAGCGCGTTGGGCGCTTGGCAGCAACGGCGTCGCCATCGCGCGGCGCACATCGCCAGGCGCGGGCAAGCCAGCGTCGCGAAATGCGCGACTCATCGCAACCACGCCGCTATAGCCAACCTTGTCGGCAACCTGAGTAACGTTTAAGCCGGTGCCGCCCAGCAGCAACACTGCGAGGCGTAGCCGCACGATGCGCGAGTCTTCGCGAAAGCCTGCGCTAGGCAAGCCTGCTGCTGCAACGGCCGATTCAAATGTACGGCCGACGTGGCGCAGCGACAAACCGATGCCGTGGGCGATTTCTTTAAGCGTCGTCGCGGTGTCGAGCGCGCGATAACGATCGGCGATGAGGCCCAACAAACGCGATGTCACATCAATGTTTTCTTCGGCATCGAACATGCCTTCACGCAGCACGCCGCAGGCTTGCAGTGCCAGCCCAAATTGCCGAATCGCAGGCACGATATCGTTGCTGCCGATGAGGCCAGGCAAACGCTCAGCTGCAGCAAAGGCTACCGGGCTTAAGGCCAACGCGCCTTGTGCCAGGCCAGCTGGGCAGCGAATGTCTTCAAGGTTGAAGCGCAAATGCACAACTTCGACGACTTCCCCATATGAACGAAGAAAGTGTGTGGTGTTGGCGCTAACGCGATCGATTTCGTCGTCGCGCAACAGGTACGCTGCTGGGCCGGGATTCGGCAATCCAATGGTTTGCGCACTGTAGATTTGCGTCGTGCCTCGCACGAACACAAACAAGTTAGCGACAGCTTCAATCGCTCCATTGAGTGGTGCTGCAAAGCGAGTATCGAACGTGAGCGCATCGCGCCGCAGCACATGGCCACGCATGTCGCGCCGGCTCACTAAGCTGGCTGCCAAGTTGGAATTGCCAAGACCAAGAGTGCCGCTCATTAAAAACATGAAATCCGTTTCAGCAATTAGCGGGCCAGGATGAGATTTCGTGAATTCAGGTACTTACGTGTTTAATATGAATGATTCGTCAGTTTCTTGTGTTGCCTGGCTGCACGGTTTGCCGGCTACTGGCGCAGCAGCGCCACGGATGCCGCCCAATTTCGAGGTAGGTTCGGCTGATGCGTAAGTCGCTCAAGGTGGTTGCCGTGGTTGGGATGCTTGGCGCATGTCGCAACCGGCAGGCGCAAGCGCCAGAACCTCAGGCAGTGCAACCGGCTCCGGTCGTTGCTGACGCGCGCGCCAGTATTGACCCACGCACGATTGATGCTGCCATTGCGGTAGCGCCACCGAGACTTAACGCTGCTTGGTTTGGTGAAGCTCCGCGGCTGCCGGCCGAACTCAAAAATG
>JAKQOD010000659.1 GCA_029565465.1 Deltaproteobacteria bacterium
CGGCTCGGCTCGGCTCGGCTCGGCTCGGCTCGGCTCGGCTCGGCTCGGCTCTTGTATCAATAGCGCTTGCGCTTAACGTCGTAGGCTGCGGCAGCAGCAGCGACGAAAGCGACGATGCCAAACCGTCGCAGCGTGCATGCGAACAGATGCGCGAGCATTTGCTTGATGTACGGCTAGCCACTGTCAGCGGCCTCGATGCCGACGCGCTGAAAGCGCAGCGTGAATCATTGCGCAACAGCCTCGGCGCTGACTTTGTATCTGCGTGCCAACAGAAGATGACGCGCAAGATGGTGCAATGCGCGCTCGGCGCTTCCGACGGAGAGGCGCTTGCGCATTGTGATGACCCGTCGGTAGGTGCGCCAAAACGCGCCGAGTAGATGCCGCGATAACAAGGTGCTGTTTGCGCACACGCTGGTGCGCTGGAGGTAGATGAGATGACGTGGAATCTTTTTAAACGTTCAACCGGGCGCGGCCGCAATCACGAAGTAGGCCGAGGCCAATTGTCAGTCCATGCACGCCGCTTGTCGGTTGCCATGGCTGCGGTTGCGGCATTCTCCGGCACGCCAGTGCCGCCCGCTGCCCACGCCGAGTCAGCTGATATTTTTCAAAGTGCAGCGCCGGTAGACGGCAGTGCAGCACCCAAAGCAACGCCGATTGCGGCAGGCGACGCCTCAGTCGCTACCCAGACTGGCGCTTTGGACTTTTCGGTGCCCATCACGGTGCCACCAGGTCGGCAAGGTGCTGCACCTAAGCTGGCCTTAAGCTATTCATCCCAAGGTGCGATTTACGGTTCGCTTGCCGCGGGTTGGTCACTCGCGATTCCATCGATTACCGAAGACACATCGCGTAGCCATCTCAAAACCCACTATGGCCTCAACGAAGCGCGCGAGACTGCAGCAGGCATCGACAAACGTAACGACGATCGTTTCGTTAGCGGTCTCGCCGGTGGCCGGCCACTTGAACGCATTATGGAACGCGCTGCGCCGCTTGGCGGCGTGTTGCAAGGCAGCTACCGCGCTCAAAACGATCCCACGTTTGCGCGCTACGAGCGCCTCAATGTTAGCGGCGCGGCGCAGATGTATCGCTGGCGCGTGTTAACGCCCGACGGTGCGATTGCCTATTTTGGCGGCGCAGTTACCGGCGGCATCACCGAAGCAAGCCCATGTGCGTCGATCGTTTCTGACGGCTATGCGCCGTTGACCAAAACGGTGGACCCATTTGGCAACACGGTAACCTATAACTACCAATTCGACGCAACCAATGCTGAGTGCCGCATCGACAATATCACCTACGGTGCCAATCTTAGCGGCCTCGCCGATTTTGCACGCGTGACGTTTCTCTACGATGCGCCACAGATGTGCACGGGCACCACAACCCCCATTGGGTACCAAAGCGACTATCGAACCGGTATCAAGCTTGGTAGCGGTGCCAAGCGCTTGACCACAATTCGTTCGCAACGCATTCCGATGTCAACAACATCGACAAGCCTGGCAACAACGACGCCGGTAACGGTGCGCGAAGTGCATCTCACCTACGGCGCGCCTGGTTATACCAACGGAACATGTAGCGCGTCGTTCTCGCCGTATCGCACGCTTGACGCGATTCAAGAGGATGTGTTTCCGATCGCAAATCAATGCCCAGATGCCACCACCGCGCTTGCGGCGCGTCAAATTGTGCACTTGCCTGCGACGACGTTTGAGTATGGCTCGGCGCTGATTGATCGGTCCGTGAGTACAAATATCGGAACACTGGGGTGGGGCTATCGACCGGGTCGCACTGCACCCGGGCATTCGCAAACCGAGTGGGGTGCGGTGCAATCCATGTTGGTTGATATCAATGGCGACGGCTTGGTCGATGAAGTCTACTCAGATCCTGTTACTGCGAATGTCGACGGAAGCACCGTGGTAACGCAGTGCCGTGCGCGGTGGATCGATGCAGCAACTGGTCAGCAGTCGTTCATTCCACTTCCCAAGCTCGAGTTCGATAACAAACATCCGACGAATCCGCTGCTAAATCATGGGTACGCCGAGAATTGCGCGCTCAACTACCAATCGACCAGTATTAGCAAAACGAATAGTGCAGGAGCATGCGCTAACAACACGGGTGGCACTGTGTTGGCGTATCGTTGGATGGACCACAACCATGACGGACGCACCGACGTTGTTGCGTCGCTTTATCATGATGGTTGCTACTTCCCAGATATGGAGCCTTATGACATTGGTGCCGGTGCGCAGCAGCCAATGCCGCTTGGGCTGCCACCGCTGGGTAGTCAGGCCCTGACGTGCCCTGCCACCCGGCCCGGCTGGGATTGTCATCCGATGTACGGTGATTCATGGAAAATGCAGACGACAGGGAACGCAGGGCAACTCGCAGTTATGAATTGGGATGCACTAAACGTTGTTACGAGTTCTAACGGCGTTACCCGCGACCACATTTGCGCTCACGAAGACTATCCGATGTCGGTCTACAATCGGACGACCACCCATCCAGACACCCAGAATTACGATACCGTTGCGCCCATCACGGCGCTGCAACAAGCTTATGGTCGTTGCGGGCGGTATCCGTGGTTTGTTTACCCGAATACCACGAGCGGCATCAGCACCTCGAATCAGCAAACTGTCTGGCAATCGACGCCGCTCGAAGGAGAGCAGGGCGATTCAGCGCTTGGTATCAACGGCGGTGGTGGATACTCTCGTTCTGAAAAGGCGGTTATCGATTTCGACGGCGATGGGTTCCTCGACATTGTTGCGGTTGGCGACGGCCAAAGCACGCCCACACAAACTACGGTGGCCGGCTGGTGGACCGTTAATCTTGGCGAGTCTGACGGCTCCATCGATTCGAATACCAAGCTGGTATTTGGGGCCAACAATCCGACCTCGGCATATCTAGCGGTCGGTGGAGCCATTACCGAAAGCTCAGACATGTATGCTCCCGCGGGCCAGTGCGCTCGTCAAACCGACGGAACCATGCCGTTGGGTTGTTCGACTGGCGAGTCAACCCAAGTTTCGGGTTTGCTGGATTTCAACGGTGACGGCTTACCTGACTACTACCGCAAAGCGAAGATCGACCTTTTTTCGTTCGCACCGTACAACGTTGCATTTAACAGCGGCAACGGGCTTCGCATGTTCCAGCCAACCATCGCCACCAACCCGCTTGAAGGCGAACTCAATCTGCCTGCGAGCCTGCCGCATCTTTCGCGTACTCGATTGGTGGGCACCGTGAAAGAACAACCGTGCGGTTCGCCGAATCCCAAATGCATCTCCAACGGCGGCACCCGTTACTCGATGGAACGCCCAATCGACGTCGACGCCGACGGACGCGTCGATATCATCACGATGAACAACGATCATCTATCGACACCCGCTGTCTACTTCAATGTCGGGGGCGAATTCAAAGCGGCCACGCCGATGGCCGGCACCGGCCTGCATGCACCACAAATCATGGAGGCCAACGAAACCACCAAAGTGTGGACCATGAAAGCCGACTACCTCGACAAAGACGGCGACGGCATTTTGGAATATTACGAAAACGGCGGCCTCAACGGCAAAAAGTACAACCCTGCCGGCAAACCGCCACGCTTGCTGCACACGATTCACAATGGCCGCGGTGCTGACACCATCGTTGAATATAGCCACATGCATGACACCTCGACGGTGGTGCAAGATCCCGCGAATGGCAAAGCCAGCCCGGTTACCCAGTGGGTAGTCAAAACGTTAACGTCGACGGATGCGTTGACCCCAACTGACAACGTCGGTGGCGCAAACTTCACAGCCAAAACAACCTACAAATATTTCCGCCCGCGCCACATGTACAACGAAGAGCACTATGCCTTCCGCGGCTTCGACGAAGTGGTTGCCACTGGAACGCCGTATGGCTGCGTCGGCAACCAAGCCGAAGCGACTTGCCAAGGTGCCCAAACCATCTCGCGTTACGACTATGGCAACGATCCAACCGGCCGCTTGGTTGAGACCGTCACCAAATCGGCGATGATGGACAAAACCGATACCGGCGCGCCGAGCTCGGGATTCGCTCGAACGATCACGACAACGAGCTACGTCAAAAAGCAGTTGTTCAATCAAGCATCGCCGTCATGGGATGGCATCGTGAATTTCATGCCAGAAACCGTTCGCACGTATGTGTGCTCCAATGCGCAAGACGAAGCAGGGTGCAAGGCGTATCCGGCAGCGTTTAATCAATCCTTCACTGAATACAGCGCGGTCGGTGCAACACCGCTGTCGCCTGCCAGCGACAACAACTATTCGATGTATGTGCCGTATCGGACGACCGTGAGCGCACAGACTGGCACCGCCGATGGCGATAGGGAAACCGTGATGACCTACAACCCGGTCATCACCACCACCGACGAGTATCGCATGCGGCCGGATATCACCACGTCGAACGTACGCGTCAGCGGCACCATGCAAATCTACGCCAAATCACAACAGCTCTGGTCCGCGGATCTGAAGGTGCCCACCGAAAACGTTGTGTGGGTGAACCCAATCACGGACCAAGCACTGCACACCAAGTTTGGCTACGATGCCACGACGGGCAACTTGTTGTGGCAACAAAAGCCTCAGCAAGTTTCCAACAGTTCAACGCTCAAACAGTATTTCACCTACGACGGCAACAAAGTCTTCGTCGTCAACGACACCAACGAAATGAACATCTCATTGGACTACGAATGGGATCCTGCCGTCGGCGGCAAGCTCGCTACCAAAGGGCCAAACAATCGCACCTGCGTTGGCGCCGGTTGCCCTACCGCAACTGTGTTGTCACCGGCACGCGAAGAGCATCGCGTTTGCATCGACGGCATGGGCCGCCCGCTACAGAAGTGGGATACCTTGTCGGATTCGGGCGATATCTACAATCTCGCCAAGCTTGGCGAAACGTTTTACACTGACACGCCGGTGTTGACGTCGAATCCGAAGGTGCCGGCGAGCGTGCTCAACAAGTCGTTGATTGAACTCGGTAGCACTCTATGGACGCAAGAACGCAGCGATATCGATGGCCACGGTCGACCGATTCGCAAAGTTACTTATGCGCAGGGCTCCGCGCCCAATGATGCGATTTCCACGTTCACGTACAGCAACCAAGGCACGATGGTGGCAGTCGCCTTGCCTGATCCTTCTCTCAACAGCAGCGCCACGGTGACATACACCTATACCTATGATTCGCTTGGCCGTGCGACCGGCATGCGCCGCCCCGATAACGCAGTTGCCGGTAGCCAGAGCGGGGTAGATCTTACGCACAATGGTGTCACTCAGATGGTCACCGAGGTGCTCGGCGCTGCGACGGGGGCGGTGGCAGCAAACACCCACGCAGCCCAGAAAATAACGATTGCCGATAGCTTTGGTCGTTTGATTCAAGTCAAAGAGCGCACTGGTGTTCCATCGAATTTTTCCGATGGCTATCAGACGACGATCTACACGTACTCGCCTGATAACAACGTGCGGACGATTACCGATCCCGAACTTAACGTAACAACGCTCACGCACGACTTTGCAGGCCGCCGCACCCAGATCGATAGTGGTGGCAAAACCTGGATGTTTGGTTACGATCGCAACGGCAACATGACCTCGGAACGTAAGCCCGGTTGGAACGCGCTTAATGCGGCGCAGTACACCACGTCGATGACGTACGACGCAGGCGACCGGTTGTTGACCAAAACACTTGCGCCACGCACCGTGACGGATGGGCTGTCTGATGCGGATAAGGCGTTGTTCGGTGCCTCGACGGTCAAATACACCTGGGACTACGGCGGCAATCGCATGGGCCGATTGCGCTACACGCAAAGCTACGGCCCAAGCACCACGGTGGCAACGGTGGCCACTGACTACCAATATGATGCGATGGGGCACACCACGTTTGTGAACCACACGTTCAAAGGCGCAGGCTACAACTTTACACGGCAATTTGGCGCAAACTACACACCGTGGGGCGGCGTGCGTTACACGTACTATCGCGACTACGTCGGTGGCGCGAATGAAACCAAGAGCCGCACATACTACGACGCACGCGCGATGCCGTCGCGCATTGACTTGGAGCGTACTGGCGTTACCACGCAAGTGATGGCGCAGCAGACGCGCAACGTGGCCGGCTTGGTGACGAAGCGGCGCACGGATCAAGTGGCAGCGACGGGCCCAATGCCGTG
>JAKQOD010000667.1 GCA_029565465.1 Deltaproteobacteria bacterium
CTTTGCATGGAGCGCACTGCCAAGAAGCAAAGTACCGCAGCGCCCCGCGGGCGCACTACGGGACAACCAGTTGTGCTGCGCCGCCTGTCGGTGCGGTGGCGCTGTCGTGGCGGCGCGTCACCACTACCGCAGGCCACGGCCGCGTAGCGCGGAAGTGCAGCGCCGCCAGCAAGCACGGGACGCACCGCGAGCGGCAGTAACGCAAGGACGGCAGCGCCAAAGTCGCGTGAGCGCTAGCGTTGTCGCCGCGCCAAGTATCGTTCGGCTTTCGCAGCCGCGTCGTCGGACAACGTCCAGCTACGGCCGGTTGGCCACGCGATGCCTTTGCGCCGCAGCCACGCCGACGAATACGGATCGATCCAATGTTTGGCTTCGAGGATCTGCCGCGCAACGTCGACGTGTTTCGGTGTCACGGCGATCGATGCCGCTTGCGGCTGCTTCTTTTCGGTTTCGAGCCGCTCGGGCAAATGCTTGCGATAGTTGTTCAAAATGTAGCGGCGCGAGATCAGTACCTCCGTCGGAGAATGGAGAAGCCGAGCGTGATAGCGGTCGTTGAATACGCGGCCTTTACGGCCCGAATGTTTGTTAATCGCCCGTGCGATTCGAATCGACACGCCGCGTACTGCGCTCGTTAGCGCTTGGCTGTTCGCAGCATCGACCAACATGTGCACGTGATCACCTTGCACGGAAAAATCGCAAATCGGCGCATCGTCGCGCGTTGCTGCTTGGCGCAAACAATCCTCAATCTTTCGATACACATCGCGTCGACGCAGATTCTTGATATCCGGTTTCATCTTCAACGTGACTTGCACAGGACAGCGCTTCGCAAACTTCTCGCGTTGGCAATGCGGCTGCTCCGTTGTGCGCCGCTTGCGCCCGGCGCCAATCCGCGCCCCGCCATGTTTCATCGCTGGTGGCGGCAACCCCAACGCTAACTGCATCATCCCTTGACCCACCCCTCGCTTTTTCCTGGCCAACCCCATTTTGATTTGGCCAATATATAGACTCGCGAGGCCTTGGTCAACCTCTTTTATAAAAAAATGGCTGGACCTTTCGATGACCGCCGCGGTTGACCAGCGCTCGCCATGGCAACCTACTCGCGCCGCGGCAACCAACTCGCGCGACCACGAGCTCGACTGCCATCGCTCACCCTGCCCAATCGCAATGGAGCGCACGCCACGAAAGTGCGTTCGCGCCGACAGGTGGCGCAGCGCAACTGGTTGTCCCGCACCGCGTCCGCGGCTGCGCTGCGGTGTACTTTGCTTCTTTGGCTGTGCGCTCATGCAAAGCGCCACCTTGCGCCCTCGTTAGCTCAGTGCGGAGCCGGTTCATCAACGCAGGGCCATCCCGCCCACGCGCCATGGCGCATCACGTCAGCAACCAACCCGCCACGAAGGCGGCGCAAGAACCGGACCGCAGCGTAGTGGTTCTACGTGAGGACCGGCCGCGATGGATCGGGCCTTCCCCAAACGAGCACCGAACTCACGCCGTGAGGACCGCCAAGCGCAGTGACAACGCCGCCAGTCGTGCGGATCGAGCCTTCCACTTCCCTGCAGTGCCTACAACCCGGCGTGCGCCGTAATCTGAATGCCTGATTCCATCTTGCCAGTCGGAATCATCGTTGCGGAGTTCACCACCAGCGTCGAGCCAATAATGATGTTGAATGGCACTTTAAAATTCGACATCACGTTAATGAGTTCAGCGCGGCCACTATCGGTAAAGGTAATTTCCGTTGCAGGCAACGTTGTGCCTGCTGGCACCGACGGAATCTTGCCAATCGGTTTGGCTTGGGCATCACCTGCCGTCATCACGGTTGCCGGCGCGACGTAGACGGTCATTTCAGGCGATGCAACGTTGAGAGAATTCGCACTAACCGAATAGGTGACGCGATCGATCGAAACTTTGATCACTGGCTGTTCATTGATGGTTTTCAGCTCAGGTTTTTCGGTGATCAAATCGATGGTCTTGTAGTTCGAAACCCCGAGGCTCAGCACACACGTTTTAGTTCCTGCATCGCAGGTGCCGGTGCACGTCGCGGCTTTGCAAGCGCTCGCCGCCGCTTGGCCACAAATCGTGGGCATGGTGGCGCAGCTGGTTGTCAAAAATGTCGAGGTTGCTGCAGCGTTCACGTTCCACGTGGACGCGTCCACCGTGAATTGTTTTTCGGGCAGGGTCAGATTGAAATCGGCGATATTGGTGTCAACCAACCCGCAGGCCGACAGAACCAAAGCCGCCCCCATGGCAGCGGCACGTTGTGAAATAAGCAAAGACATCTACGAACTCCTAACTAGAAGGCCATCGTAGCATCTTAATTGCCGTAGTTGAAAAATCCGTGGGTGCGCCGTGATCGTTGCAACACAGTTGCGGCTGCAACGGTAGGCATGCAGCGCTAATGTAGGCCTGCCAGGAGCGCTTCGGCCACCGACCACGGATCGGTCTCATGCTTGGCCACCGACGCCGCAAATTCTTGTAATCCTCCGCGTTTGGCGAGCGCGACTTCCACTTGGTCGGCCAACAAAGCCCGCACCAACTCCGCGATATGCGATGCAGCGCGGCGCGCTGCCCGAGCGGGCGCATCGGGGCCTTGCCAGGTGCGCTCGGCATGGGCTGCCACGGCAGCCGCCAGCTGGGCGATACCTGAACCATCCGCAATGCCTCGAGTCGCAATCGTGCGGACGATTTCAACCGCTTTGCGCTCGCCATGGGCGCGTAAATCGAGCATGTGCAACAAGTCGCGCTCCGTGCGGTCGGCACCTTCGCGGTCCGCCTTGTTCACGACCAACACATCGGCGATTTCGAGCAGGCCTGCTTTGATTGCTTGGATGTCATCGCCAAGGCCAGGCACCGTGACGACGATCGTCGAATGCGCTGCCCGCATCACGTCGATTTCATCTTGGCCAACGCCGACCGTCTCCACCAAGATTCGGTCGTAGCCCATGGCATCAAGAATCGCAACAACGTCAAACGTTGAGCGCGACATGCCGCCAAGATGGCCACGGGTTGCAAGCGAGCGAATAAACACGTCAGGATCTAACGCATGGCGCTGCATGCGAATGCGATCGCCTAAAATCGCACCGCCTGAAAACGGTGACGTTGGATCAACAGCCACCACACCAACGCGATGCCCCGCCGCCCGGTAGTGCGAAATCATGGCATCTACCACCGTCGATTTGCCAGCGCCGGGATTGCCGGTGATGCCGATGATGTACGCTTTGCCAGTGTGGGCGTAGAGCTGTTTGAGCATCGCTAACGCAGCTGGCCGACGGTCGTCAACATCACGCATGAGCCGAGCACCTGCCCGAATATCACCAGCTGTAATTGCCGCTAGTTCAGTTGCCAGAGTTGCTTGCGTCATGGTTTTGCCGATGCTTTGAAACGTTGTTCCGGGCCGCCGGGAGTATAAAATTGCACAGCGCGAAAATCTTCACTGATGACGGCGCTGTGTTCAATGCCAGCGGGAATTTGCACCACTGAATTGGCATCGACCGCAAGGGTGATGCCTTCGAGCGTAATTTGCGCGCGCCCCGCAAGCACATAGAGCCATTCGCTTTCACGATCGTGGCGATGGGTTGGCACTGTCGCGCCGGCACGAAATTGCAGCAATGACACCGCAGCTGGCAAGGCTGGGCTGTCAGCGATGATGGTGGCGGAGCCCGT
>JAKQOD010000669.1 GCA_029565465.1 Deltaproteobacteria bacterium
TCGGGCTCAGTTATGACCGCACCGCGTTGGCCGCTGGCGTCGACCGTTTCCGTGTTTGCTGCGAATCGGGCAGCTCAGGCACCGCAGACGGCAGCACACATATTTGTGGTGGCGGGAAACGATGGGTCGGGACAACACAAACTACCAACGTTACACGCACCATTGCGTGCGCCTTCAAGTAGGCAAAGCGCACAAAGACCGCTCACCCCTGTAACTCGCGCTTGGCAAGCCTGTATACATTCCGCCGCCTGCGGACTGCACGCGTCGTTAGCCGTCGCGCACAGTTCGACGCAAACTGGGTGGTTTACGGGATTTACACCGATGCTGCCTGAACATTCGGTTGCACAGTCGATCGGGCTATTGGGAAAAGCTGCGGCTGGACAACAAGCACTCCCCCCGCCACATATTCCAGCGTTGGCATTCTCAATGAGGCATGTCGCGCAGAGTGGCTGCATTTCTTTGACCCGCACTTGGCACACGGCCTCGCACTCACGAACATCAGCGGCGCATGCGGCATCGGTATCTTTACAGAGCGCTACGCAGCGGGCGTCACTAGGCCCCAAGTCGTTGGTTGAATCGGAATCGCTGCAAGCTGTGTAAGCTGCAGCGATTAGTACGAAGCAAACAACAAAGGGCGCCCTAGTCATGCGCGGCAGTTTGAGCGCCCGAATTGCAGCGAGTCAAGCTCGCTCCCAACGAAAGAGTGCGCCAACGCGCAACTCAGCCAACATGAGCCGCCAGGGCCATGCTGGTCAGTGCTATTCGCAGGCGCCAGTGGTGCAGTCGCAAGGCGCTGCAACGTTGCCAACTTTGCAGGTCGCTTCAATTTTGCTGTCGATCAAGAAGTTTTCGATCATGCGCAGCAGCGCTGGCTTCTTGTTGATACCGGAGTGAGTGCCGTTGTCGCCCGATGGCGGAATGTTGGTGTCGTTGGTGAGGTTCGGCTTTTTCTCGTCGAGAATGTACAAAGCGTTTTGCAATGGGCCGGTTTTAGCCGTCATCTTCCATGGCGTCTTAACCGTTGGGCCGAGCAGGTCGATGCCCATTTCACGTGCCACCATTTCAGTGGTCATGTTGCCGACCAAACAGTCGCCAATGGCTTCCCACATCACAATGCGTTTGACCGGCGTACCGGGCATCGGGTCTTTGATCACGTGTGCAGCCGTGGTGATCGGGTCGTACGGTTCCATCGCCATGCCGAGCATTGCAACCAGCTCAGGATACGCAGCCGGGTCTTCGTAGGCACCGATGGCAGCACCGGCAAGCGGCAGCCACGCCGTCGACCGCTCGAACAACATCGACCACACACCACCCGGCACCGCCAAGACGCCGTTGATCAGATTTGGATCATACGCCATGAGCGTGTTGCCCATGATGCCGCCGAGTGAACCGCCGACGTAGAACGTTTTGGCAGGGTCGATAATCGGGCTGCCGTTGTATTTGAATGCCGCTGAGTTTGCCATCGCGCCGCGGACCGCATGTTCGAGCGAGATAAAGTCGATAATCGATTGGCCGAGCTTTTCGGTCATCTGCGATGCACGATTCAAGTCATTGAGGGCAAGCACCACCAACTGCAATTGCCGGCTGGTAAGGCCAATGAAATCGCCAGCGACGATCACAAAGCAGTGTTGCTCGGCGAGTTTGAGGACGAAGTCATCGTTGAGATACTCTTTGGCCGAACCGAAGATGCCGTGGCCGAAGACGATCGTTGGGCGCGGCAACGGCTGCGTTGTCACGCAGTTTGGAATCACCGCTGCAAAGTTGGCGTCGCGAAAGCCCTGCGCTTGCGGCGCGCCGGTAGCATCACGACGCATGATCGATTCGTTGGTTTCTTGCGCAGTTAAAAAGTCGGGCGACTTAAAGGTGCCGATGTAGTGCTTGTAAGCGCCGTTGGCCGGCTGCTCGACGGTATTGAACGTAATGTTGGAGCCGTTGGCGCCGATGGCGGCCAAGGCGTCGGTGCGCATCTTGCGCAAGTCCGAAGTGAGAAACTCGTCCGACGCCGTTACGAAGTCCCACGCCAATGCCAAATCAGCTTTGGGCACGCCAGCCGTGGCGAGCTTGGCAAAAATGTCTTCGTACCGCGCGGTGAGTTTCGCCATCAGCGGATGGTCAAACGACGTGCCATCGCGCAACGCTGCAAACGCTGGCGAAATTGATAGTGCGCCACCGTCGGCAGCTTTGACTGCCGTGCGAACTGCAACCGCGTAACGCGACTTTGGCTTCAAGCGGGCCAACGGGCGAATGATCAGCGCGCGGGCGTTCACATCGCCGACGTTTTGATCAACTTCGGCGAAAAACGGAGCGCGTTCGCCGGTATCGAGATTCAACAAGACAATGGGCGAAGTAGCAGCCAAGCTTGCTTCTGGATCTTTGAACGTCGGCAAGCCAACGGCCGACACGCCGGAGTCGAACTGCGCCAAGATTGGCCCGCTTGGTGAGAAGCCGTCCCAACGGTTGAGCGGCGCTGGATCTACCGATATTCCGTCGACGTTCATCGGCGTCGCTTTGATAGGAATGTCGAGCCGGAAGCCGGTTGGGCTCGTGCCATCTTCTTTGGCGTACACCATCGAAGGCCATGGCATCATGTTCTTGCTGCCACCGAGCGGATTAAATTCCGCCCCTTTGGTGGAAGCCGAATCATCGCCACACGCCGTCGCCAACATCACCGCACATGCAACCAAACCGTTACGTACGTTCATAGATGCCCGCACGGTACACTAGGTACCCGACAAACGGTAGAATCGATCGCCCTGGCCATCGACCACAACGTTCGGGTTTAGCTGGCCGATTCTATCGCATTGTCGGTTGGGCCCTGATCGCAGTAGCAGCAGTGGCACCATCATGGATTGCGGCACCGCCTTTGCGAGTATCGAAACCTATTCTATTGAACTTATTAGTAAAATTTCCATCTAACATTTCGCTAGCATTGGTCTGACCAAATGATCTAGATTCACTGCGTTTTTAAGGAGCGTCCGATGGCTGAACTAGTAATCAAAAGTCCTGCAACTGGTGCCGAAGTTGGTCGTGCGCCAATCCTTTCACCTGCAGAAGTCGATGCTGCAGTCGCACGCGCTCGCGTTGCGAGCGGCCCATGGGGCGCAATGACGTTTGCGCAACGCAGCGAAGCGTTGTCGGACTTTCGGCGTGCGCTCGCTAATGCGGCGGATGAACTTGCGGAATTGTTATCGGCGGAAAACGGCAAGCCGTTGGCCGAGAGTTATGTCGAGTTGATTGCAACCTTGAGCCACGTTGGTCACGCTGCCACCCGTGCGGAAAAGGCGTTGGCACCGCGAAAAGTTTCGCCAGGTATCTTGGCCAACTTCCGGGCAACCATTAGCTACGCACCACTCGGTGTCATCGGCGTGATTGGGCCGTGGAACTATCCAGTGCAAACGCCGGTTGGTTCGATTGCCTACGCGTTAGCCGCCGGCAATGCGGTGGTTTGGAAGCCAAGCGAATTAACGCCGTTGATCGCAGTGCGCATCGCCGAGATCGCAGCAGCAACGCTGCCGGTGCGCGATACCTTACAAGTGGTCACCGGCGCTGGCGAAACCGGTGCAGCCTTGGCTCGCGCCGCCGTCGACAAGATTGCATTCACAGGGTCGGCGGCAACCGGCAAGCGCGTCATGATGGCCGCCGCTGAGCGCTTGACGCCGGTCTTGCTTGAGCTCGGTGGCAAAGATCCAATGATCGTGACCGACGATGCGGATTTGGAAAAAGCCGCCGAAGCTTGCGTGTTTGGCGGCCTCACCAACAATGGCCAAGCCTGCGTGTCGATCGAGCGCGTCTATGTCGCCGCCGCTGTGCACGACAAATTCGTCGACGAATTGGCCAAACAAGTGCGCGAATTGAAGCCAGGCGCAGCAGGCAACGACAGCGCCGATTTCGGCGCCATGACCAGCCCTGGGCAAGTGAAGATCGTGCGCGACCATCTCGAAGACGCGATCGCCAAAGGCGCCAAGGTTATCGTCGGCGGTCCAAGCGAAATCGAAGGCAACTACATCAAGCCAACGATTTTGACTAACGTTGATCACACCATGAAGATCATGGTCGAAGAAACCTTTGGCCCGGTGATTCCAGTTGCCAAAGTCAACTCGCTTGACGAAGCGGTGCGCTTGGCCAACGACTCCAAGTTTGGCTTGGGCTCGTCGGTGTTTGCAGGTTCACAAGCACGCGCCATTGCCGATCGTATCCGCGCTGGCATGACGTCGGTTAACTCGGTCATGGGCTTCGCTGGCATTCCCAGCCTGCCCTTCGGCGGCGTTGGCGACTCCGGCTTTGGCCGCATTCACGGTGACGAAGGCTTGCGCGAATTTTCCCGCGTGAAGTCCACCGCCGAGCAAACCATGTCGCTGCCGATCAACATGATGACATTCCGCCAGCCCAAGAACGCCGTGCAACGCCTCAAAGGTATGATTCATCAAGTCTACGGCGATGGCACGGTAGCCCGTGTGCAAGACCTCGTCCGCAAGTGGCTATAGCACTCACTGGTCGCTAACAGCCCAGAAGTCGGCTTCGGCTTTCACGGCGGCCGTGACATCTTCGCCGCGGCCGCCACGCACCGCCCATGAGTAGTCGGTGAAAAAGTTATTGCGCACACGAGTGGAGCCCATGGCCGGAAAATCCGTCAAGATCTTCTCCGATGCCAAATTGGTACCACCATGTTGATGGCAACCAATGCAGTTGGTGTTGGCGTTGAGATCGCCGAGTTCGAGATATGGGTTGGCGCACCACGTCGGCGCGTGATCGCCGCGATACACTGCTGCTAAAGCATCACCGAGTGTGCCCGTTGCGCCACCCCGTGGATCTGGGTCGCCTTCGACGTAATCGGTAGCAACGCACATTTTGTAATTTTTCCATGGCCCGGGCAGCGCCGCGATCGACGCCGGCCGATCAGCGCCAAAATCCAACTCGGGCGTCGGCGACCACCACAAGGTGATCCACACCCAGTGATCGAGTTCTTTGGTCATGATGTGCAGCGCTGGCATTCGAAACGTATTGTTGTTGGGCAACGTCGCGGTGTAGATGGCGCTCGCCGGTGGATCCGACTGGCCGTCGCCGGGGCCCCAGCCAAAGTTGCCTGCCTTCGACAACCGCGCCGCCATGCGCGGCCCCGAGGTATCGAAGATCGGCAGCGCAGCACCAAACTGCGCGCGGCGCCAGTCGGCTTTCACGATCACCGCATCGCGTGGCATTTCCCCCGCTAGGCACGCAGGATTGCGCGAGTCCGCTTCGCGATAATCGACGGCAATGTTGACGGCGCTCGCTTTGGCACCAAACACGCCAACGTAAATCGGCCCGCCCCCGTCGACGATGCATTCTTCATCGGAACTGTTGCCAACCGATTTGCAATCGTAGGTTGACATATCCGGCGCTTGGCCGTGGCGCACATAGATGTCGGCATCGCCGTCGCCGGTGGCCCGCACCGCAACCTGCGCGTCGGCGGCTGACATAAACGGCCCCAAGACCTGCCAATCGCATTGGGTCAACTGCAACGGCGACTTATTGGTAACCGCGCGGCCTTCGGTAATCGGCTCAGCCGAAAACGGATCAGGCTCGGGCTTATCCAAACACGCGAGCATGTTGGGGTAGCTTTTGAGCAAGTGAGTAATCGTGCCAGGCGAATAGCTATTGCGGTAAATCCCGCCGAAGCCATGCGCGTGCTCATCGTTGGTTGCGGTAGCAAGATATTCGAGATAACGCGACTCGGGCCAGCTAGTGCTGCCCAACTCGTCGAGCGCCGACGCATTCCAGGTAATGCCGCCAGCGATCGTCGCTGCGTCAAACGCTTGATGAACACGGCGGCCAGGGGCGCCTAGATCACGATACAGTTTTTTAAAAATGCGCTCGTAGTCGTCGCGGCCATACCAGGTATGAAATGCTGGCACCGTTGGTTGATAACCAAATTGCGCCATCAATTTGGGTTCGGCGATCGGGGTTGGCTGCAACACTTTGGCCACCACCTCCCACGCCATCGCCCGCCGAGCCGCCATCGATGTGCGCAAGGTGGCTTCGCGACCCGGCATGGTTAGATCTGGCTGGTACGGCACACCCGCGCCCATCACTTTGCGATCCTGAATCGACAACGCGCTCGCGGTGGTCCCCGTCATCGACGGATCCATTTCGCATACGGCAAGCTTATCGGGGCCGTCATCACCGCAGGCGCTGAGCCATGAGCAAGCAGCGGCAACCATGATTGAGCGAGTACACGGCGCAGACATGGTCGTCATTGTAGCTGGAGATCCCAGGGTAAGCCTTGCGGAAAATGCAGGTTAAAATGACCGTTTCATCACAAAATCGCGGATCCTGTTGCCGCAATGTCAGCTTCGACGGTGTTTCACTTGATGCCACGTGCCACGTGGCTTGCTTGGCCAACCCACCAGCCGTACATGCCTGCGAGCATGGCCAGCGAAGGCTTTATCCATGCATCAACCCATGAGCAACTCGCAGCCTCGGCGCAGCGTTATTATGCTGGGCAAGATGTGGTGGCGCTGCAAGTGCGCACCGCGGGGCTTGATGTGCGTTTTGAGCCGGCCGTGCCGCCGCCCAATGCAAGCGAGGCCAGCGCAAGGCCGCGCACGCCTGGGCTGTTTCCGCATATCTATGAAGCCATTCCGCCGACGGCGATTGAGCGTGTTGTGCCGTTGCAGCAAGGCGCGGACGGCAGTTTCAACGTCTTGTTTGATGAAGCTGTCACGCGCGCCGATCAGCGCTTTGGCCGGTGCAACGAACGCAAGTTGACGTTCCTTGGCGTCACCCGCTCGGTCTTCGTTGGAGGTGCTGGCCCAGCGGTGGTCATCATGCACGAAATTCCGGGCTTGCATCCGGGGGTATTTACATTTGCAGAGCGTTGCATCGACGCTGGATTTTCCGTCTACCTACCGTCGATGTTTGGCGTACCGGGCCAAGCGGTAACCGCAGCGTACACAGCGCAATCGCTTGCCCGCGCATGTGTCTCGCGCGAATTTTCCGTGTGGGCCACCGATCGCAATTCGCCAATGGTTGATTGGCTCCGGCAGCTGGCAACGTTGGCACATCACGAACGCGGCGGCCCGGGCGTTGGCGCGATTGGCATGTGCCTCACCGGCGGGTTTGCGTTGGGCATGATGGTGGAGCCTGCCGTCATCGCACCGGCGCTGAGCCAGCCATCCCTGCCGTGCGCCGTGAGTGCAAAGCAGCGCAGCGCCGTCGGCATCGACGATGCGACCTTGCAACACGTTTGCGCGCGTGCCGAGCGTGAGCAGCTCAGCGTACTCGGCATGCGCTTCACTGGCGATGTGATGGTGCCCAGCGCGCGGTTTGCGAGCTTACAGCAAGCGCTGGGCGCGCGCTTCATTGCGATCGAAATCGATTCATCCAGCGGCAATCCGCACGGTGTGCCGCGCACTGCGCACTCGGTGCTGACCCTGCATTTTGTCGACCGCGCCGACCATCCAACCTATCAAGCACTGCACCAACTGATCGAGTTTTTTCAGCAACGCCTCCAGCCCACGACGCAAGCCTGCTAAGCTTACATTCCATGTGGGTCCCCAAACACATTCTATGCGTGGTTGGCAACTGGTCGTCGTTCGATGATGTGCGTAGCGCCGTCCAACAGGCATCCGATAGCGCATTCACGTTCGACGAAGAATATAGCCTGCTCGAACCAGACCCACGAATGACCGCTGCCTTCGACAGTTGTCGCGACCGCGCTCGCCCGACCTGGAGCGACGACGATCGACGCGCCGTCGCCAACCATTCGGCAGTTGTCTACGTGATGTCACCGCCGGTGATGGCCGAATCCAGCGCGATGTACTCCACCATGGCGCTGCGCACGATAGCCGCGCTGTTGCGGACCGGCGGCACCGCGGCCAAAAGTGAAAGCGCAGGTATCGCCCATAGCCGTGCCGAGTGGTTGCGCTTGGCCGACGCGGCCACCAGCGCCGATGCT
>JAKQOD010000051.1 GCA_029565465.1 Deltaproteobacteria bacterium
AAGCGCGAATACGGCCGGGCCATGATTCGCGTGAGCGCTGGCGATAGCCCCTTGCTCAAAGGGCTCGGCACCGATGCCGATGTGTCGGTTTGGATGAGCCACGGTGACCACGTTGCGCAACTGCCTCCGGGATTTACGCAAACCGCATCGTCGGCCAACTGTCCCATGACCGCGTTCGAGCATCGCGCGCGACGCATCTTCTGTCTGCAGTTCCATCCCGAAGTTGTTCACACGCCATGCGGTGCGCAGCTGCTAGGTAATTTCTTGTTTGGCATCGCCAAACTCAATGGCGATTGGTCAATGGCTTCGTTTGTCGACGAAGCCGTTGCGAAGATTCGCGCTCAAGTTGGCAGCGACGGTCGGGTCATCTGTGGCCTGTCGGGCGGGGTTGATTCATCCGTTGCCGCAGCGCTGATCCATCGTGCCATCGGTGATCGGTTGACATGCATATTCGTCGACAACGGCGTGCTGCGCAAAGGCGAACGCGAGTATGTCGCGACGATTTTTCGCGACCACTTCAAAGTCGACTTGCGCGTCATCGACGCGGAAGATCGATTCTTGGATGCGCTCGCCAATTGCACCGATCCCGAACGCAAACGAAAGATCATCGGCGCTGAGTTCATCGCGGTGTTCGATCAACAGTCGCAAACGATCGAAAACGCGCGTTTTTTGGCACAAGGCACGCTGTACCCCGACGTCATCGAAAGCGTGTCGACCAAAGGCCCAAGCCATGTGATCAAAAGCCACCACAATGTCGGTGGCTTGCCGGAACATATGAAGCTTGCGTTAGTTGAACCGTTGCGTGAACTGTTCAAAGACGAAGTACGGCAGCTGGGGCTTGAACTGGGCTTGCCGCGCCACATGGTGTGGCGGCAACCGTTTCCGGGGCCAGGCCTTGCCGTGCGCTGCTTGGGGCCGCTTACCCGTGAGCGTTTGCATGTGTTGCGCGAAGCCGATGCCATCATCGAGCAAGAAATTCGTGCAGCTGGGTTGTACGATGACATTTGGCAGTCGTTCGGTGTCTTGCTGCCGGTTCGCTCCGTCGGGGTGATGGGCGATGCGCGCACCTATGAAGAAGCGTTGGCGCTGCGCGCGGTGCATTCCAAAGACGGCATGACGGCCGATTGGGTGCAACTGCCGTACGACTTGCTCGCGCGTATTTCCAACCGCGTGATCAACGAAGTGCGTGGTATTAATCGGGTGGTGTACGACATCACGTCGAAACCGCCGGGAACCATCGAATGGGAATGAACAATACGTGGTTTGCGGTGGTCGTGCTGGCCGGCTTGGCCGCACCGGCCAGTGCATCACCGAGCGTGACGCAGCCACTCGCCGAGCACGTTATGCTTGATTGGACCGTGCCTGGTGTAGTTGCCGAAGGCATCGGCTTGGCCGATCGGCGGGCGCCAACCCCCGACGTGGCACGTGCAGCAGCCCGCACCCGTGGCATCGCGGATGCGCGTAAACGGTTGCGTGCCGCCGTTGAAAATGTGCCATGGGCTAACAGCAAGACCGTTGGTGCGTTGCTTGATGCAGCACAGCTGGATGCAGCGGTCGCTGCAGCGCTCGTGCAACACGCGGAGCCGCAGACCGACGGCAGTTGGCGCGTGCGCTTGTTATTGCCGCTTGAAGTGTTGCGCCAAGCGGCGCAAGGCCCGCGCAAGCTTGAGGCCGCTGGGGATCCTGCCACGGTCGCAGTGGTTGCCATCGATGCCAAAAAAGTCGCGATTGCGCCGAATGTCGGCTGGTTGTTCAATGATGGCGGTGCGCCAGTGCCATGCGCACAACGCTGGGTGACGCGTTGGGACGGGCCGACCATCAAGGCGACTGCCGCGCAAGCTGGCGTCATCACATTATCGAAACCGGCGGGAATCAAACCGGCGACTTTGTGCGTTATCATCGTGAGTCGATAGGGATCATGAGATGCGCAAAGCCGTAGGAACATTGTTTGCCGTGACGGTGTTGGCGTTCGCAACCGCCAGCTTCGCTGATGACAATATTGCCGAGCTCACCGTTGAAGGTGATGCTGCCGCCGGCGCAAGCGACGCTCGCGTGGTCGCGCTCGATGCCGCCTTTGCCGATGCTGTGAGCAAAGCTGTCGACGAGTTGGCGAGTCGCAGCCAGGTTGCAGCCAAACGGGTCGAGTACGATAAAGAGATCATCGGCCGGGCCCGCCTTTGGATCGCATCATTTACGGTGACGCGTGACCACGTCGTCGAAGGTCGGCGCCGTTTGACAGTTGATGTGCGTATCGATCAACACAAACTCGGCTTGCGATTGCAACAACTGGGCATTGTGCAAACGCTGCCGGATGGCGACGCCGGGACCGAGTCACCGTCGGTCCCTGCGGCACCCGAAGGCGACACGGTAACATTGCTGGCGCGAGCGTTGTCGCCAACCACGGTGCGGGCCAACTACGGTGCGGCCGCAACCAAAGTGCCGGAGTTTGACGGCGTCAAAGCTGCGTTGGTTGGCCGCGGATACCGCTTGCGCCCGACGCCAGCTGCAGGGCCTGCTGCCAACCGTGATGGAGCTATTCCATTGTCGGATTCAGCAGCGCTGGCCTTCGCGGGCGATGCCAAAGCCGACACCGCGCTTATTGTTGGAGTCGCGACTGATGAGCCAGCCACGATTCGTGGCGCCTTGGGCCCCTTTGTGTTGGCAACCGCTCGGGCGCGTTGGCTGCAGCGAAAATCGGGCAACCCCATCATCGACATTGAGCGCCGCGTGTTGTTAGCCGCGAATGCTTCGGATGCGTCCGAGCGGGCGGCGCGCGCTGCACTTGGCGACGTGATGGCCGCGGTAACCGCAGGGACCGTGGCGGTGCGTGGCGCAACCGCGGCGCCGCTCGGCGCACGCGATGTGCCTACGGTCGTGGCAGGCGATGGCCAAGTTGCCGTGGTCGT
>JAKQOD010000696.1 GCA_029565465.1 Deltaproteobacteria bacterium
TGCGCTTTCGTTGCCTTTGCAGTTTGGCATGTACGACGTGCTCATTTCACCCTCGTCAGCAACCGTCGCACCGATGCGTTTGGCGTGGGATACCTTGGCCACGATTCTCGAGGTGCCCGCAGGCGTCCCCGTAACCGGCCAGGTGTTTGGCCCCAGTGGCGCGCCGTTGGCAAATGCCCGCGTCGCGTTGCGGGTCGGCAACGTGCCATCATCAGTTGGCACAACCGACAGTAACGGCCAATTCGTTGTGCAAGCGCGGCCTGTCACCGGGGCGCTTACCGAGCTGCGGGTTGCGCCAAGCAACGGCTTGCCAACCCTGGTGGCTGCGGGGCAATTCGATCTAAGCGCCAATGTCGTAGTCAGCTATGCTGCGACGTTGGCTGTGCGCAATTTACAAGGGATGGAAGTTCGCGACGCCGCCAACGTGGCATTACCGTTTACCCAGGTTGCCGTGCGCGGTGAAATCAGCAACGGTGGCACTGTCACGGCGGGGCCGACCGTTTTCGCGCGGGGCGTTACCACCACAAGCACAACGACGGACGCGGGTGGCAAATTGTTGTCGTTGCCCGTACCAACCTTCGCGTTGACGGCTGCGCTTGCACCGCCCAGCGGCGCGAGCGGCACCGTGGCGGTGCCGGCAATAACGCCAGCAAGTGTGCGTGCGGACGCGCCAGCGGTTATGAGTGCAACCATCAAACTCGCAGGCAACCCGCTTGCGGGTGTCGAGCTGCGGTTGACGCCGGTGGCAAGCTCGCCGTTGGCAGGCTTGCCACCGTTGCAATTGACGGCAACCAGCAATGCCGCTGGGCTGGCATCAATCAACGTCGCAGCTGGCACACGCTTCAATGTGCACATCGTCGACCCGTTGCGGCGCATCGCGCCAATCGAGCAGCTCGACGTGGCGGTTGGTGCACTCGGTTCAATTGCGGCAACGAAAGCGATTACGATTTTAGGTACCACCCTACAGCCAGGTTCGACCTCGCCGATGGCCAATGTTGGGGTGCAAGTATTCTGTGTGCAATGTTCTGTTGCCCAACAACAAATTCCATTAGCTCAAGGCGTGTCGGATCGGGCCGGCGTCTATGCTGTTACCGTCGCCGATCCTGGTACGCATTAAAGTAGGATGAGCCGTGTCAATCGCTAAACGTGCACTCGATATCGCCGTTGCTGGCACTACGCTCGTGGCGGCAGCGCCGGTGTTGGCGGGTGTTGCCTTGCTGGTTCGCAAGAACTTGGGCTCGCCCGTGCTGTTTCGACAAAAACGGCCTGGGCGGCACGGCCAGCCGTTTGAAATGCTGAAGTTTCGCTCGATGCTCGATGCCGTCGATGCGGCGGGCAATGCGTTGCCCGACCACGAGCGCCTCACTGCATTTGGCAAATGGCTACGCGCGTCGTCCCTCGATGAATTGCCGGAATTGTGGAATGTGTTGCGTGGCGATATGTCGTTGGTTGGGCCACGCCCGTTGCTGATGCAATATTTACCGTTGTATTCGCAGCGGCAAGCCAAGCGCCATAACGTGCAACCTGGTGTCACGGGCTGGGCCCAAGTTAACGGCCGCAACAGCATTGATTGGGATACCAAATTCGAACTCGATGTGTGGTACGTCGAAAATCGATCGTTCCTGCTCGACCTCCAGATTTTGCTCAAGACCGTCGCTGCCGTGCTCCATCGCGAAGGAATCTCGGCGGCCGGTGAAGCTACGATGCGACCGTTTACGGGATCGCGGGCGGCATGAAAGGCCTACGTTCCATCGTGATGTTCGCAGCCGTGGCGCTGACGCTGATGCTGACGCCGACGCGCGTGAGCTATGCCGACACCGCTGGCCTGTCCCCAGGAAATGGGACGGCTGGCGCATCGGGCGCAGCTCTGATGCAAGCCAATCAGCATGCGAACCAAGGCGAGTGGGGCGACGTGCAGCGGTTGGCAACGGCAGTCCTCGCAGGCGCGCCCAGCAAAGGTGATCAAGCTGAAGCGCATCGCTTGTTGGGGTTGGCTGCATTTTATTTGCAAGCATTCGACCAAGCGGAGCGAGAGTTTGTCGCGTACTTGAAGCTCGACCTCGATGGCCGCCTTGATCCGGCCCTGATTGCCCCCGAAGCCGTGACGTTTTTTGAAAGTGTGCGCGCTCGCCATGCCGGCGAGCTACGCGCGCTGCGACCGCGCCCCAAACGCAACTGGGCGTTGAACTTGTTGCCACCGTTGGGGCAGTTTCAGAACCAAGAACGCATCAAGGGTATTGTGCTGGGCTCATCACTGTTCGTGTTGGCGGCGACCAACGTCACGACGTACTTGGTGTTGCGCTCATGGTGTGGCTCGACGAGCCGGGTTTGCGACGAGAGCGGCGTTGATCATACAGGTGCCGCCAA
>JAKQOD010000702.1 GCA_029565465.1 Deltaproteobacteria bacterium
CCCAAGCTTGGGTGATTGCTGACAGCCTGCAGCACGCACAACCGTTGCTCGGCCTGCGTTGGACCACGCGTGAATATGCAGCGTGGGGCGCATGGTGGTGGCGTCGCACGCGAGGTGCACGATGACGCTACGTGCCCCTAACGATGCACCAGGCCCTGCCGCTACGCCGACGCAACTCGCGCGCGAAGCGTTGTATGCGTGGCTCACCGTTTTGTTGCTCGTTGCCGGGCTGGTCCACCTCAACATCAAGGTCCCTGCCGTTGGCCATCTCGGCAGCGCATTGATCGCCGTGACGTTTTTGTACGTGCCATCTTGGTTTGCCTGGCGACGCGGCAAAGACCTGGTTGACTACGGCTTTGTGGCCGCACCGGTGCGGCGCGGGCTAGCGACCGCGTGCCTCGTCATGCTGGTTTTGTTTCCCATTTTTATTGCTGTGTACATCGGTTTTTACGAAGGCGTTTGTAAATCCTCGACGCTGGCGCACCTCGCGCCGCGTGGGTTGTGCTCGCGCTATCACGGGCTCGCTGGCATTCATTGGCCGGCGTTGAATTGGAGCTTTTCAGCCAAAGACAACTTTCCTGAATTTTGCATCGTGCAGCTGGTCGTTGTAGCACTGCCGGAAGAGTTGTTTTTCCGTGGCTACTTGCTGGCGTTGTTAGAGCAGCGCTGGCCTCCCAAGCGCCGCATCCTCGGCGGTGGCGTTGGCCTTGCGTTGGTCTTGTCGGCGGTGGCATTTGCGGTCATTCACCTACCCAAAGACGGCGATCCGCGCGCGCTGGCAACGTTTTTTCCAGCCTTGATGTTTGGCTGGATGCGGTCGCGCACAGGCTCGATCTTGGCCAGCACCGTAACCCATGCTGGTTCGAATATCTTGATTCGTTTGCTGGAAGGCGCAGTCCTGTAGCACTCACTGATAGACGAGTTGCAGCGTGGTGCCGCGTTGGTTGAATGGGTCAGTTGGAGCGCCCGCCGGGGCATGCCATCCGCAGTTGCCACCACCCGAAATCGCTGCCTTTTGCGCGTTGCTAGCGAAGCGGATGGCGCCGCCTGGTGCGTTGCCGGCCTTCGTAAAAACTTGGTCAAGATGAAACCGCGAACCAACCAGATTGATAAACGCATCGGCGGTCTGATTCGCCGCGCCCAAGCACGACATCGCGGTTGCGTAAGGCATAGCGTTCACCACGACTGCCGTATTGTTGTGATTCAAGTTGCCGATTGATGTTGTGAAACGCTGATCGGCCGTAGCGACGCGCAGGGTCATCGGATCGAGGCGTAGCCGTTGATAGATTGTGATGACATCACTACCTATTGACGCACCACCACTCTTATAAGTCGCCAGGTTTTCGTTGGCTGGTGTCACGGTCAGGTATTCCAGCGGTTGCACGCTGTCCATCACTGCACAATATGCTTTCCAAGGCTTGGAGCCATCGCCGTTGATGTAAAGCGTGTAGTCGCCATCAAGCGAGCTACCGGTTTTGGCTTTGACGGCAGCGCAGGTAGCAGGCGTGTAACATTCGAAACTGCCTTCAGAGTTGACACATTGCCCGTCGGTAGCGGCACAAGCTCCGGTGGCGGCACATTCATCAATGTCACTACAACCGGCTGCGGTTAGCGTGGCAAACCCAGCGTCGCACATGCACGCATTATCGACACAATGGGCATGCGCTCCACATGCCAAGCTGGCGCAGGTTGCGTCGATTGCATTGGTAGCATCTGAATTCGCACGCGTCGGCGTGTAACAAGCCAGCACGAAACCAAGGCTAACGACGAAGCAGCGCTCCATCGGTTTATCGTTGCACGATTCTGCAGCAAGTGCGAATCCCTCAGTAGATCGATCTTTGTGCGCGCTTGAACTGCGCATTTTTCGCATTGCGGGCCGGCCAGGCCTTCACTGGTAGGCTAGCTGTAGGGTGGTGCCTCGTTGGTTGTAGGGGTCGCCGGGCGAACCCATCGGCGCATTCCAACCACAGAAGCCGCCTCCGGCAATCTTCAATTTTTGTTGATTGTCGGTTACTTGTAGTGCGCTGCCGGAGCCCGCACCACCTGCTGCAAACTGCTGAGTCACGTGAAACTGCGTGCCCAGCAGATTGACGAAAGCCTCTCCGCTTTTGTCGTTATTGTTTCTGCAGGACATCGCGGTTGCGTACGGCATTGCCGTGACTGTCGTCCCAGAATTGCTGTGCATCAAACTACCTTGCGACGCGGCGAATCGCTGGTTGCCGGTGTCGATTTGCAGCGTTGCCGGATTCAGCCGGACTCTTTGATACGTGGTGGTTACCGTGGTGCCGCTCGACGCGCCGCCGGCCTTATACATCGCCGAATTCTCTGACGCCGGAAGCGTTAGAAATTCCAGCGGCGTGGCTGTGTTCATATCTGCGCAGTATGCCGTCCACGGTTTGTTACCATCGCCACCGATGTACAAGATGTAATCGCCGTCGGTGGTCGCGCCGGTTTTGGCTTTCACGGCAGCACAGGTGGCCGGCGTGTAACATTCAAAGCCGCCAATATTGTTGACGCATTGGCCAGCGTCTGTTGCGCACGTGTTGTCGACCGCGCATTCGTTAATGTCGGTACAGCCCGCGGCGGTTGGCGTGTCAAAGCCGCTTTCGCATTTGCACGCATTGTCGACGCACGCGCTGTGTGCGCCGCAATCGACCCCGCCGCAAGGCACCGGCATCGCATCGATCGGCTTAGGTCCATCGATTGTCGTCGGTGCATCTCGACCTGCGTCATCGGCGATGTTCGCGCTGAACGAGCAAGCCGCAAGCAGGCACACGGGACCGAGCCACAGAGCCAATGGCGAAACGCTATTCACCACCTTATGGTCGCACGATTCTCAGGCAAAATCGAATCCTTAGATTTGCCTGGGCGAGCGTTGTTGCGCGATCGCGCTATAACGACTACCTATGGCTGCTTTGCCCACACCGCAGATCGCTGCGTTCTTCGACATGGACAAGACCTTGCTCCGCATCGATTCGGGCATGAGTTGGACCAAGTTTTTGTATCGCCGAGGCGAGTTGCAAAAGCGTACGCTGGCCAAAGCCGTCTATTGGAGTTCGCTGTACAAGCTGGCGTTGCTCGATATGGATGCCGTGTTCACGCGTTTGTGTGAGCAACTTACGGGCGAACAAGAAAGTGACCTGCGTGCGAAGTGTGAGCTTTGGTATCAACAAGATGTTGCGCATAACGTCGCTGCGAAAGGGCGGGCCGCGATCGCCGCGCATCGCGCACAAGGGCATCTGATCGTATTGGCAACTGGGTCGACCCAATATGCCGCAGCGCCAGTGGCACGCGGCGAAGCGATCGAACACGTGCTGTCGTCACGACTCGAGGTTGTCGATGGCCGGTTTACCGGGCGACCCGCAGGCTTTTGTTTCGGCACGCACAAAGTTCGCCTCGCCGAGACCTTTGCAGCAACGCACAACATTGATCTCCAGCGCAGTCACTTCTATTCGGACAGTTACAATGACTTGCCGATGTTGGCGCGGGTTGGTACGGCCGTGGCCGTGAATCCCGACGTGCGGCTCAAGCGCTTGGCCACGCAACGCGGCTGGCGCATCGAAGCGTGGGTGTAAACGGGCTACGGTTGCGGCGCTGCATCGTTGGCAGGCGCTGGCTCAGGCGAGGATACTGGCGTTGTCGCGTCGGCCAAGTTGCCAACCTTGCGATGGCGCGCAATCCAGCCGCCACGCATGGAATACAGCACGGGCACCGCCATCCGGCTGATGAGCAGCGATGCAACTTCGCCGGCCAGCAATGAAATCGCCAAGCCTTGGAAAATTGGGTCAAACAAAATGACCGCTGAGCCAGCGACTACCGCCATGGCGGTTAGCACCATAGGCCGGAAGCGTACCGCGCCAGCGTCGACGACGGCTTCGTTCAATGGCATGCCTTCGGCCAACCGTAACTCGATGAAGTCGACCAAGATGATCGAGTTGCGAACCACGATGCCGGCACCAGCCATAAAGCCAATCATTGACGTGGCCGTGAAAAACGCGCCCATGCCTGCGTGGGCCGGCAAGATGCCGACGAGCGAAAACGGAATCGCTGCCATCACCACGAGCGGCGTCGTGAATGATTTGAACCAGCCAACGAGCAACGCGTAAATCACCACCATTACAACGCCAAACGCTAGCCCCAAATCGCGGAATACTTCGAGCGTGATTTGCCATTCGCCGTCCCATTTGATCGACGGGCGGGCATCATCTTTCGGCATCGAAGCGTTGAAGATTTCGACATCCGCGCCATCGAAGGTGCCGATCTTTTTGTTCATCGCCGAGATGGCATAGACGGAGCTTTCGGCACCGCCTGCGACATCACCCGTGACGTAGACCACGGGCAGCAGGTTCTTATGATAGATGCTGCGGTCTTCGACAACGGTGATCGGCGTGACCAGTTCGCCTAGCGGGATGGGCGCGCCGGCCTGCGGGCCGTGTGGCGCCCGTACGCGCAACGCAGATAGGTCCACGGTCGACGAAACCTGAAAGTCTGGTACGTCGAACATCACCATCACGTCTTCACGCTCAAGCGGCAGGTGCAACAAACCAGCGGGCGCGCCATCGGTAGCGATGCGCAGCGTGGCAGCGATGTCTTCCGGCGAAATGCCATGCAGCGCGGCTTTTTCCTTATCGATGGCAAACCGAACTTTGGTTTGTGGCGACTCCAAGTACCAATCAACGTCGACGACGCCGGGCGTGCTTTTGAAGATGTCGCGCATGTGGGTTGCTAACCGCTGCCGTACTTCGGTGGTAGGGCCATAGATTTCGGCGACCAAGGTTTGCAGCACCGGCGGGCCGGGTGGCACTTCGACGACGGCCGTGCGCGCGCCGTATTTCTCGGCGATTTTGACGACGAGCGGCCGAATGCGCCGCGCAATGTCATGGCTTTGCGCGCTGCGATCGTGTTTGGGTAACAGGTTGATCTGAATATCGGCAACGGCAGCGCCACGGCGCATGTCGTAGTGCCGGACCAAGCCGTTAAAGGTAAACGGCGACGAGGTGCCAGCGTAAACTTGGTAGTTGAGCACTTCGGGCTGATCGCGCACGGCTGCTGCAATTTCGCGCGCAACTGCCGCGGTGCGTTCGAGCGACGTGTCCTCTGGCATGTTGATCACAATGTCGAGTTCGCTTTTGTTGTCGAACGGCAACATTTTGACGTGCACGATGCCGAACGGCACCAGCGCAATTGCAGCGACAAGCAAGGTGCCGATCACGGCAAAAAAGCTCCAGCGCCAACCAGCGCGGCTGACCAAGCGCATCATGAGCCAACGATAGCCACGCGTCAGGCGGCTTTCTTGGCCATGGCCGTGCGGGTTGGTGTGTGGCCGGCCGCCGCCGAGCAAGCGGGCTGCGGCCCACGGCGTAACCACAAATGCGATGAGCAACGAAAAGGCCATGGCAGCGCTAGCACCGACGGGAATCGGCCTCATGTACGGCCCCATCAGGCCACCGACAAAGGCCATTGGCACGATCGCACCGATGACGGCGAGGGTGGCTAAAATCGTGGGATTGCCGACTTCGGCAACCGCCGCAATCGCAATATCGCGCAGGCTGCGGTTTTGGTTTTCTGGCAAGTCGCGATGGCGCACCATGTTTTCGACAACCACGATCGCGTCGTCGACCAAGATGCCGATCGAAAAGATCAATGCAAACAGCGTGATGCGGTTGAGCGTGTAGCCGACGAGATAAAAGACCAGCAACGTCAGCGCCAGCGTCGAAGGAATCGCAATCGCAACCACCAACGATTCACGCCAGCCAAGCATGAATAGAACCAGCAGCGAAACGCTGACAATCGCGATCGCCATGTGGAGCAAAAGTTCGTTGGACTTCTCCGACGAGGTTTCGCCATAGTTGCGCGTAATCGTGACGTCGATGTCGGCCGGGATGGCCGTGCCTTTGAGCCGTTCGACTTCGGCCAGCACGGCGTTAGCAACGACGATCGCGTTGGTGCCGGGCCGCTTGGCTACCGACAGCGTGACGGCCGGCACTTCGGCACCGCCGCCGTTGGCGCCGCCTTGGCCAAAGAACACGTATTGTGTGGTGTCTTCGGCGGCATCTTCGATGCGAGCGACTTCGCTGAGGTGTACCGGCACGTTGCCATACACGCCAATGACGGTTGCCCCAACATCCGCGGCGTCGCTGAAAAAGCCGCCAGCTTCGACGATGATTTCTTGGTCATGGGCCGTGAACGTGCCGACGCGCGACTGATGGTTCGCCGCGAGGGCGGCGCCCCACGACTCGTTGAGGCTGAGGTTGCGAGCCGCCAGCGCGATCGGATCGAGATGCACGCGGATCTGCCGACGCAGCCCACCGATGAGTTTGGTTTCTGAAACATCGGTGGTGCGTTTGACGCGCGCTTCCACTTCGGCTGCGACTCGCCGCAACTCTTGGTGATCGTAGCGTTGCGAGTGAAAGGTCATCGCCAAGATCGGTACGTCGTCGATCGACCGGGCTTTGATCAACGGTTGCGATGCACCTGGTGGAATTTTGTCGGCGTTGCCGATGAGCTTTTGATGCAGCTTGACCAACGAACGTTCCACGTCTTCGCCCACGTTGAACCGCACGATCGCGGTTGCTCGGCCCGATTGGCTGGTGCTGTAGACGTATTCCACGCCTTCGATTTCCCACAGCAAGCGTTCCATTGGCGAGGTGACCCGCCGCTCTACTTCGGCCGCCGACGCGCCGGGCATGGCGACCATGACGTCGACCATTGGCACTTTAATTTGCGGTTCTTCTTCCCGAGGCAAAATGATGGCAGCGCCAATGCCGAGCAGGACCGATACGATGATCAAGAGTGGCGTGAGTTTCGAATTGACGAACGCTTTGGCAATACCACCGGCTAAGCCAAGGCCTTTAGTGTTGTCGCTCATTGTTGCACCGCCGTCGTGGTCACCGGTTGGCCGTCGACGAGCGTGTCGACATGATCAACGACGATGACGTCGCTTGGCTGCACGCCAGCGTTGATTTCGATGCGATCGGCGCCGCCGGTTGGTGCGGCGGCGATGGTTCTGCCGGTGCGCACCAAGCGCAACCTCGCTTTGCCCTCGCTCACGACAAACACCGAGACCAGTTGGCCGTGGCGTACCAATGCACGGGTCGGCACGGTAACAGTTGCCACGGCGGTCGAGGGCACCATCACTCGACCAAACGCGCCAACCCGCAGCCTTGGATCTGCAGGCATGCGCAGTTTCACCAGCACGGTGCGGCTGGCGGTGTCCGTGGTCGGTGCGATTTCTGCCACCGTTGCGGTGACGGCAACATCAAGCATGTCGATTTTGACTTCCAGCGTTGCGGCTGGCTGCACGTAACGAATCAGCGTTTCGGGAATCGTGGCTTCGAACCGAAACGTTGACGGGTCTTCGATGACACAAACCGGTTGGCCTGGCATCGCCATGTCACCGGTGTTGCTCGTTTTGGCAGTGACAACGCCACTGATTGGCGCGCGTACGACGGCGTACCCAGCCATGGTGACAGCTTCGGCTTGAGCTGCTTGCGCAATGCGATGCCGTGACAGCACGGTGTCGTATTCGGCACCGGGGATCGCCGCGCTGTTTTTGAGTTTGTTGGCGCGGTCGAGTTCCAGCGTTGCGTTGGCGAGCGATTCACGCGCTTGTGCTAGCCGTGCGGCAAGTTCTTGCACGGATAGCCGCGCAATCAAATCGCCAGCTTTTACGTGATCGCCAATTGCGCAATGCAGCTCGGTGATCTTGCCCATCACCGTCGGTGCGATCTCAACCCGCTCTTGCGCACGAACTGTGCCAACTGCTGCAACGCCAAGGACAGGGGCTTCGGCACGGGCAACCGTGGTTTGTACAGCAATGGACGGTAAAGCAGCGGCAGGGGTGCCGTGATGCTCACTGTGGCAGCCCATCAAGACCGCGCTGGCAAGTGCGGTTGCACTTGTAATTACACGAACGTTTTTCGCAATACGAGACATTGGCAGTTGAGAGCCAACGGCAGGCAAAAGGATTCAACTTTCGCAGCAAGCTGCTACGCTACGGGCCATGAAAGAGCTTGCGCCCCAAGGCCTTGATTATTTTACCAGCGCTCCTGTGCGCTTGTTTTGCCACGCATCGTTCGCTGCGTCGCCTGACGCGGTTTTCGCGAAGCTGGCCGAGCCAGCAAGCTGGCCAACATGGTTTCCCATGATGAAGTCGGCCGCGTGGGTCGGCGAATCCGTGGCGACGCTTGGCGCCGACCGCGACGTGGCGCTCACTGGCCTCGGCCGTTTTCGGGAGCGCATGATTGCGTGGGAGCCTGGTAAACGCTTTGCGTTCACCATGGTGAGATCATCCTCGCCGTTTGCCAGCGCGATGGCCGAAGACTACCAGCTCAAAGCGACAGCCACCGGCACCCAGCTCGACTGGATTATGGCCGTCACGCCAACCACCCTTGGCAAAATCGCCGTGCCAGGCTTGCGCATCGTGATGCGCAACATCTTTACCCGCGGCGGCAAGCGCCTCAATGCGCAGCTGATGAGCGGCGGGTAACAACGTGGGTGCTCAGCACAGCGGTAGTGCTGCGAAATTTGTCAGCCTTATCTTCGACGGTGGTTTTGATGACTTCGCGGCGTGGGAGGCGGAAACTCGTTGTTATCGGACATTTGTCTGGGCCAAGTTCGACGATGGCAGTTGGCATCAATTGAGCTTCTTTGAGCTCATACGCCTGACCCAGGAGCTTGACCTCAGCCGCGAGACTTTTTTTATGGAGACGGGTTTGATTATTGTTCCTGAGGTCACGTTAGCCAATATGGAACACGCCACGCGGGCGCTTGCCGCGGAAGGTTTGTTAACCAGTATTGGCGTTAAAGTGCCAAGTACACCGAGCCGTGCACGCTTTGTGAGGCTAACGTGTGACCTTGAAAGTGTCGGAAACTCCGATAGCGAAGATGGAGATCTAGGGCGGGTGAGCGCAAGAATCGAATTGGACGACGAAACGTGCCGGACGGTCACGTTTTATAGCGTGCCACGGCTGGCTCATGTGCTTAACGAAGCATGGGCGGTTGGCGCTGTGTTTTTTACTGAACCCAACCTCGTGGTTGTTCAGCGACTCAACCTTGCGACGATGAACACCGTCGCTCAGTCTCTGATCGAGCAAAAATGCTTCGACAACAATTATGCGCCAGGCGAGTTCGAGAAGTTGCACCCAATGAAATGACCATTCAACAATTCATATCGCATTTCAAAAGTCTCTCGCTCGATTTCGACGAGGCGCTAACAACGCATCTGTCGGATAACCACGAGTTGTTGCCGCACGTTCTGATGGGGGATTGGACGAGGAGCGTGCTTGCACTACAAGCACGACAAGGCGTTGGACACGAAGAAGTTCAAGCCGCGTTGCAGACGCTAGAGATGGCGATGGCTCAAGGCAGTAGCGACTTGCAGGAACTTGTCGTGGTGTCATTCTTGGAAAACCTCGATCCTGGTACGCCTGAATTGGCCGAACTTCGAAAGAGTTTTGGCCCTGCGTTAGCGCAGGCAATGAATGTTTTTGAGAACTGGCGGCCCTGACGCGGCCAAACGGCACGCATCCAAACGGCCATTGGCGACACATCCGGCAAATCACTGAAACGGAAAAATCCGATTTGGCGGTGACCGATGCGCTCTATGCAAGCGCGCGCATCGATCTCACATCGAAAGTACTAGCAGCTGCCTCACTAGCAGCGACCACGCACTACTGCGGGAAGCGAGTCCACCCAGCGGTCCAGTCGGTTGCGCCGACGGCGCCGCAGAAGGTGGCCGATTGGTCAAAGCCAGCAGGCGGGGTGCCGCAGCCGGTGAGTACCGGCGCGCCGGCCTTCGGTTTGAAGTTTGGCGCAACGAGGTCCTTGGGCGCAGTCAACATTGGGTCAGCGCTCATGTGATTGTTAACAACGCCGCCGAGCGCGGTCGCTTCGTTGAAACAATTGGCGCCAGCGCCGTCGCAATCGTTTTCTTTGTTCGAGACCACGTCGAAGTTGGCTGGGAATAGGTCGCCGGCTGCGGTCTTCATGAAGTAGGTGTTGGCGATCGTCAAGCCAGTGCCCCATTGGCCCGCGCTCGAAGCGCCGTCAACGTCGACGGGGAACGACGAGAAGTAGGCGATGATCATGTTGTTGAACTTGCCTGCGCTGCCGCGACGCAAGTGCATGCCACCTTGTTTGTCGGTGGTTACGCCATCGCCGCCGATCAGCGTGGCGTTCCAGATTTCGGGCGCGCTGCGTGGCAGTGCGTCGTTGTTGTTGCGGTTGCTGTCAGCTTCAAAGGCTTTGTCGCCGCGACCGTTTTTCTGTTGCACGATCACGAATTGCGCTTTGCCGTTCCAACCCAAGTCCCAGTCGAGCCCATCGTCGTCAGGCTGGGTGATGAGCAAGTGCGAAAGGTTGGCGGTGCCGCCGAAGACTTCGATGCCGTCGTCGAGCCCGAGGTGCACTTGAATATAGTCGATAGCGGTGGCCGAGCCGCAAGCACCGACAGTGAGGCCGTTGAGTTCGTTATCGACGGCAAGTTGGAAACCCGCGTATTCGATGCGGGCGTACTTGAGCTTGCCACAGTCCGACGCAGCGTCGGTGCCGCCGTATTCGATCTTGGTGCCGAGGGTGTCTGGAAAGCCTTCGACTTTGTTGACGCCACCGGTGACGTTGATCGGTGCGGCGCCTAACATCACAACGCCACCCCAATCGCCCGATTTTGGCGTTGCGGCGCTGGAGGTGAACACGATGGGCTTGTCGGCGGTGCCAACTGCGTTGAGCTTGGCGCCGCGGCTGATGGTGAGCACCGAGCCGGCATCGCCTTTGATCACAGTGCCTGGTTCGATGGTCAGCGTGCCGCTGGTAACAAAGACTTGGCCTTTGAGGATGTAGGTGTTTTTGGCTAACCACGTGGTGTTGCCAGTGATTTCGCCGGCAGGCACATCGACGTTGCCGCCAGCGGCAGGAGCGTCGACGACAGGCACTACGGGTGCATCGATTGGCAAGTCGCTGTTGCCATCGCCGCAGGCTGGGGCCAAAGCCAAGGTTGAAGCGCTAAGGAGGAGAAGTTGCTTGAACATTTTCATTTGCGAATCCTTTTTGAAATGACGCAAAAACAAACCGAGGTTAATAGTTGCCAGCGCGCGCTCACTGCGGCGCCCAGTCGAGGCTAACGACGACGGATGTGCCCGGCGCGTAGCGATCAACGGTGATGCCGCCTTGGGTCAAGCGCACGCTTTGATTGGCGAGGTTGGTGGCTGACAGCTTGGCGCGGAGTTGGTCGGTAATCTTGCGCGAGGCAACCACATCAATGCGGTGCAGCGCTTCTTCGTAGGTGTCGGGCAAGCCTTCGACGCCGACATCGCTGATGCGGCGGCCGCTGACGTTGTACAAGATGCCGACGTCGACAATAGTTGGGTTGCGATATTCAATGCTGGCGTTGGCAACGTAGGGTGATTGTCCGTAAAGCGGACGATTGCGGTTGGTGAGAATCATGTTGTCGGTAGGTAGCTGCACGCGCGATCGCATGATGGCGAGGTTGCCGCCAAAGCGCAGCGCTTTGAGCGAGCGGTGGATGCGGCTGAGCTCGACACGGGCTTCAAGTTCGAAGCCCACCAGATTGCCGCTTGCAGCGTTGCGGAACGATGCGTTGGATTCGCTGTCGGACAGCACTTGTTCGATTGGCTGTTCAAAGCGTTTGCCAAATCCACTTGCAGCAATCACTTCGTCTTGGCCAGGGAAGTACTCCCAACGGACGTCGGCATTATGAATGTGCGTGGTTGCGAGGTTCGGATTGCCCGAGAGGCTGCGCCGGCGGATATAGTCGAAGTACAAAAACGGTGCGAGTTCGCGGAAACGAGGGCGTGCCAAGGTGTAGCTGTAGGCCGCTCGCAGGTTGGTGTTGTTGGTTAGCGCGTACACCGCATTGCCGGTAGGCAACACGTCGTTGTCGTTGCGCGAGATGTCGGCGCGTACACCAGCGATGGCGTAGCGGCTGCCATTGGCCAGCGCTTGGCTAGCGTGTTCGTAGCGTACGCCGGCGATCAGCTTGAGGCGCGCGTTGGCATCAACGTCCGCGGATACGTAACCCGACGCAATGTTGAGCGAAGCTTGGTACGAGTCTTCGTGCAAGGTGTCTTCTTGCACTTCGAAATCAGTGCCGATGTGCTCGGCACTGAAGATTTGGTTCGCAGCCATGGTGCGCACCGACGAGTCGTCGCCGATGTAGCGGTAGCGGAAGCGACGGCCGCGGAAACCGCGATCAGTTGCCTGCAGCGAAGTGCCAGCGTGCAACCGCAATTTGCCAAGCGGCAACATCGCATCGGCGCCGCCGCCGAATGAGGTGTCGGACAAAAACGACCAGTACCGTTGGCCGGAGCCTGGTTGGTCTTTGTAGGTCGACATGCCACTGGTTGGGTCGACGGTGTAGACCAAGTCGCGGGTGTCGAGCTCGTCACGGCGCGTGCTGGCGCCGTTCACTTGCCATTTGATCTCGAGCCCATGAGCGGCGGCAAGCTTATGTTTGCCGACTGCTTGTGCCATGCCAAGCGCGCGTTCTACGAACGAAATGCGCGAGACATCAATGTTGGTAGCGTCTGCTTCGCTGTAGCCCAGGCCGGTAGAAACCGCGTCAGTGCCAACGTGGCTGTACAACCCGAACAGGTTGATGCTGTGTCCAGGTGCGACGGCGTAGCCAACGTTAGCCAACGTGCCGACGGTGGCTTCGCGTTCACCGACATCGTAGGCCAATGAATCGGTGGGTTGCAGTTGGCCGCCGCTGATGCCGGTGCGCGCCGATTCGCCAGTGCGGCCGGAAAAGCCGTGGCGCATCATGCCAGTAACCAAGTAGCCGAGCGCGCGGTGCGCGACGGGAACCGTGCTGCCAACGGTGGCGTTGAGGCCGACGTTTGGCGCGACTTGCGATTCGGTCGGCGCCCAGTCGTTGCGAAACGACTTGCCGATGCTGGTCATCTCGGCTTCCGACATGCCGCGCAAGGCTTGGCCGGTTGGAACGTCGCTCGGCAGTTGGCGGTTGCCACCGTCGAAGCCGAAGTACCCGGCCGCGCTGCGATTGGTGGAATAGAGCCCAGTTTGCGCGATGGTCGCGCTGTTCGCCGACGTCGCGAGGCTGACCTTGGCTTCAAACTTGGTTGGGAATGAGTTGGTGTCGATGGCTAGCGTGCCGCCGCCAAATTGACCTGGCAGCTCGGCGCCGTAGCTTTTGAAGACGGTGAGGTTGGCCAACAACGAGGTTGGAAACAGGTCGAGCGGTACCGCGTTGCGGTCTGGCTCGGTGCTCGGCAACACAATGCCGTTGAGCAAGGTGGTGACGTAGCGGCCTTCTAAGCCGCGCAGTGCAACGTATTTACCGTCCAGGATGCTAACGGAGACTACCCGCTTCATCGCTTCGCTTGCGTTCGAGGCAGCTGTGCGCGAGATTTCTTGTGCGCTCACCCCGTCGGACACCACGGTGGCGGCGCGGCGGACCGCAAGCGATGCAGATTCGGTGCGGGTATCGATCTTGCCACGTACTTCGATGGTTTCTTTCATCGCCGCAGCTGGCTGCAATGACAGCGACGCTTCGGTGGATGCGCCGGCGCGGACGACAAACGTTGCCGTCTTGGCATCGTACAGTGGCGTGAAGAAGTTGATGGTGTAGGTGCCTGGCGCAAGCGTCAGCACAAACGAGCCGTCGAGATCGGTGGCGACGGTTTGTTTCGTGGTGCCGAGCACCGTGACGGTGGCAGCAGGCAGGCCGACGCCAGTGGCTTCATCAAGGACGATGCCGTGGATGCCGACCGGGTAGGTCGGGGCAGGTTCCGGAACAACGTCGCCGGTGCCGGTAGCCTGGTCCACTGGCACTTCCGGTGTGGTCGGTGCCGGTGCCGCAGGTGCGGTCGGTGCCGGCGGAGTCGTTGGTGCCGCGACCGGCGTGGTCGGTGCCGCAGGTGCGGACGGTGGCGTGGTCGGTGCCGGTGGAGTTGTTGGTGCCGCGACCGGCGTGGTCGGTGCTGGTGCCGCAGGTGCGGACGGTGCCGGCGGCGTGGTCGGTGTCGTAGGTGCTGTCGGTGCGGACGGTGCCGGCGGTGCGGCCGGCGCTGCTACCGGCGCAGGCGCTGTGCCTGCAATACTCGACGACGGCGCTTGCGTTGCGATGGCGCCGAGGGCGGTGAAGAATGCGAACCGTAAATGAGTGTTGCGCATGGGTTGATGCGCGCAACTTGCACGGCAAGCGTGACAACAAAGATGGCGTTGCGTGACGTCTTCGTGAAGTCGCTTGAGATCACTTCGCTTGAGTCACGAACTCGGAGCGGCCTTGCCATCGATCTGTCACAAAGCCATGGCCAGATGCCTGCCATGCACTACTTGATGAAGCCAACGCTGATCGGCGCGGTCGCCGCAGGGCTACTTGCGGCGTCAAGTTGCAGCGATTCGTCATTAGAACCGCGTACGGCCGCCGTTTGTAATGTGCTGGCCATCGACAATCAAATTTGGCTGCTCCGTGATCCTGCGACGGTCGCGATGAAGTTTCATAAGATGCAACGTAACTGGTACACCTGGCTGCGCGGCACGGCGGTGTTGTACTGGTCCGATGCTACCAGTGCTTCACCTTGGAACATGCCCACCAAGTTCGGCAATGCGGCCGCAGCCGCTACGCGCGTCATTGGGGATCCGCATGTTGAAAACCTCGGCACCTTTCGAGCCGCAGACGGCACCATGTTTGTCGATTGGAACGATTTTGATGCGTCGGGGTTTGCGCCGTATTGGGTCGACGTCCGCCGCTTAGCATTGTCGGTCGTTGTCGCCGTGACACCCGATGAAGCGGCGCTAGATGTTGCGTTTACACGCGCGATTAGCAATGCAGTCGCAACCGGATATGCAACGCAACTTCAAACATTGGCCGGCGGTGATCGTAGCTGGTTTGTAACAACTGGCAGCGATCCACTGTTGGACAAGTTGATCGACAAAGCCAAGCGCGACGGCGATGCTGCTCGCCGCTTGGAAGAAGTGGCCCCCATCGTCGATGGTGTCCGGCGCATGGCGTTTGGCGAGGTGGAACCGCCAGGTAGCGATGGGGTCATCGAGGATGAATTGGTCGGCGTCGGAGTCGAAGCCGCCGCTTCACTGCCTGCGGTCGTGGCGGCCTGGCGCACCACCGTGCAACCGGAACTCAACGCCAGCGCTGCCACCATCAAAGGCGTACGCCGCCGCCTTGGTGCTGGAGTGTCCAGCTATCCAGCGCTGCGTTATTATGTGTTGCTTGAAGGCGCAACTGCGTCGCTCGACGACGACCTGCTGATCGAAGTCAGAGAATCACGCGACGGTATTGCGGTTGTAACCCCCGCAACGCTACCGAGCTTTGGGTGGAACTCGAATGGCGAACGGGTTGCAACGGCACAGCGTCAAGCGCAAGGCGAACTTGCCGGTGATCCAATGTTGGGCTGGGCCGCGCTGGGGCCGCAGTCGTATCGCGTGGTTAGCCGCACTGGCTATCAGCGAGGCTTGAATTTCGACGATGTAGCTGTTGCAGCCAAAGGCACCGACGGTCGCGCGGCTGTGTTGCAATTGGCTACGACCATGGGCCGGCTGTTGGCGCGGGCCCACGGGCAATCGCTAACGGCAAGTGGGGCCGTTGGCGCTACGGTTATTGCGCCTTTGCTGCGTGGCCGCGAGATGGAGTTTGCCGACGAGGTTGCGGCGTTTGTTGCAGCCTATGCGCCGCGGTCGCGGCAAGACTATCGAGATGCCGTGGAGCTTGATTTGATGCAGTGCACGACTGGTTCGTTCGGAGTAACGCAATGAAGACAAAATATCTAAGCGTGGTAATCGCTGCTAACACGTTGCTGGTTAGTGCTGCCGTCGCCGATGATGCGGTGCTCGAGGCGCCGCCGGTGGCCGAGCCTGCGCCGGCGCTACCGTCTGCGCCCGTGTCACCGTCCGTGCCCGTGCCCGTTTCCGCGGCTGTGCCCGTGTCACCCTCCGTGCCCGTGCCCGCGCCCCGTGCCTGGCCTTGGCCAGTTGCGCTCGAGTTTGAATTCTTTTCCCACGGCATCGAAGCACGGGGCAGCGGTGTTCGGCGCAGCGAATTCACCGTGAGTCGCGCTGAGCTTGGCGCAGGCATTGGATTGCTGCGTCACACCAATGCCGAAGTACGCATCGAAGCAATTCGTTCGGCATCGCCATTGAGTGGGTTTGGTATCGACGGCGATTCGCTGGTTCTGCGGGTCAAACGCGCGCACATTCACAGCGCGTTGAGCCTAGGCCCGGTAACCTTGCACGGCGACGCTGGCTTGATCGCTGATCCATGGGTCAACGGCCTCGACGAAAGCACCGCATTGCGCGCCATCACTGCATCGGCGAGTGAGACCTATCTTTTTGGCGCTCCTGGCGAACTGGGTTTCACCAGTGCTGCCACGATTGGGCCGGCGCGATTGCTGATTGCGGTGGGCAACGGTGAAGGCCGCAATTTCGGTGAACGCAACAACGGCAAAAACACGACGGCGGTGCTTGATGCAACGCTCGCGATCGGCCGGCTGCGCGATCAGCCGATGCAGTTGTGGTTGGCTGCGATGGCGCGCGATGGGTCGCTTGGCCCAGCGGCGGCGCGTAATCACCGTTTTGGCGGCGCAGCAACACTGACTACCGCGGTGGGCGCGCTTGGCGTCGAAGCGGTTCGTGGTCTAGGCGTAGCGGGCCGAGGCGATGTCACTGCCACCACTGGCGCTGCCTGGTTGCAAGCATCGATTGTGCCGCGCCTCGACATCGTGGGCCGCTTTGCACAAGCGCGTTTCGCACTCGACAATAGTGATGCAACGGGCCGTGCGCAGAGCCTTATGGCCGCACTGTCAACTTCCTTTTGGTCAGCGCGCATCAATGCATCCAACGTTGCAGGCGATCGTGCCTCCGCAAACTGCAACGCACGCGGTTTGCGTGCGTGGTTAAGCGTTGAGCGCCGCACGGCAACCGGCATTGCGTCATCACTTGCGGGCACCGATGCTCAAACTGCAACGATCGTCATGTTGACCTTATCGGCATGTGCGTCGGTCCCTGTCGCAGGAGGAACTTTATGAAACCATTCATGTTCGCAACCATCACCTTGCTCGTCCCTGGCTTGCTGGCCTGCTCAAATCCGGCAAGCTCCATCCCCGATGCGAGCCCACGTGCCGACGGGCCCGTCGTGCAACCGATTGATGCGCCGGTCGCCCAGGTCGGTTTGGTACTCAACGAAGTTGCGGCTAGTGGCACACCTGACGATTGGTTTGAACTTACCAATACTGGCGCTACCTCGATCGTCTTGAGCGACTATTGCTTCGTCGATGTCAAAGCCGATTTCGTCAAATGCAAGCCTTTTGCGGCCACTGTGTTGGCTCCTGGTGCTTACCTCGCTTTCGACGTTAGCGACACCACCGCAGGCTTTAAGCTCGGCAGCGATGAAGAACTGTGGATCTATCGCAACGCTGACCGTGTGTTGATCGATGGCGTCGATTGGGCTGAAGGGCAATCGCCCAGCGGTGGCAGCTTTGCACGTAGTCCCGATGCCACAGGG
>JAKQOD010000720.1 GCA_029565465.1 Deltaproteobacteria bacterium
GCCCTTGCCACCAGCGGCATGGCCGATCAGGATCTCGTCGCTGCAGGCGGCGACGCGCGTGACAACGACATGTTCGTCAGCGGCTTGGCCGGTGGCCGGCCACTGGTGCGCGTCACTGAGGCTGGGGATAGCGGCACCTTCCGTACCTATCGCGCGCAGAACGACAATAGCGGCGCTCGTTACGAGCGCATGACGCCCAGCGCGGCTTTCCGCTGGCGCGTGCGTACCAACGATGGCACGACGCATTACTTCGGCACGCCCGCGCAGTTTGATGGCTGCAACGTTAGTGACGACTACGCTCCGCTCACATCGTCCCGCGACGCCTTCGGCAACGAAATCGTTTATTCCTACGTTGGCACGTCTTACGGCGAATGCCTGCTTTCGACAATCGAATACGGTCGAAACGGCACTATAAGCCACCATGCCACAGTCTCGTTGACGTGGGATAGCGAACTGGTTTGCACACCAACGGTTGGGACGATGGCAAATGGCACAACACCGGTAGGTTCACAGCTCGACTATCGCGACGGCAGCAGGCGGATGTTTGGGACCAAAGCACTCGCGAAAATTGAGGTCCAGGTTGTGGGCACGGCACGAACGCACTATCGAGCAATAACGTTAAGCTACCTCACGCCCGGCGCAGTGTCTTCGGGCGTCGCACTGACTAGCGGTGGTGTTGGTGCAACCTGCTCAGCGGCTTTTGCCCCATACCGCCAACTCGTTGCAATTGACGAAGAAGCAACCAGCAACGGCGATCCGAGCACTAAGGTGAACTTGCCGCGGGTCACATTTAGCTACGGCAGCGCCGATATTGCGCGTACTACGCCACGTGCAGCCTTGCAACCACCGGCCGGAACTTCTACCGAATACTCCGCTGGTTTGCGCTTCCGTGATTCGTTGCAACGTTGGCCAAGGGTTGATCGCATGATGCTCGATCTCGATGGGGACGGCCGGCCAGATCAACTGGAGTCCGAATCCGTTGGCAACGAGTGCAAAGTTAAATGGTGGCGCAACACGACGACTGGCTGGCAGGCGAAATCTTCGATAACGTTGCCGCGGCTACCGTGGTCCGGCACTACGGGTAACAAGACCGGCAACGATAGTTGTGCTCTAAATGCGCAATTAACGTTTGTAGACAACGGGGGAACCGAAGGCGGTTGCACTGGAACGCGTGACAAGACAGGTTCATATTTGCCATATCGCTGGATTGATATGGACGGCGATAGCCTGCCGGATTTGGTCACTGCAATTCACTATGATGGCGACCAATTTGATCCCAATATCGGTACGTTTCCTCTCCCGCAAGCACCAACTTGCGGTGTGCTGCCGCCTCCATCGACGTGCATCGCAGTTCGCGAAATCGACATCGGCAGCGATGGCGGTGAAACATGTGGTGCGCTTGGCTGTACGATCAATTATTCGACATTTAAAACCGTCGAGGTGGCCGGCCTAACGAAGTCGCCATATTGCCCAAGACAAAATGGTCAGCTTGCGCGGCAATGCATCGCCGGGCAGTCTGGCGCCGGCTCGACCTGCGGGCGTGACCTACTGGGCTCCTGCGCGTCAGATCCGACGCTTGTTGTTGTTGACGGTATGGCGGCGGGGACTCAATCAGGTTGTTCATTTCAAGAGCCGATCAATCCTGATCCGCCGATGCATTGTGGTAAGGCGACCAAACCCTACGGGAAATGCGGCGGCTATCCTTGGTGGATTTACAAAAATCTGGGTAACGGCCAACTTGCCGCTACCGCCTCGGTAAAGATTCAGCCTCAACCGCTCGAAAGTGACGGCGCCGATAGCACCCTTGTTGGAAATGTGAGTTCCCTCGGCCACGGCATGGTCGATATCGATGGCGACGGGTTGGTAGATCTCCTCGCCATTGCCTCATCTGATGCTTCGACTCATCCCAAACTCGCACAGTCAGCAAATCCCACACAAACCCAAACGATTCAAGCCCAACCTGGGTACTGGCAAGTTTTTCCAAACAACGGGGCCGGGCAGTTTGTTACTGAGCGGCCGGGATTGCATGCGCATTTGTTTCGGACTCCTCGAAATGCTGAAATTAGTCGTAGTTCCTATGAGACTGCAGGCGGCGCAGAGCTATCTCAAACCGCATTGTTAACTGACCTCAACGGCGATGGGTTGCCGGACTACCTTGCGGTCAACAGCACCTGGTTGAACGCAGAGTATGTTGTGAGTCCGCTCAAAGGTGGATTCAACAACGGGCTTGGGATTTCGGAAGCCGCAGTCGGTGCCCCAAGTGTTTCGGGAATTCCGAGCATTGGGCGTGCCCACATTTCAGCTACAAGTTTCGAACCGCCAGTCTTCGTTTCTGGGCAATTAGTTTCACCTGGGTGGCTGATCGCCGGTGACCGCGAACTTTGGTCACGTTTACTTGATACGGACTCTGACGGTCGCCAAGACCTTATAATTAGGGACACTGCGTGGACGAGCCCGTTCGTATCGCACTTCAACCTTGGTGGCGTGTTTTCGAATCTTGGCTTTGGAGTGTCAAACGCGGTCCGCAACAAAGTTACCACATCTTCTGTTTCCACCAACGAGGTCTCGAGTTGGCAAACCCGTAGCGACCTTGTCGACCTAGACGGCGACGGGATTTCTGAAGCCATCGACTACGATGTATCTGGCGGTATCGTCAAAAGCTACGATCCTGCCGGCCATCCGCCGCGTTTGCTGTACCAAATCAGCAACGGCCGTGGCGCAACGACCACCGTGACATATGGCGCGGTGAGCAACGTAGTGGCGCAAGACACCGCGAATGGCTATCGCATGCCGCATGCGATGTGGGTGGTTACTAACCTCAGCACCACGGATGTGTTTGCAGGCACAACGACCAGCAGCGGTACCACGTATGCGGATCCTGCCTTCACGCAAGATCCACCGACGACGAATCCCGCGGATCATGGCAAGTGGAACTTCCGCGGCTTCCGCAAAGTGACTACCACCAGCCCAACCGGTGCGCAAACGATTCAAAAATACCAATACGGCGGTGTCGGTGAGTCGCTATCGCCGGATTGGTCGGGGCGGTTGGTTGAAACGCAAGTCATTCCAGCCGAAGCGCCGACGAATGTGCGCTCGATTTCGCGCACGGCGTACGAAGGCCGCACGTCGTTCGCTGGCGCGATCACCACGTATCATCCGGTCGAAGAGCGCAAGTACACCTGCGCCAACGGTCAAGATGTGACGACGTGCCTGGCTACGCCAGCGGGTTTTAGCCGCACGGCCAGTACGCTGACGGCATTCCCATCGGCCGTGGCACCTGAAATGTGGACAGCCACGACGTCGACACAACAAGGCGCCGCAGCGCTTGGCAATCCCGCCTTTGTCGACGGTGATCGGCAAACAGTTGGCACGTTTACCTACGTCTCAAACAGCACCACATATCGCTTCCGTCAAACTGCGAGTGAGTCGTCCATCAAGGTGAGCGGCGCGCTGGTGCCGTTTGCGCGTTCGGAAACCGATTGGGACACCGCGCTTAACCTGCCGATGAAGCAACGTACGTTCTTCTCGACGGGAGCCGCCGATTATGGCGAAACTCGTTATGAGTACAACGCGCTGGGGCAAGTCACCAAGCGTTACAAGCCGATGCAAAGTGCTGTCGGCAGCACCGTGTATGCGGAGAACGTTTACGACGCACCGTACAGCTTGTTCGTCGAACACGAGATCAACGAGCTCGGTCACCAAGTTGACAAAGACTACGATTATGGCACGGGCGCTGTCATCGCAACCCGCGGGCCAAACGTCCGCACGTGCGTGTCGAACTGCACTGGGCCGCTCAAGGAAGAGCACCTCACCAAAGTGGACGGTATCGGCCGCCCGATGGAGGAACGTGTCACGCTGTCCGACGACGGCTATCAATACTCGACGGCCAAGATCACTGAGTACAAATACTTCGACGTGCCAACGTTCGGCGGCACACCGGTGCCAGCGTCGATGACGACGTACAAGATCATCGAAGCGACGTTTACGGCATGGACAGGCGCAACAGCTGCAACCGGCACCGTTGCCACCGTGCGCTCTGATTTCGATGGTAGCGGCCGGCTCACCCGCACGGTGCAGCTCGCCAATGGCGCAGCTGCCGCCAATGCCGTGACGAGTTATTTGTACGGCAACGACGGCAAGTTGATTTCGGTTAGCACGCCTGACCCAACGCTCAATACCAGCGCGCAAGTAACCACCACGTATTCGTTCGACAGCATCGGCCGGCCAACCGGGATGCGCTTGCCCGACAATGCGGTGGCCGCGAATCGCAGTGGTGTTGACATGGCGTACAACGGCCGCACCAGCACGACGACCGGAGTTGTTGGCGCTGCGGGCAAACCTGCTCCGGTCTCGCCGGACCTGCCAACGCCAGTGGCTTCAACCGTGAGCACCGTCGACGATTTCGGCCGGTTGATCACCGTGACCGAGCGCCGCGCCGAAACTGGACCAGGGCAGTGGGCGACGACGCAATACACGTATAGCCCACGCAACGAAATGGCGACGATCACCGAGCCGCAAGGCATCGTGACCACGCTGGTGCACGATTTTGCGGGCCGCCGCACGTCGATCAATCGCGACGGCAAAGTCTGGAATTATACGTATGACAAAAACGGCAACATGCTGGCGGAACAAGTGCCATATCCGTCGGGTGCGCTCGCGGCGGATTACACGAATCTGCAAACGTATGATGCGCTGGATCGGGTGGCGGCCAAAACGATTGGCCAACGCAACCTGAGCACGGCGGACCAAGCCTTGTTCGGCACGCGTACGTACACATTTATGTGGGACGTTGGCGGCAACCGGACCGGTCGGTTGAAAGACGTGAGCGCCTACGCGCCGAGTTCAACGACGTACAGCGTGGCGTTGCAATACAACTATGATGCGCTCGGGAATCGGGTTAACACGATCGAAGGCCTGCGGGTTGCAGGCTTTCCGCTGATGCAGCGGTCGTTTTTTCAAACGTATACGCCGCACTTTGGCCCGCGTCTCACCAAGTTCAACGACGGTTTTTCGACAGGCTTGACCTCGACGCAAACCTACTATGACGGCCGAGGCATGCCGAAGCGCATCGACTTGATCCGCACTGGCAACACCACGCAACAAATGGCGGTGCAAACGCGCAACGTTGCGGGCCTCGTCACCAAGCGTCGCACGGATCAGTTAGCAGCGACGGGCACGATGCCGTGGGTCGAAAGCAACTGGGTCTATGACTCGCTCGGCCGGCCGCTATCGCAAACGGTGCAAAACGGCGCGGGCGCCAGCACGGTGCAAGTGGCTAAGCAACAGCTGGCCTACTACGGCACGGGCGATGTGAAGCAGTTGATTCACACGCTCGGCGCATCGAACACCAAAACGTTTAACTTTGAGTTCGATGCACGGCATCAACTCACGCGGGTCAAAGCCGGCACGGCGTTTGACAGTACGTACACGTTTGGTGATCCAGCATTGGCTGCAGTGACGCCAGGCAACAGCGGCCGCTTTACCAAGGTACGCATCGCTGCCAACACGGCGCTGCCTGGCAGCGATGTGAAGCCACGCGAAGTGAATTATGTCTACGGCACCGGCGGTGCCGCTGGGGTGGACAAAGAAGCTGTCACCACGCTCACCAATGTGGCCGGTGGCGCCACGTTTGCGAGCTATGAATATGATTCGGCAGGAAATCAAACTTCGCGCACGTACACCACTGGCAACGAGCGCTGGGATTATGTGTATGACGGCGAAGACAACCTGCGCCGCGTGACCAAGAAGGTTGCCGGTGTGGTGAGTGGCTCGGAAGAATACTGGTACGACGAAAGCGGTGGGCGCATGGCGATTGTGTATCGCAATGAGCTCGGCAAAAAGACCGGCTTGCGCTGGTTCATCGGCGGGACAGAGGCCTACTACACCGCGAGCGGCGTCGGCGAGAACACCGCGACGCTGAGCAAAGTGTATTCACATCCATCGCTCGGCACGCCGGTGGCGCGTGTGGAACGAACGAGTGACACCGTAACGAAGGTTGAGTACCAGTTCCACGGCTTGGCCAGTAACACGTTGGCCGCCGTCGCGAGCGACGGCACGGTGAATACGAGCTTTGTATATGCGCCGTATGGCGAAGTCGTGGAGGCGACGGATGGTGGTGCGGGCGTGGGCGCAGGGAAGAACGCCCACCGTCGACGGATTACGGATAAGTACGTCGATGAGATTGGTGGGCTGACGTACTTCGGTGCGCGGTATTACGACGGTGTGATGCTGGGGTGGACGCAGTCGGATCCGTTGTTCCGGTTTAATCCAGATGCGGCGTGGGTGCAGCCACGGCATGGGAATTTGTATCAGTATGTGTTGGCGAATCCAGTGCGGTACGTGGATCCGGATGGGCTCCGTGGCTGTGTCGTCGCCACCGGTGGCTGTGACATTATCGAGTCACCGAAGGAGCCAAAGCCAACGAGTGCTGCGTCGCCAAGTACGCCTTCGCCTACTAGCGGTACGCCTACCGGTCAACCTCAAACTGGCACTCCTAATGTGAAGGGCCCACAGGGCGGGACTTTGCCTCCTCCTCAGGGTGGGCGCACGAGTTCAGGTTCGGGTAACGCCTTGTCCTGGATTAAGAAGGCTGCATCAACCGTTGGGAACGCGATCCGAAGCGGGGTTGAGCAATCGGCGAACGGTGCGGCGACTTTTACGGGCTGGGTTGCGACCGGAGTCATAGTGGTTGGGGCGGTGGTTGTGGGCGGTGGTACACCAACTGTCCCTGCCGCAACCTTCCCACTAACTGACAATGCCGCTGGCAAAGTTATTGGCTGGGGCGTTGGACAAGCCGGCGCAGCAACGGCCACCGCCTTGACGAGTTCCCTCACCACGGCGCAAGTTGTGGTTATGCAAAACGCAGGACTTACTCTTGAACATGCTCAACATTTGCTAAAGCTCTATGAGGATGTAATCGCGGAAGAAAGCTATAGGTCTATGCCGGAACAAAACTCTAACCTTGCGCCTCGCCGGGATTTAATGCGTAAGATAATTGAGTTATGGCCACGTTAGAAGAACTAGCCCCCTTGGTTTGTGCCCGCTGGAAACGACTTGAATCTCAACCAGGTTCAGCATTCGGAGGGGAGCAAGTGGAACCTTCGGCAGCCTTTGAGAGCATCCATGCTTACTCGCGCTTTTTGAAAATTGCCGGCTTGCATACTCGTTGCGACAAAAAAGGCTTTTTGTTTTGGCCACCAAATCTTGTTTGCTTTGTTGAGGACCTTCCCCATATACCGAGGGGGCCGTTACAGTCGTGCGCGGTCTTTGCCGACTATATGCAAGAGTCTTGGCACTACGGCATCTGGACACAAGGCCGGAATATTGGCCAGGTCATTCCGCTATGGGGCAGCGCAGATTGGGAATCGCAACCACCACTCGGCACACTGGAAAAATTCCTGCAGTTGTATTTGGATGATGCGCCGGCACTATATCCGGCCAGACCGGAACGGGTGTCCTGAAGCAGCCAGACCGGAACGGGGGTCCTGAAAGGGCACGTTGAATCTGTGGGCCGGGCCGATGGGGAGAAAAGGCCGCCGGTACATTTTGGGTGAGGCCGTGGCGATGCGGGCCGGTTGGCGGCGGAGGCACACGCGCAACACGACCAGGCCGCCATTGGCAGGGCAGCCTATATGCGCAACGCTGAAATTTTCGAGCCAGACCGGAACGGGGGCCTGAAAGGGCATATACGTGGGATTTCGGGCCGAATCGTACGGGCCGCATTCGTTATGTGTCGGTGTATGCGCCAAGCAGTAGCACCGCGAGCCTTGCGCTCGACTATATGTACGATGCACTTGGTAACCGCACGAATACGACGCACGCGTTGAACATCGCGGGGCTAGTCAGCGCGGCCCCCGGTTCATTGCAGCGCTCGTTCTTCCAAACGTTCACGCCAAACTTTGGGCCGCGGGTCACGAAGTTTCGCGACACCATGCCGATTTCGCTGTCGCCGTATGCGTGTTGCCATCGATCGTGATCGCTCAAAACCATCGATGGTGATCAGGCAAAACCATCGATCGTGATCGGTGGGGCGTTGGTTGGACCAATCCAAGCAGCGGTGGGGCAGCGGAAGACGCGGAAAGCGCGGAGGCTCTTGGACAGGAGAGCCGATGCCAACGAAGCGACTTGCCATGCGCAATTTACGAGAAGTGTTTCGGTTGAAATGGGAACTGGGCCGCAGTCATCGGGAGATCGCGGCTGCGGTGGGCATCGGCGTGAGCACGGTGTCACTGGTGGTGCAACGTGCCGTGGCGGCGGGGCTCACGACGTGGGCCGCGGTGGCGGAGCTCGATGGTGCCACCTTGGAAACGCGGCTGTATCCGCCGGTCGCCGCCAACTCGTCCGTAAACCGGACAAAAGCCAGCCAGACCGGAACGGGGGTCCTGACAGGCACCCTTGCATTTGCGGGCGGTAGGGCCAAGCCAAATTTGCCAATCGCGATAATTTTCGCAAGGCGGTGGGGCGGCGTGGCGACTGACGGCGCACGCGCAAACGCAACACGACCAGGCCGCCCTTTGCAGGGCAGCCTGGTAGCGTAACGCTGAAATTTTCAGAGTCAGATTCGAGGCAAAACGGCGTCGAGCGAGCGCTAGTTCACACGCACGCGCGGTGGCGGTCGTGCCGCAGGTGGTTCGGGCCCGACGAGGTGGCGCATGAAGACGGTGCCGACGGGGAAATTGGGAGCGACAGCGCCGGCGAGCCAGCGCAGGCGCGCGGCGGCGTGCTCGGCAAGAAATACCTTGTCCCGCTGCAAAGCTTCGACGCGATACCAGGTGCTGCGGCAGGCGATGCGCGGCACGATGCCTTTGCGCCGCGGCGCGACCGTCGAGGGTGAATCGGTGAAATGCTGCGCGAGTACGGCCTTGCGGCCGAGCACACGGCGACCACTTGTGCGCCGTTCCGCTGCACAATCGTCCTCGGTCTTGGTCACGCGCGCACAGACTTCAGCGACCAACGCGTCAGCGTTGCCAAGCATCGGCACGCCACTCAAGCCCAACGTCATCTCTATCTCATCGGGCAAATTGTCCTTGCGAAAAAAATGCCGCGGCCGCGTCGCACGCAACGGCGCGCCGGTGCGCATCGCCCGCAAAGTGTTGACGCCGGGCCAATGATGCACACGCTCCACGAGGCCATCTTTCAC
>JAKQOD010000740.1 GCA_029565465.1 Deltaproteobacteria bacterium
GATTTTAAACCCGACAACGTATTGGTTGGCGAGCACGGTCGCGTGCGCGTCGGCGATTTTGGTCTGGCACGGTCGGTGCTCACCGCCGACGATGTGCAAACCGAAGTCAGCACGGTGAGTCCGCTCAACACCTCGCTTACCGCAACTGGCACCGTCTTAGGCACGCCGCGCTACATGCCACCCGAGCAACTCACCGGCCAGCCTATCGACGGGCGGTCGGATCAATTCAGCTTTTGCGTTGCACTGTATGAAGCCTTGTTCGGTCAGCATCCGTTGCCTGGCAACACCGCCGTGTCGATGCTCGAAGAGCGTGCGCGTGCGACGGTGCCAGCCGAAGGGCGGGTACCGCCGACCATCGTGCGTGCTATTTTGCGCGGGCTCGAGCCTGCGCCGAATAAGCGCTTTCCGTCGATGCATGTGCTGCTAGCTGAAATCACGCCGGCCGCTCCCCGTCGGCGCTGGGCCATGGTGGCCGCCGTATTGACGGCCGTGTTGGTAATTGGCGGCGTCGCGCTGGCGACTATCGCGCGCAATCAGGCGCTCAACGCCGACGGCACGCAAGAAATGCTGACGCAACGAATCAATGCACTCGAAGCCGACCGGCAACGCTTGTTGCTCGAAGTGCAAAAGTCGGTGCAAAAACAAGATGCCAGTGCGCTCGAGATTCGAACGCTGCAAGCCAAGATTGCGCAGAAGGACGCCGAAATTTCCAACTTGATTATCGAACTCGGTGATCGCGTCGAGAATCAACGCGGTAGTAGCGTTGGTAGCACGCGGCGCCCCACCGGCGGCAACGGCACCTCCACCGGCGCCATGGCCAGCAACCCACCCGACGCAATGCGCGCTGGATTCGAGCGGCCGCCTGAGCGGATCCCCGGCTTTGCAGTTGGGTCAATCGTGCCGCCAGCCCGGCCGCCGAACCCTATGACGGTCAACGCGACGGTGCGCGGCGCCGCCCACGAGCTGGTCGGCTGCTTTCGCGAATGGAGTGAGCGCTATCCGGGGCGCGCCACTACCCTTACCGTGACGGTCGCGGTGTCACCGGATGGTGTGGCGCACTCTGCTGTTGCGGCCGGCTCGGACGACTCGAGTTTGCCAATCTGTATCACCGACGCTATCAAGCGAATTACTTTCGCGCCGGCTACCGAACCTGTGGACGTTGTAATTACAGCCATTTGGGCCGATGAAGCGTTGACGACCCGTGCTGTACTGACCCGCCGCACTGTACCGACCGGGGTAATTGATATCGACTGAGTTAGCCGGTTCGCAGGTAGTTAGAGACTGTGACGAATCATGCTGAAAATACGGGGCAACATGGTGTATGCCCAGGGCATATGACGCGTGTTCTATCCCAATTTGCTTTAGTTGCAGCGGTTTTGGCTGTGGCCGGGCCAGCACTTGCTGAAACGCCACAACTCGCAGGTCCGCGTATCCTTGAAGTAGAGGTGCCTGAGTCGTCCCTAGTTGGGCGCGAAGCCACGCTTTCGAACATCATTTATCTCAATCGCTGCAAAGGCGGTTGTAGGTTGCAAGCAGGTAATATCAACGACTCGCGCAGCAATCTGACCACCATTCCTTGTCCGCAAAACGGATCGTGTCCTTCAACCCAACATGTGTTGACCGAGTTCAACGGCGACGACACCGAGTGGGCGGCGATTGTTCAATGTGTCAAAGAAATGTACTCGCCATACAACGTGGTGATAACGGAAACCGACCCAGGTGCTGTTACCTTTCACCAAGAAGCGATGGTGGGCGGCATCCCAAGTGAGGTGAACATGGGGAACGATGTTGGTGGGGTTTCACCGTACGCCGGTTGCAGCCCAATCAACAGCGTTATCAATTTCACGTTCGCGAACTCGTATCCAAAAAATTCCGGTCGTGCCCAGTTGCTGTGCGGCGTGATTGGCCAAGAAAGCGCCCACGGCTACGGGCTCGATCACGAATTCGACTGCTCGACACCGATGACGTATCTCAACTACTGCGGTCAGTCGTTTTTTCGCAACAAGAACCTTAAGTGCGGTGAGCTTACGACGCGAGCTTGCCGTTGTGGTGCGACCCAAAACTCGCATGCTTCGCTGACCGGCACGTTTGGTCCTGGCACGCCAATTACCGGTAACCCAACTGCAAAGATCCTAACGCCAGCCCAAAGCGCCAGCGTGACAGGTTCGTTTCTGGTTGGTGTTGAAGCCGCGGACAAGCGCGGCATTGACCGGATTGAACTGTGGCTCAACGGCTATAAGTGGGCTGAATATACTGAGAAGCGTACGCCCGACAAACAAGTTGGGACGATCGTCATCAATGCCCCGGCCAACGTGCCAAACGGCGTAATTGATGTTCAAGTCAAAGCATTCAACGATATCCAATTGAACACGACATCGAGCACGGTGACGGTGACCAAGGGTGCGCCTTGCACAAGTGCTGATTCGTGTGCAACGGGGCAAAAATGCGAAGCCGGCAAATGCTTCTGGGATCCTCCAGCTGGTCAACTCGGTGATGCTTGCGACTATCCTCAATTTTGCGTTGGCGGTCGTTGCGAAGACGCTGGTGGCGGGAAATCGTGTACGCAAACCTGTTTTGTCGGTGTGTCAGGCACCTGCCCTGAAAACTTTGAGTGTGTCGCAGCTGGCGCTGCGGGCCTTTGCTTCGCGGCAGTGCCTGAAGACGGTGGTGGTTGCTGCTCAGTTGGCCAAGATACCAACGCTACCTTGCTGGTGAACGCTGGCATTGGCGCGTTGCTTCTCGGCATGGTCTTTGGCCGCCGCAAACGCAAACAAGCGTAGGGCTTGGCGGGTCGCGGTGAGTGCGACCGCGCGCGTGGGTTGCGATGAAACAGTTGCGCATTGACCGCACGTTTCAGGGCTGCCACTACGCGGCTTGCTGACGTGCGGCGACCACGTTCAGCAACCTCGTCGGCAAATCAATCGGCTACCAGCTACTTCTTTTTGCTAAGCAAATCGGCAAACGTGCCGAATTTCGCACTTGGCGCTGCTTTGATGCTCGCGGCGACTTCGTCGGGCGAGCCGTCTTTGGAGTTCGCCATCGAAAGCGAAATGCGGCGTTTTTCGCTGTCGATGCTCATCACCACAGCTTCGACTTGTTGGCCGACTTCAACCGCTTCTTTGGGGTGGTTGATACGCTTGCCAGCGCCGAGTTCCGAGATGTGCACCAGGCCTTCGATACCTGGTGCAATTTCGACGAAGGCACCAAATGGTTGCAAGCGGGTGACTTTGCCTTTGACCCGCGCACCGTCGGTGATGCCGGCAATGGAGTCGCGCCATGGGTCATTGGCAAGGGCTTTGAGCGATAGGCTGATGCGGTCGCCTTTTTCGCCTGGCTCGATCTTTTTGATCGCAACATCAAGCTCTTGGCCCATGCTCAACACGTCTTCCGGTTTTTCGACGCGCGAGAAGCCGAATTCCGAAATGTGCAGCATGCCTTCGATGCCGCCGAGATCCACGAAGGCGCCAAACGGCTTAAAGCCAACGATCTTGCCACGCAGCACGGCGCCGGGCTTGAGCAAACCACGGGTTACTGCAGCACGCTTGGC
>JAKQOD010000776.1 GCA_029565465.1 Deltaproteobacteria bacterium
GACTGAGCACCGGGCGCGGCACGAACACTTCGTGTGACGCTTTTACGACGACACCAGCCGCTGCCAGCTGTTCGAGCAGCAGCATGGAGTTGTCTAGCTTGCTCATGTTGGTGTTTACCCACATCAAGCGCTTATCGCGCTTTTTGACCGAAAGATTAAAGCCCCCAACCGACATGTGCTCGATTTCGGCGAGCTCGATCGGGCCTTTCTTTTTGTGCACCAGGGTTTGGCCGTTGAGCGTGAACTCGCCGAATTGTGCGCGCTGGGCCAACCGCGGGTGCATTTCAGCGAAGACAAGTTCCATGAGTTCAGGCGCGCCGACGATGTTGGGCGTTACCGTGACTTGTGGGCCGCCGTGCCGGGAGAACAGCTTGAGAAAACCGAGTTCGAAGTTGCGATTAGGCTCTTGGCCGCGCCGCTTTGCGGCTTGCACCGCGGCAATCACCGCCACGGCAATCAAACCGCCTTGGCCGCCTGCGTTCGCTTGTTGTTTGCTCGACCAAAAGCGGTAGTGGCTCAAGTCATCCCAACGCAACGTGGTGGTGCTGCGACGACGATAGTGGGTGATGCCTTCAGCACTGATTTCAATTTTGACGCGTTTTGCAGTGGCAATCAGCCACCCGGCGCCGCCGACGATCGCGAGCGTTAGCACGATGGCGATAGGTTTCGACACCAACAGCAGCACCGCTGGGAACATCAAAAACAGAATCGTCAGCAAGATGATCAGGCCAGTCTGCGATTTGGCTGGAAACACGCGGGACGGTTGCGCTGCGTTCATTTGAGAGATTCTAGCAGCATGTACAGCCGGCGAGTCGACAAACGCGCCAGCCGCGACCGATCGCGCTATTTGGGCAGGTTCTGCCCGGTTGTCGCAGGCAACTGCCATTTGCTCTTGCTCCGCCGCCCGTTTTTGGCCAGATTCACCGACCGACTTTATGGCAACTCCGACACCACCGCGGCCTGCGCCTTCCGGCGCGAATGCAAAAATCATCAGCGAAGAAGAAAAGCTTTTCGCGCAAATTTCCGCACGGGTGGCGATGGGCGAAGACGAAGACGACAAGCCTGCGCTTGGCGCCAGCGATCTCGATGCCGATTTGATCTCGTTGCGCGACCAAATTGGCGAAGCTCGCCCGGAAGACTTGCCTCCGTTGATTGAGCAGATGACGCGGTTAGCGTCGCTGCGTGGTCGGCTGGGCGGCGGCCGGCAGCTGCCGGTCGATATTCAGTCGCCGTACTTTGCGCACTTGCGCCTCAAAGAAAATGGCAAAGCGCGCGACGTGATGGTTGGCAAGCGCGGCTTTATCGATCGCGGCTCCAATGTGCAAATCGTCGATTGGCGCAATGCACCGGTGTCGCGCATCTACTATCGCTACGAAGAAGGCGACGACTACGAAGAAGAAATGGCTGGCAAAGCCGTCGAAGGCGTGGTCGAAGCACGCCGCAATATTTCGATTGCCCGCGGCAATCTCCGTCGCATCGGTGCGCCGCAAGGCACGTTTTTGAAAGACGCGCGCGGCAACTGGGTCGAAGCGGTTGGCCAACTTGCGCCAGTGTTGCATGGTGGCATGGGCAAAGCCTCGCGGCCGGCGCCCAAAGCGGTGGCCAAGCCAGGCGAAAAAGGCCGGCTTGGGGTGCATCACGGCAACACCGTGCGCGCCGACAAAGCGCTGCCTGAAATCGCTGCGCTCATCGACAAAGAACAGTTCGATTTGATCACCCAGCCAGGCAGTGGCATCGTCGTGATTCAAGGTGGCGCGGGTTCGGGCAAAACCACCGTTGCCCTGCATCGCGTGGCGTTTTTGAACTTTGAAGATCCAAAACGGTTTAAGCCGCAGCACATTTTGTTCGTGGTGCCGACCAACTCGTTGGTGCGTTATGTCTCGGGCGTGTTGCCAGCGCTGGGCGTTTCAGGCGTGCCTGTGGTGACGTACACCAGCTGGGCGCGCTCGACGCGGATTCGCTGTTTGCCGGACGCGCCGAATAAGTACAACGAAGATCCGCCGGAGAACGTTTCGCGGGTGAAAAAGCATCCACGCATGCTGCCGATTTTGGTGGCAGCCGTGCAACGGCAAGCAGCCCTCGTCGCAGCCGAACTCGCCGAGGCGGCCGGCGCCGAAGCCGCGAACGCGCTCAACGAATGGGAGCGCTTGGCCAAACGCGCGCTGTTGATGCGGTTGTCGGGCATCAATCAATGGGCCAAAAAGAACGAGCTCGACAGCAATGTGCGCATTGCGATCGAAGGCTTGGTGAAGCGTTGGAAAAAACGCGCCGACGACGTGGTACAAGACTGGGCCGAATTGATGACCGACCGCACGGTGTTGGTCGAAGGCTTCGCTGATAGCGATGTGACCAACCGCGATATCGACGCGACGATTGCTTGGGTGAAGCGCCAGTTGGCACGGCCGGTGGCTGCACGCGACGACGAAGGCCAGCAGATTCTGTCGGCCGACGGCACGCCGGTGGCTGCGGATGAAACCGACCCAGGCGGCCGGTTCGACGACGAAGATGATCCAATCTTGATCCGGCTGATCCAGCTCAAGCGCGGTGGCATCTTCACGCCGAACGGCGACGAATTGCTGTATGAACACGTGGCCATCGACGAAGCGCAAGATCGCTCAGCGTTGGAAGTTAAAGTGTTGATCGAAGCTGTCCGCGATCCGGACAATGATCCAAACAAGCGTTCGGTAACTATCGCGGGCGACACCGCGCAGCGTTTAGTGTTCGATAACAATTTCTCGGGCTGGGGCGACTTGCTGCACCAAACCGGGCAGCCTGCCATCGTGCGGCCGTTGAAGTTGTCGTACCGTTCGACCGCAGAAGTCATGCTGTTGGCGCGTGAAATCTTGGGGCCAGAGTTGGCGCCGGACGAGCCACTGGCGGCACGGCCTGGTGAGCCGGTGGAACTGCACGAATTCGGTGATATCGGCGAAGCGGTGGCGTTTTTGGGCGATGCGTTGCGCACGCTGATGGCGCGCGAACCGACGGCATCGTGCTGCGTGATTTCGCGTCACCCCGAGCAGGCCGATCAATATTACGAGGGCCTCAAGCGTGCCGAAGTGCCAGCGTTGCGCCGTATTCGCCGCGATGAGTTTAACTTCCAGCCTGGCGTCGATATCACTGACATCACGCAAGTCAAAGGCTTGGAGTTCGACTACGTGGTGATGGTTGACGTCAACAAGTCGTCGTATCCAAACGTGTCATGGGCGCGTCACTTGTTGCACATCGGTGTTACCCGTGCAGCGCATCAGTTGTGGATGGTGTCGACGCAGGACCCGAGCGAGCTGGTGCCGCGGGCGCTTCTGGACGGCGGCCGCATGGGCCTTGAATAGCTTCGCGCTAAGCTATTTGCGCCGCACCTGCGTTGGCTCGGCGCTGCTGGTCCTCACGCACAAGAGTGCGCTGCGGTCCTCGCTTCTCGCCGCCTTGGTGCAACGCAAATATCTACGCGCGTGCGAGAACGCGCGTGTTGGTTAACGTTAGCAGCGGTCCGGGGGCGCGATCAGCTGTTTGCCTTGCAGCTAGGCATCCTCGCTCGCTGCTCCTGGTGCGCGCTCAGGTGTTACGTTACTGGTAAGCGGCTAGGCGTGCTCGGTCGTTGCTTCGGGTTCTCGCCGCGCCATGCGGCTAGGCATGCTCGCGCGTTGCTCGGGGTTCGCGCTCGGCAGCATTTCCACGTAGCTCGGGATTCTCGCTCGATGCTTTTGGTTGGCGCTGGCTGCTGGTGGTTGGCGCATGCTTGCTGGTTGGGCCGTTTATCGCCCCGATTGGGTACGCCTTGGTACTTCTTCTTTCCGAGGCTGCATTTGCGGTGGCGAGGGCGGGGCGTGCGTGTTAGCTCAAGCAGGTGAACAAAACGTTATTGCTGTTAACGTCGAGCTTGTTGTTGGCTGTTGCGCCGGCCGCGTATGCCAAGGGCGCCAAGAAGCCAACGGTGCCTGCTGCGCCAGCGCTGCCGCCCGAACCTGAAACGGTCATTCTCCTAGCAAATAAACCTGGCAGCACAGTTGAACTGGTGCCGGTCGCCAAAGGTGCACATCTCAAAAATGTTGCCGATGGCAGCACGGCTAAAGCGAGCGATTTTGTTGCTGGCGGTCCGCTTGGTACGCTCGCAATTACGTTTGAAGGTGCCAAATACTTCGTCACCACAGCCAACTACTGCGTGGTCGCCGGCACGCCACGCGCCGACGGTGCGCGGTTTCTTGCGTGCGACCCCGACGAAGGGGATTTGCCTCACGCCAACCTTTGGTATGTACCGTCGCTGGCTAAGCGGGTTCAGCTCACCACGGCAGGCACCGAACAGCAAGGCTATTTTGCGTCGACGCCAGCCGGCCCGACCGTGGTGGTCGCCGATGGCATCATGTACGTGATCGATGCCACCACCAACGAAGTCGCGCAAATCGAAGGCGGCGGCGCCCCAAGCTGGAACCAAGCTGGCGTGCTGCACTACCGCATGCTCGACGGCACCGCGTGGAAATACGAAGCCGGCACGTCGACCAAGTTAGGCAAAGGTCGCCGCGGCAAAGCCAGCAAAGGCGACCTGAACTCCGGTTTCGAGCCAACGGTGTGGCCCGCTGCAGTTACCTTCGGCCGTAACGACAAGCCAAAGTGGAAATAGCGGCCTAGCCGTGCGCGAGGATGCCTAACGTTGGAGTGCCGCCGCTGCGCCCTACGCTTCTTTTTTCGACATCCACGGATACACAATACCAGCGGCCACCGCGCCAGCGATTGGCGCTGCGATGAACAGCCACAGTTGGCCGAGGAAATCGCCGCCTGCAAACAGGGCTTGGCTGATCGAACGGGCCGGGTTCACCGACGTGTTGGTCACGGGAATGCTAATCAAGTGGATGAGCACCAAGCCCAAACCGATAGCGAGCGGCGCAAAGCCGGCTGGCGCGCGTTCGTGGGTAGAGCCCAAGATGATGACCAAAAAGAAAAAGGTCAGCACCGCTTCAATGATGAAGCCCGCCATCATGTTGTAGCCAGCTGGACTGTGCGCTCCAAAGCCGTTGGCGGCGAAGCCTGCGCTGGCTTTGAAGCCGTCGGTTCCGCCTGCGATCACCAGCAGAATCCCTGCACCGGCAATGGCGCCAGCAATTTGTGCTGCAATGTACGGCCCCAATTCGCTGGCCGGCATCTTTTTCGCGACAAACAAGCCCACCGAAACCGCTGGGTTCAGATGGCAGCCCGAGATGTGCCCAATCGCGTACGCCATGGTCACGACCGTGAGGCCGAACGCCAATGAAATGCCAACGAGGCCAACGCCTTTGCCCGCCAGCACTGCAGTGCCGCAGCCACCGAGCACCAACCAAGCCGTGCCCAAAAACTCCGCGGTCAATTTCTTTGAAAGCTGCATGTGCGATTCCTCCGCTGCCACGCTAACACGCGGTTATGGAGGTTGCTGATGCGCCTGGGGTAGCGATGCGGTAACGCTACAAGAACGAATACGCTAAGCTAAACGGCCCTTTGGCGCCAAGATAGCCGTCGACGATGAACCAATACAGCCCCGCGGTATTGATGGTGATGTCGGGCAGGTTGGATTGCAGCGCACAGTCGTCGTCGGAACATGCCAAGTCGGTGGTTGTGGCGTTGCCTTTACGCAACGTCACGATCGTATCAAATGAGGTGGTGGTGCAGGTTTCCGCGCTAACCATCCTGGTCGTCGCAGGGCAGTTGAGGAAGTAATAACCTTGGTCGTTGCCAGTAACGTTGGCTTGGCACGACGAGCTCGTCGACTGATTGGTGGTGTTCGTGGTGTCGCCGCTGACGCTGCCCGAAACCGGCGTGATGGCTGCACCGGTGCGTCCGCCATGGGTGAACGTCAGCACAGTAGCGCCCGTCGTTTGGGTGCTGCTGAACTGGTCGACTACCAAGCAATACGAGCCAGCGGTTAGCTGAATCGCGCCTTGGCTTTGCCGCACGGCGCATGCATCGTCGAAGCAGGTTTGGCGCGTGCCGAGTGCCGTGCACGAACCTGCATAGATCCGCAACACCGAGTCGAAGTCGGAGCCAAACGTGTCGAAGTACACAACTTCGGCTGCAGACAGCGTAAATTTGTAGAACACATCGCGACCGCCGCTAATGCCACAGCCAATGCCGGTGTCGGCTTGATCGTCGCGCGCTGCACCAAGGTCGACCGTG
>JAKQOD010000784.1 GCA_029565465.1 Deltaproteobacteria bacterium
ACCAAGCCACGCGCTGCTTGTTGCAGCCGGTTTGCCACATGTTGGTTGCCCAGCCGCAATGCCAAACTGCGGAGTTCGCCCCGACAGTTTTGGTAGGCCAACGGATCGGTTACCGCTGGCTTCTCTTTGACTTCCATTTCAAGCCGCCGCACATCGAGCAAGCCGACCGCGATGCCGGCGCCTGCCAATGTGACGGTGCCTGCAGTCGCCGTTAAGGCCAGCGGCAAATGTTCAATGTCGTCTCGACCGGTTGCTGTCAGCGTGCCCACGCCGGCAGTCTACCTCAGGTCGGCCAACCGGTGGCCAACCCCTGTGCCTAACCCGAAGACTATTCGAGACCAACCGCTGAATCTTCGCCAGTTGCGTACGTGATGCACGGCTTGTACGACGTTGGCAATGGCTTGCCTTGATCGTCGTATTCACGGATCAAATCGGCGGCTGGTTTGATTTTGCCGGCTTTGTATAAGGTTTCGCAGCGATCTTTGAGCCAGCCCATCAAGGCGTCGCCGCTGCGGCGTTGTTTGATGAGTTGGATCATGTTGTCGGCCTTCTTTTCAAATTCTTTCATGTCAGGTTGCGAGCGCGACACCAGTTGCACAATGGCGTACGCACCTTGCGCATCGTAGACGCCGTCGGCCAAGCCGTATGGTTGCAACGTGTCGAACAACATGCCGACCAACGCAGGCGCTTCGCCGAAATCGACCAAACGGTTCGAGCGCGCGACTGGGCCCAACCGTGTCACGCTGGCTTTGGCAATTGGGCCAAATTCTGGCAGCTTGTCACTTGATGGTGCCATCGGGTTGGCCGCTGGGGCTGGTGCGACTGGCATCGCTGCTGGACTGGCCGAACCTGCTGCCGATCCCGCGCTGCCTTCGCCTGCTGGCGCTGGTGCTTCCGCCGAACCAGCAGTTTGTTGGCTAGCTAACCAACCAGCTTGCACACTTTTGCTTTCGACGATGATCGAGCCAGTTTTGATCGCTGGCTGGCGCATCTTAAGATATTCCTGCAGCAAGCGCTGTTTTTGATCATCGGGCAGGGTTGGATCATTGAGGATGCGTTGCAACTCAATGTCAGGGCTCATCTGTTCACGCTCGTACAAGCCGTCAAGGTTCTTACCTTTGTTGCCCTTGTCGTCAGCTGGTTTGGCGAGTTCGGCTTTCGCTTCCGCCAACGCTGCGATGGCTGCGCGTTTCGCGGCTTCTTTGCTCCATACATCTTTCGCGAGCTCAACGGCGAGCTCGTTTTTGACTTGGTCAAAAGTCAAATCGCCTTCGCGCTTGTTCTCCACTTGCAGCAGGTAAGCGCCGCGATCGGTCTTGATGACAGCCGACACTTCACCTGGCTTGAGTGCTTTGACGGCATCGTTGAGCGCGGTGTCGCCGAGCTGTGGGCTTTCAGCGGTGCGCCAACCCATATTGCCACCGAGATATTTGGTGGCTTCGTCTTCGGATTTTGCTTTCGCTGCGTCGGCAAATTTTACCTTCCCGGCAGCAATGTCGGAGCGCAACGTTTCAAGCTTGGCGACTACCGCATCGAATGCTTTGGTGTCAGGCGCTGCCGCTGGGGCAGGGGGGCTGTCGCTGCCTGCGCCGGCAGGTGGTGCCGCCGGTGCTGCAGATGGCACTGGTTTCGCCATGAAAATTTGACGGACACTCAGTTGTGGTTTGACGCCTTTGTATAAACGTTCATCGGTTGTGAACTTGGCTTTGATTTCAGCTTCGTGCCCGGCGACAAAACGCGCCACGTCGTCTTCGGTGAGGCGCATCGCAGCGCGGTACACTGCTGGTTGGAACTTCACGGCATCAAACGTGACAGTATTGTTTTCGTACAGAAACTGTTGCAGGGCTTCGTCGCGCGACACCTGGGTGCCATTGCGAATCAGCTCCGCCATCAACCCTGCGAGCATTTCGCGTTTTTGCGCTTCTTTGAACGAAGTCATCGACACTTGCCAATTGCGTTCCACCAAGTTCTGCAACTTGGGGTAGCTAAAGAAGAATTGATTGTCGACTTGGTCAAAGAGCGACTTCTTGATGTTTTCACGACGCATATCAAAGAACAAAGAGCCACGTTTGATCTCTTCATCGACGGCATCGTCGGTCACGCGCATGCCGCGACTTTCGGCTTCCTGCGCCAACATTTCGCGCCGAATCAGCCATTCAAACACCTGAATTTTGCGGGTTGCCACCGGCCCTTGCGCGATCTGATATGGCAACGCAAAACCTGGCCGGCTTACTTCAGACCCATTGACGGTCAGCGCCGTATTCGACGAGCTGCCCGTGCAGCCTTCGCCGCTACCTTTGGATTGCGGTCCAAAGTTGAGCACGAACACCACAATAAGGATGCCAAAGATTAGATAAATGAAAATGGACGCACCGGACCGGCGCATGCTTTGCAACATAAAGATCGCTCACTTGCCCGCTAGGAAGATAGGGGCGGGGCATCCTACGGCTCTGCGTGCACGGCTGCAACCACCACTCCCGCAAAAGCACTTATTTAGCCATTGCCGGCACTCGTGGCCGGCCAGACGTTGCCAGGCGCGCTAGCCCGGGATTCCCTTGCATATTTTGCAATTCGCATGCTAAGTGGCGGTCGCTCTTGGAAGCCTTTTGCCGTTCAGCACTGGGCTTTTGGTCGTTACCTGCAACTTTCTCGAATAAAACCCAATGAGTAGTGGTTTACGGTTCCAAGCTCATTGTTCTTTTTTGGCCAAACCTTTTTGAGAAACTAGATGCTCTTTGATTGGGTCTACGGAATGTTCTCGAACGACCTGGCCATTGACTTAGGCACAGCGACAACGCTGACCTTTGTTAAGGGCCGCGGGATCGTGGCCAACGAGCCAAGTGTGGTTGCGGTGCAGGCTGCCTCGTCGGGGCCCAAGAAGGTGTTGGCGGTAGGCAAAGAAGCCAAAGAAATGCTTGGCCGTACGCCAGGTAACATTGTTGCGATTCGCCCCATGAAAGATGGTGTGATTGCCGACTTTGAAGTTACCGAAGCGATGCTGCGCTATTTCATTCAAAAAGCGCACTCTCGGCGCACGCTGGTGCGGCCACGCGTTATCGTGTCGGTACCGTCGGGGATTACCGAAGTTGAAAAGCGCGCCGTGCGCGATTCGGCGTTGGCCGCTGCAGCGCGCGAAGTGTATTTAATTGAAGAGCCAATGGCCGCGGCGATTGGCGGCGGCTTACCGATTACTGAACCAACCGGCAACATGATCGTCGACATCGGCGGTGGCACCACCGAAGTGGCGGTGATTGCTCTCGCGGGCGTGGTGTTGTCGAAGTCGATTCGCGTGGCTGGCGACAAGATGGACGAAGCGATCGTTTCGTACATCAAACGGAAATATAACTTGTTGATCGGTGAACGTACCGCCGAAATCATCAAGAAAGAAATCGGCTCAGCGTACCCGCTCGACGAGCCAATGACGGTTGAAGTGAAGGGCCGCGACCTCGTGGCTGGCGTACCCAAAACCTTGTTGGTGAACTCCGACGAAATTCGCGAAGCCTTGCAAGAGCCAGTCAACGCGATCGTTGATGCGGTGCGTTCGGTGTTGGAACGTACACCGCCAGAATTGTCGGCGGATATCGTCGACAAAGGCATCGTCTTATCGGGTGGTGGTGCGCAACTCAAGAACCTTGATGTGCTCTTGCGCGAAGAAACCGGGCTGCCCGTGATGGTGTGCGAAAATCCGCAGCTCGCGGTGGTGTTGGGCACTGGTAAAGTGCTTGATGAACTCGAACTCTTGCGGGAGATTGCGTTGCGGTAACGCCGCGATCGCGCATTCGTAAAATTCATGACGTTGCGCCGTCGTTTACTCGATTGGATCCTCGCTGGATTACTAATCGTCATCCCGGCGCTGGTTTTGCGTGCATCGTTGTCGGCGCGGTCGCCGTCGCGTGTTGATCAAGCCGTGTTACGGGTGACCGCACCGCTGCAAGCCGCGGTTACGTGGGGCGCGAACCTCGTCGGTGGTTGGTGGGGCAAGTACGTTGCCTTGATTAATGTCGAAGCAGAAAATCGCGAGTTGCGCGCCGAAAATGAAAAGCTACGCGAAAAACTCGCCGCGCTTTCGCGTCGCGCGGTTGATATCGATGCCCTCGAAGCGCTCGCGGCACTTAAGCAAAAATCGTCAGCCGATTCGCTTGGCGCCCGAGTGATTGCTGCACCGATGTCGCCGGAATTTCGCGTTTTGCGAATTCGCATCGACCGCGGTAAAAGCGACGTGTCGGTTGGCATGCCAGTGATCACTGCGGGTGGTCCGGTCGGTCGCATTATCAAAGTTTTTGGCAACTATGCGGATGTTGAATTGGTGAGTGACAATGCCGCACGAACTGAAGTCGTGATCGCCCGCACGGGTGGCCGTGGCATCATGACCGGCTTAGGTAAAACCGATTCGTACGCTTGTTCGATTGAATGGCTAGAACGTGCCACCAACCCCGAAGCGGCGATCAAAGTCGGCGACGAAGTTGTGACGTCGGGGCTAGGCGCAACCTTTCCGCCTGGCCTGTTGATTGGCACAGTATCTAAGATTACCGGCGACGACGGCATGTTTCAGAGTGTTGAAGTTATGCCGAGCGTCGATGTGTCGCGGGTCCGCAGCGTGTTGGTTTTGTTAGCGCCGCCACCACCACCAGATCCTGACGCCAAAAACAAAAAACGCAGCGATGCCATGTTCGGAGCACGTGCGTTGTAATGCGGACGGCGACCATCGTTTTCGCGGCCTACTTGTTGGCCATCGTGCTTACGGCGGTGTGGCATCGTTTGCCAATCGGCATGATTGCGCAAAGCGCACCTGATATTGGCGCGTTGACGGCAGCGTATCTTGGCTTAACTGCGCGGCGCGGCTTGGCGCCAGCCATGGGCGGCGCTGTGGTGACAGGCTATTTACTAGATCTTGTCAGCGGCACGCCGGCTGGCTATCTCGCGCTCACGCTCGCGTTGACCTGCGTCATTGCATATGGCACCCAGCGGCGGATCTTGGTGCGCGGCACCGCGATGACGATCGCGTTTTCGGGTTTCGTGGCAACCGTCGCTGGCGTGTTGGGCTGGGCAGTGCGGGTATCGCAAGGCATGCCGCGCAGCGCCGTATCATTAGAGTTGCAATATGTCGTGGTTGGTACCCTCACGACAATGTTGCTTGGCCCGCCGATCTGGCGCGGCTTTCGCCGCATTGATGCCGCCTTTGCCCGGACCCAGCGCGAACGCGACGCAGCGTTGGAAGGGTTGGCGCCGTAATGCAATTACGCGGTGGCACTTCGATGCATGGCGCACCAGCGCTGATGGTATTGCATCGCCGCGCCAAATGGGCCGCGTTGTTG
>JAKQOD010000789.1 GCA_029565465.1 Deltaproteobacteria bacterium
TTCAACGACCGCTATCACGCGCGGCTGCTGCGTTCTCCGACGGAAGTGCTGATGTCGCGCCGCTACATTTTGAACAACTATCGCAAGCATTTGCCCGAACGGTTGGAAACTGAACGCACGCAACCGCAAGCGGCGTGGATCGCCGTCACGCCGAAACATGTCGACGTTGCGCGGCAGATCCTCGAAGCCAAGCACTGGATCGATCCGTATTCGTCGGCGTGGCTGCGGCGCAAAGGCATCGCGTGGCCAACCGGTCGCAGCTGGTCATTGTCCGATGACGCAGCGGCGAAAGCCGAACGATACTTGGCGCGGCGACAACGCTAGCGCCCGACGGCATGGAAGATCCCGATGGTAAGGAAGCACCAACGCACGCTTGCGGCGGTCGTCCGGTGCAGCGCTGCTGGGCACGCAGAGGCCGCTTTGAGCTGCTGACGAGTTGGGATCCTGCGTCCGTGTTACGGCGGCGGTGCGGCGGTGCCGAGCTGCTGCCGCGGTTGCCATGCTCGCGGTGCTTGCCATACTCGCGGTGCTTGCCGTGCTTGCCGATGGCGCTGCACGTCCGAGGTACGCTGCCGTGGCTGTAACGCGCCGCCACGACAGTTCCACCGCACCGATAGGCGGCGCGGCGCAACTGGTTGTCCCGCAGTGCGCCAGTTCACCCTAACGTTGGGCCAGGCTTGTGTCTCAGATCGCTGACATCACAGCGGAACGTGTGATGAATCGTCACGGGCACACGCATGGTGGCCGAAACGCAAAAACGCGGACCCGAAAACCGGTGTCCGCGCTCTGGCCCCCGCGCGACGCGACGCGCGGCGAAGGGGAGGCTCGTCGGGCTGCGCCCGACGAGGGGAAACGGGAAAGTTTCCCCCTATTAGAAGCCCATGTCGCCCATGCCGCCCATGCCGCCCATACCACCCATGCCGCCGCCGCCGCCGCCGCCAGCTGCTGGAGCGTCTTTCTTAGGACGTTCAGCAATCATGGCTTCGGTGGTGAGGAGCAACGACGCAACCGAAGCTGCGTTTTGCAGTGCCGTACGCACAACTTTGGTTGGGTCGATGACGCCGGCTTTCACCAGGTCAACGTATTCGAGCGATGCAGCGTTAAAGCCGAATGCGCCGGTGCCTTCTTTGACTTTGCTGATGACGATCGAGCCGTCAACGCCAGCGTTGGCCGAGATTTGGCGCAACGGTTCTTCGATGGCGCGACGCACGATCGAAACACCGAAGGTTTGTTCTTCGTTGACTTTGATGCCGTCGAGCACTTTTTGCGCGCGCAGCAATGCAACGCCGCCGCCTGGCACCACGCCTTCTTCAACGGCTGCGCGGGTTGCGTGCAGCGCGTCTTCAACGCGGGCTTTCTTTTCTTTCATTTCAACTTCGGTGGCTGCGCCGACCTTGATGACGGCAACGCCGCCGACCAACTTGGCGAGGCGTTCTTGCAGTTTTTCACGGTCGTAGTCCGAGGTGGTTTCTTCCACTTGCTTGCGGATGGTCTTCACGCGAGCTTCGATGTCGGCCTTTTTGCCAGCGCCGTCGACGATGGTGGTGTTGTCCTTGTCAACCGTGATGCGCTTGGCGGTGCCAAGGTCGGCCAACGTGACATTTTCCAAACGCAGACCGAGGTCTTCGGTGATCGCTTGGCCGCCGGTGAGGGTGGCGATGTCCTTCATCATGTCTTTGCGACGATCGCCGAAGCCTGGGGCTTTGACGGCGCAGATGTTGAGAGTGCCGCGCAGCTTGTTGACGACCA
>JAKQOD010000790.1 GCA_029565465.1 Deltaproteobacteria bacterium
GCGTGTCGTGCTCGTGCGCGTGTCGTGCTCGTGCTCGTGCTCGTGCTCGTGCTCGTGACCGTGCTCGTGACCGTGTTCGTCGGTACCTAAGCCGTGGCTTGGGCCTGTCACACTGTCCGTGCATTTGCCCGTAACCGCTTAGTACCGATAGCCGATACGCAGAAAACCGGACGTCGACACTAGCGTTGGGTCCGCCGCTTTGCCTGCGGTTTGGCCGGACTGCATGCTCAAAAACATATTGCCCATCAGGAACCAAGCGGGCTTCAACCGGTAGTACACCGTGCCACCGCCTTGTTTGACTGACACCTTCGATGCGCCGTAGCAGGTATCAATGGTGCCACCGCATGTGACGCCGCCGTTGTCATCACGCGCCGATAAGTAGCCTGCTTCCAGCTCAACCATGCCGCGGCCTTGCTTAAATTCGCGCGCTGCCGTGCCGCGCAGTGACAGCGATGTGCTGCGCGAAAACGCAACGTCGCCGACGCCGAAGAAGCGCGAGACATCCGCGCCGAAGCGAAACCCTTTGAGCGACCGCCGGTCGGCTACCCCCGCCGTCACCTCAAGCCCACTTTGCGCATCGAGGGTTGCAACAACGTTGTTGTCAGCGTCCGCAATCGTGAAACCGGGCCGGAAGCGATACCCGCCCGACATCGAAACCTCGAAGCGTTGGTTGCGACCTAATCCAACCGATAAACCGGCGCGCAACTGATTGCTGGCAACGCTGCGCAACGCAATTTCGTTTATGCCCGCAGTTGCCGGATCCGCAAAATAGCCACTCGCTTGAATCGCCAACGTATCAACATCCATCCGATGAAAGCCGGCCGTCAAACGCATGCGTGGTGAAGGTTTGTAGTTAGCCCCCGCCGAGACATTGGTGAGCGAAAACTTCTTAAACAAATCCACCAACGCAAAATGATACAAGTCGATTTTGCCGTTGCGCCAATAGCCGTTGGACGTCACCGAGATCCGCGGCGATGCGCCTTTGAGGGGAATCGCCAATACGCTGCCAAGTGCACCGTAGCTACGCGGTGTACGATACGCTGCCCCGAAGCCAGCGCCGATGGGCGGGGTTTTGCCGAGCGGCGTACGCTCTGCACTAAACTGGTTCGGATAGTCGGTGCCAATCGAGCGCGAGCCACGATACGGCAGCGCGCCAGCATAACCGAGCAACGTAATTTTCCGGCTCATCGCGTAATCGAGGCGAATGCCGTCGATGCGTGTGGCCGCTAGGTCGGTGATGAACTGCCGCCCGATAAACACATCCGTGCGTTCGCCAGACCGCACCAGCCACGCCTCACGCAAGTCCAGCTCGTTGCGCCCACGCGCACCTGATTGAATATTGGCGCGTGGCTCGGGCGTATTCGGATTCGGCGTAACTGCGCCGCCGCCTTGAACTAATCGCCCACGTGCATCCAAGCGAAAGTCCCAGCGGCCGCCTTTGATATGGCGCGCGTCGAGTTGCGCTCGCAAATCCGTAAAGAATCGAGAAAATGGACTATTCACATTCACCGGCGTCATGGTGTCGTCGGCTAACGCGCCACCACTTTCGCGATACAAAAACGTCGACGACGTAAAGTTACCTTGCAGCAAGGTTTTTTCGTCGGTGTCAGCAGTGTCGAGCTTATCGATAAAAAAGCGATCCTTTGAAAACGAATTGCTTGGAGCGTTTCGCTTTTCTTTGGCAGCCTCGACGTCTTCTTCAACTTTGTTGCCGCCGCGATCACTGTCCTCTTCGGCTTCGTCGTCGGACTCCGCGTAGGCAGTTGCATGGTGGAGCAACAACCCCGCCGACAACGTCGGCAACAGCGAGGCAATCGTTGGACGCAACCTCATCGGCACACCGACTCTCGCCCGAAGGCACCCGCGCTGGTGTTCCATGAAGACATGGTGTGACAGGTGGCGCAGGTATTGCCATTGTGACTTGGGCTACGGTTCAAATTCCGCAACGCATCATCACGATGGCAACTTACACACGTTGCTGCCACAGCTACGTAGTTACCTGCTTTGTGGCAATCCGCGCAAGGCAGCGTGCGATGCAAGCCAACCATGTTGCAGCCGACCCGCGTGTGATCAAAGCGCGCTGGCGCAAACGACCACTGAGTATGGCACTCGCCACACCGCGGCGACAACGCGTTGCTATGGATGTCATCTTGGCGATGGCAGTTGATGCACATATTGCCGGCACCCTGCAGTGGACGATTATCGCGGTGACAGCGTTCGCAGGCAATATTGTTATGTGCACCCGACAACGAGAAGTCGCCAACATCGTGCAATGGCTTAATGTCGGTGAACGTCTTGGTGTTATGGCACTGCTCACACGCCGTGCCGTACTGGCCTTTGTGCACATTAGGCTCAGGGTGACAGCCATAACAGTCGACCGGCCGCGGCTTGAATGTTTGCGAAGGATGACAGTCCGTGCACCGGACATTCAGGTGTTTGCCTTCCAACTTAAACTGCGACATTGAGTTGTGGTTGAATTTGTTATCACCGGTTTCAAGGTGACAACGTTCACACTTGTCTCCCAGCCGGCCCTGGTGCGCGTCATCATCGGCATGGCAGCCTTGAGCCGAACAATTTTTAGGCGTGCCCGTGTATTCGCGGCTTGGGTGGCAGTCTTCGCACTTGTTCTTTTTGTGCTCGCCTTTGAGCGGCCACTTGGTGTCTTCATCATGGGTGAATTCCAACGCCGCCCAGGTGCCCGACGCGTGGCAGCGTGAACATTCTTCGCCCAACGAACCTTTGTGCAGCGAGTCCTTGTGGCAGCTATCGCCGCATTCTTTGGAAGGTGGCGGCGTGAATTTTCCGTTTGGATGACACTCGCCGCAGGCTACCGATTTATGTGACTTCACGAGCGGAAAGCCCGACCGTGGGCCGTGATAGACCTTCACCATATCTTCGCGTTTAACTTCAACGGTACCAGGTTTAAAGTGACATTCCAGACACTGACTGTCTTTGAATTTCTTATCGTGCACCGCAGCGTGTTCATGGCAACTCATGCATGCGCTACCACTGTTGAGTTTTTCAAAATCGGCGGGGCCTTTACCACGGTGACACGCACGACATGAAACCTGACCGTGTTTCGCGGTGAGCGCAAACTTGGCATTTTTGGCGTGGTTAAATGCGGATGGCTTCCAATTGACTGACGGATGACAGGTGCCGCACCGCGAAGGGTCGCCAAATTCAACGAAGCGCTTGCCATGCTTGTTGTCTTTAGCGTGGCACTGCTCACAAGCGCCACTTGGTTTGGCTTCACCGACTGCTTTGGTGTGGCAGTCGTAGCACTTCATTTTGTTGTGGGCTTGGCCCAAATCAAACTTGGTACGCTCATCATGATCAAAGTTCTGTTGCTTGAGCGTCTTAAACGTCGGCGAGTGACACTGCTCGCATGTGGTCTTGCCGAACAGATGGTTATCGTGCGGCGATGCATGGCAGCCCGAGTTGCCGCAGGCATCCGCTTTGGCGAACGGCAGATTAAATTTGCTCTTGGGATGGCATTTCGCGCATGACACGTCCTTGTGCGAGCCCAGCAACGGCATCATCGCGTCTTTGCGATCATCGTGGTCGAAATCCTGATTGCTTTTGGCCGGTTTCCACACGCTTTCGCCGTGGCAACGCTCGCACGCCATCATCTCTTTGCGTTCAAAGCCATGTGGCTGATCGTTTTTGTGACAGGAACCGCAAAGCTTATCCTGGCCGAGGTACGTGCGTAACCCTTGGCGATTGCGGGTCTTATGACAGTCTTCACACTTCGAAGCTGCGTGTTTGCCCTTGAGCGGCCAGCCCGTGACGTCATGATTGAACTTGGCTTCACCGCCCGGAATATTCTTCCAGCCCATCAAGTCATAGCCGGCACCCTTGTGTTCTAAGTGACACGACTCGCACGCTTTACCTTTGACCACACCCGATGCATGAAAGCCTTTGCCAGCTGAAATCCGGCTGCGCAAATCGCTGTGATCGTGACAGCCTAAGCAGCGGTCGTTGGACAGCGCTTTACTACCGTTGACATGGCAGTCGTTGCAGTGGTCAGCATTGTCCAAACTGCCGTGGCTGCTCGAAAGCTTGCCAGGTGACGAACCAAAAAAATCATCGGCGTAGGCGACCTGCGGTTGTTGCAAATGCCAAACGAGTGCCAGCACTGTGATGATGCAGCACCGCAGTCCGAGCCTGCGCCCGTTTGCGCCATGTCGTTGCCCCATTACGGCTAAGCTTACCAAGC
>JAKQOD010000795.1 GCA_029565465.1 Deltaproteobacteria bacterium
TGCCCGATTGATTTGATAGCTGTCGCCGATCATCGCCAAAGGGTAACACAGCCGTTAGCTGTGCTAAAACCCGAGCGTTGCGCCGAGGGCAAGCGACGCGGTTTGGCCATCGAAGGCATCGCGGCCACCACTTTTGCTCATGTCGCCGGTCCGCACCATGTAGCCTGCCCACAACGAGCCATGGGCCATGAAGTCCAGTTTCACTTCGAGCCCTGCACCGACGAGCGTTTGTGAACCAGCAAACGACTCGAATTTTGAGTCGTCAGGTGACAGCCAGGATTGTTCAAAGCCGAGTGTACCGAACACGCTCAACAGCGGTGCCACTGGCACCGACAGCCGCCCGGCGACGCCCAGCGACTTCCCGCTGTACGCAACCCGCGTAATGGTAGCGTCCATCATGGCAGCATTGCCTTCGATCGAAATCATGCCCCAGCGTTTGCCAAGCGCAATGGCTTGGCGCGTGTCACTCCGGGTGTTAGCCAGGCTGCCCATGTCCGACGCGCCCGTAACCGATAAGCCAAGATACGTGTCTGCGTGAGCAGGTGCAGCGCCAAGCCCAGCAGCAGCCAACGTTACAACGATCACAGAACTTCCGACGATCTTCATGGATACTGGTAGTAGCATCCGCTGTGCCAGCCTAAACGCCGCGTAAGTCATTGATAACTAACCATAGCGTAACGATCGCTGGGTATCCAGATTTTCACAGTGGCCTGAATCAGCACACACGAACGCCATGTACAGCTAGATGTGCTTGAGACCGTACGCTGGGCGAACCTTCGACGCCAAATGCGCCGGATACAGCGTGGCGGCGATGCTGATCGCGATGCCTGCCAACGCAATCAACCCTACCGACATCGGATCGACATGAATCGGCACCCGATCGATGTAATAGACTTCCGCATTCAGCGGGGCGCCCGCGCTGTTGGCATACCAACACAAGCCCAAGCCCATGCCCACGCCGAGCACCGTACCAATCGTGCCAATAAACAACCCTTGAATCACGAACAGCCATTGCACGCTGCGGTCGGTGGCGCCCAAGGTTTTGAGCAACGCAATTTCGCGGCCCTTCTCCACCACCACCATAATTAAGTTGCCAACAATCGAAAATGACGCGACCAAAATCACGATGCCAAGCACCAAGAACATGGCGATCTTTTCCAGCTTGAGCGCCGAGAAAAGCGAGCGATTAAGTTCTTTCCAATCGACGACCCGATAGGCTGGCCCTAACGTTTTGCTGATACGCTCGACGTATTCCGTTGTGTCTTCCGGATCGCCGATGCGCACTTCGATGCCGTCAATCGATTCGCCACGGTCGAGAAATTCTTGAAATGAATCGAGCGTGACGTAGACGTATTTTAAGTCGTACTCATACATGCCCGTGAAGAACACACCGGCCACACGGTAGTCGCGGTTAAATGGAATTGGCGTGCCAGTCGCGTCTGGATTTGACGGATCCGACAGCGGCGACACGATGCGCACTTCTTTGCCAACATATAGGTGCGTTTGCTTCACGAGTTCGCGGCCAACAAAAATGCCTGGCAACGCTTGGGTGCGGCGCGACAAATGCGGGCCATCTTCAAGCGGAATATCGATGGTACGAATCGTGCCAGGTTCAGCACTGCCGTCAGCACTGCCGTCGCCACTGCCCGCGTTAATCGCACCAGTGGCGTCCAGCGGAGGCAACAGTGGATCGCCACCGTCAGGATTCGAAAAGTCCTGTGGCTCGTCGTCGTTGATGAGTAAGTCGGCGGGTGCTGGGTCAGCTGGTGGCTTGGTGGCCAACGCAATTGGCCCTTCGCCGACGAGCTGTGCAGCGTCACCGCCAAAATCGTCTGGCTGGTTGCCGTCTGCAGAACCGGAACCAGCGCCCGAATCGCTGCCAGTGCCTGGAGCTGGTGGCGCGGACAGATCAACCGGGTCAGCGCCTTGCGGCATATCGTCGGGCGCTTTGTCGACGTTGCCGGGCTTTGTAGCGCCGGCCGGTGGCTGTGGCACATCGAGCTTGCCACTATCGCCCACCAGCGGATACAAGCGCTGCATCGCTTCGCGGTCTTCGGCCGTGGTACCTTCCAGGTCGTTGACAAGGTCAGTCACCGTGCCAACCGTAGTTGGATCGATGCCCTTGATGATCACATTCATGCCGTTATCGTTGGATGCCAACACGACTTCGGAAACTGCAAAAGGCGTCGACGCTTTGACGCCGTCAATGCCGTTGATCTTAGCGCGAATTTCTTGCCACTCGGTGAAGTCGCCATCTTCTTTGGTGACTTGGATATGAGCATTGGAGCCTAAGATTTTCTCACGCAAGTCCGATTCAAAACCGCTCATCACCGACAACACGCACACTAGCGCGCCAGTGCCGATCCAAACGCCACCGACGGAAACTGTGGTAAAGAAGCTCAAGAACAAGCGAAGAATTGCAAAATACAAAGCCACCGTTGCCAACGCGATGGTGCCCATTTCCGTGTAGCGGATAACGTCACCCCAAAATTTGGCAACATTGGCGTTGTCCAATAAGTCCGCTTGCAGCGCCCCTATCCAGCGCATGCGTAACGCAATGAGGACCGCCGCAAGAATCACCACGATCACAACCGTCGCCCGCACCGAAACCCGGATCCAGCCAGTGCGCAAGCGGAGAAACAAGCCCCCAACCGCGAGTGCAACCGGCGCAATCATGACGAACCAATACTGCGCCACCTTCATGATAAGGTTTGGCCGATGCACGACACCGTACGACGGTGACGGCACGCCGCGGGTGGTAAAATCGCCGATCGCATACACAATGCAAGCGAACAACAGCGCGTACACCGTCAACGCGCTCAGCCAGCCACTGCGGCGCTCGGGTGGTCGCGTCGCGCGAACAACGCCTGCGCCCAGTGCAACCGCGAAACCGCCCCACATCACGTAGCGCAGCACCACT
>JAKQOD010000837.1 GCA_029565465.1 Deltaproteobacteria bacterium
CGATCTTGACACCTTGATCTACTTACGCGATAGCTGTCTCGGTACCGAGCTAGCCTGCAACGACGATGCAAACACAACCACACTGCAAAGCGAATTCACAACCGGCGCGCTGCCAGCGGGCACGTACTACCTTTTCATCGACGGCTTCGACGGCGGCAAAGGCGCGTTCACGTTGACCATTAGCGCGTTGTAGCAGCGTGCAACCAGCGTCAACCAGCGTCAACCGGCTACTGGCGAAGCGCTGCGGACAGTTGTACTCTAGCCACGTGCGGGCACTTACGTCTGACATGACCCAACGCGATTGTCGCCCCTACTTTTTGTGGGACGAAGATGTTTCGATCGCCGAGTTAGCGGCTGCGATGCAAGGCCCACCAAGCTTGCAACGCGATCGGCTCATGGGAAAAATGCTGCGCGAAGCGCGCGACGTTGATGTTTGGCATTTTGTTACGCCCACCGACGTTGCGCAGAATTTCGAGCGCTTGCGTCGACGCTTAGGTCGGCGTTACGCGTTTTGGTCGTTCTTGATCAACGGCTGGCGCAACGACAGGCTGCTTGATGCCTAAGTTCCTACCCAACAGCCAATTAACGCACGTCCAAGAACTTGTCCTTGCGGCGTTCTTCGATCGGGAACGAGGCTTCTTTCTAACGGGTGGCGCAGCCTTGGCCGGGTTCTACATTGGACATCGCCGTACCGATGATCTGGATCTTTTTACAACTGACGCTGACGCCTTCGAACGCGGACGCTTTGTGGTCACGGATGTAGCGCAGCACCTCAACGCGCAGGTTGTGACACGCCAAGAAGCACCCGGTTTTCGGCGGATGTTGCTAACGATGGCTGATGGTGCAAGTTTGGTCATCGACTTAGTTCGTGATGCCGGTGTTCAAACATTTCCGCAAAAACTCGAATTCGACCAAATCATCGTTGACTCGATCGAAGAAATTCTCGTGAACAAACTTACTGCCATTGTTGGCCGGGCCGAAGAACGCGACTTGGTCGACTTGTACTTTCTAGCTGCAAGCGGCCTATCAATCGTACGTGCACTGCCGGCCGCCGAAGCCAAAGACGGTGGATGCACGCCTGCGAATCTTGCCTGGCTATTGTCGGACGTCGACATTCCCGATGGAATGACCTTGCCTGCGCAGCTGAGCGCAGCGACGTTGCGCGCGTTCGTCGCGGAGCTAATCGTGACGTTGCGCCGCTTGGCGCTGCCAGCGCGCTAGCGGTGCTACGCGTCTGGATACAAGTGCAGCGCTTCGCTCCAGCGTTTGGCAGCAGCGACGCGAGCGACGCGTTCGGTCGGCACTTCGAGGGCGCGACGGCCGCGCGCATCGAGCACCAAGCCAACTTGGCCACCACGCAGCTTGCGAGTAACGCGTTGGCCGGGGCCAGCGCCAACATCGACATGCCGAGCCGGGGTTAGCACAGCGTCAGCAAACTCGCCTTCGGCCAGTGGCAACAGCTTGAGATCACCATGGTGCAAGACTTCGCGCGCCGTTTTGCCGTCGGGCATTTTGAGTTCAACGTCGCATACAGGATCGGACTGTTTGGCATTGCCGCCGACCGGAGCAACACACGTGCCCAGACGAACCAGACAGTCTTTTTCAAACACTTCGGTCGCTGCCGCTGGGTGGATCGTCGACAGCACGCCCAAGTGCGGCATCATGAAGATCGAATCGACGGCGATTTCGGTCACGCCTTCGACCGCAAAGGCATCGATCATCATCATCATCGATTGTGATCGCCGCGGCGCATGCGAAAGCACGCCACCCGAGCCGACCAGCAGATCGAGCTGCATCATATCGACGAGCGTATTGGAGTCGGCGTTTTGATTGAACGCATCGGCAATGGTGCGGGCTTGTTGGCCACCACGCAGCTTCACGGCGAATTGTTTGTGTTGCACAAACGACAAGCGCAGCGCTTCACGCGAAATGGCTTGTTCGATCTTCAGCTCGTCGAGCGTTTGCGGAATCGTGGTTGGGCGGATCATCTTGTTGCCGATGCGATCGCGCAGCTCGGCTTCATCAAGGTCAAACGGTACCCAACGCTGGATGTTGGCAATGCCGGCTTCGGCCAACACGTTGGACACCGAATACGACATGCCCAAGTTGGCCGATACCGTGCGGTTAAACGTCTTTTCGAACACCGAAAACACATCGGTGGTGGCGCCGCCAATATCAACACCGACGACATTCACCTTGTCGCGTTCGGCCAGCGCTTGAATGATCAAGCCCATGGCGCCTGGTGTCGGCATGATCGGCACGTCGGTCCAGCTCATCAGCTTGCTGTAGCCCGGCGCTTGCTGCATTACGTGTTCGAGGAACAAATCGTGAATAGCGTCGCGTGCCGGACCGAGGTTTTCTTCGTCGAGGCTAGGCCGGACATTGGCGACAAATTGCAGCGCGACTTGGCCCTCGAGCATCTCTTTGACTTGGGCTTGTACCGCCGTGTTGCCAGCGTAAATGACGGGCAAGTTGAAGCCTTGCCCGAGCCGTGGTCGGGGTTGTGCAGCGCGCAGCATTTCAGTGGTTGCGATGACATGTTTCGACGTACCGCCGTCGGTGCCACCGGCAAGCAAAATCATGTCAGGCCGCAACTGGCGAATGCGTTCGATCTTTTCGTGCGGCGCGCGTTTGTCGTTGGTCGAAAGCGAATCCATGACGATGGCACCTGCGCCCAACGCGGCACGCGCCGCGCTTTCGGTCGTCATCTTTTTGACCACGCCAGCTACGATCATCTGCAAGCCGCCCCCAGCCGACGAGGTGGAGATATAGATATCGGTGCCTTCATCGCCGGTTTGTGGCGTGATGATGCGTTGTTCAATGGGAGCTTCCCGATACGCAGTTTCGCTGTTGGTTAGAAACTTGCGGCCACGCAATTCTTGAATCTCGCGCACAGCGTTGAGCACGCCGCGGGTTACATCTTCCACCGGCGCTTCTACCGTGGTCGGCGCTTCGCCACGCGACGCCAAACGGTATTCGCCTTTAGCGTTCTTTTCGATCAAGATCGCTTTGGTCGTCGTCGAGCCGCAGTCGGTTGCAATCACCGAACGGATCGAAGCTGGATCAATGGCTTTGCGGGCGTGGCCTTGACCGTCGACGGGCGCTGAACTCATAGCTGGCAAGCCTACGCCACTACTTGCACGCTTCCAAGCGGCGCGCCCCTACATCCGCGCTTCGAGCCGCCGCAGCAAAAGCTCTACAGCGCCACGCCGTTCGAGCAGTGCCTGCACACGGTCCCAGGTTTTGGGCTCGGGCCATGCCATCGCGACGAAAGGCCGAAACACGATCATCATTTGACTGCCCAAAAAACCCATTGGTTTCGACGACTCCAAAAAGAACAAGGCAGCCGAAGCCAAGCGACGTTTCACCAAGCCATCGGCGAGCTTATCGAGCATTGCGCGATCGTCGTCGGTAATTTCGGTCTCAAGCTGGTCGGCTTGGCGTTCTTCAAAGTTAGCCACGTTGCGCCTCGCCGATTTTTTCAGCTAGCAACGCTTTGATTGGCGCCGGTGCTTGGTCGCCGAACAGCAACACCACGCCGCGATAACGATCGAGCCAGTGGCTGCGTGCAAACGGCGACAACAGCGCGCCCCGGCTGCCAACGGTATAACGGCGAAGCTCCGACCAAGCCCGCCGGCGTTGCCGGCCCAACCGTTGCTCGATCACTGCGTCGGCGTCGAGGATGTAGGTGGTGGGCAACCAGAACGCAGCGGTCGCCAGCAGCAAAATGATGATCGCCAACCCGGTGAGCAACAGCGATTGTAGGCTGACCAGCACGGCCCACGCTGCAAATGAAATGATCGCTGCGGCAAGCGCCGCATCGGCGGGCCGTTGGCGCGCAGGATGGACCTTCCACATGACGGGAGTTGTCATCACATCTCGCGGACGGGTGCGGTGCGCGCGGTCGCCGACCACGGCGCCCCTGGCGTATTCGACTTGCGTAACCGGCCGATACGCAACCAATAAGTAACGCCACGGCGCAACACCCAACGCTCGTCGGGTGTGCGTAGGTCGATGCTGCCGTAGCTTGGCTGTTCACCAGGCAGCATCAGAATTCCAACCGGCGGGTTGCCAAGCTCGTCGGCAATTTTCCAACCATCACCTGGCCGCTTCGGCATGCCCACAACTTGGAAATAGATCGCATCGTTATCACGCGCTAGGCTGGCCATGCGTGCACCTGATGGCGCTGGCCCGGCCGCAACGATCATGCCGGGCGCGCTTGGCGCTTCTTTGATGTCACTGGCCGGAATGCCCGGCAGCAACGTCACCTTATCAACTTTCCAGTACCATTGTTTTGCCGAATCAAGCATCCACGCGCCGCCGAGCGCAACCCGCTCACCGGTAACCGGTGGATCACTTGCAAACTGGACACGGACACCAAGCGAACCATGCCCAGCGCTGTCATCGATGAGCCAGACAAGATCGCTTGGCGTTCGCGACGGCGTAGTGGCAATAGCAAGAGCGCCAGAGCCTGAGCCTGTGCCAGGTGCGGAAACGCCGGAACCAAAGCCAGCGCCACTGGCCGGAGCTATTGGACTTGGCACAACCGGCAGCGGCGGCGGCACAAACTTGGCACCGACCCGACCAACGATGACGCCATGTTGGCCGCGCCGCGCTAGATAACGATTGCGCCAAACCACAGCATCCCACGCTGCGATTGTGCCAGCTTCAAGATCATTCGCCGTCGCCGGTTCGTCGCCGGCATCGGGCAACGTGAGCGCAGCCGCATCAACGAGCGGCGGCGCTGCGCCCGACCCAGTGCCCGCATTGTTGCTGTCGTCACCAGCGCTGCGATTGCCTTGACAAGCGGCAACGACGCAAAGCAGCCACACGGCACCACACCGCGTCACCAGCCAGCCAGCTCGGCGCAACATCGCGCGACCTCCGTGAGTCCATCGGCATCCTGCTGATCGAACGCCGCCAGGTCATAGCTGTCGACATCGAGCACTGCGACGACCTCGCCGTCGCGCATCACCGGCACCACCACTTCGCTGCGCGAGCCAGCATCGCACGCAATATGCCCAGGGAATTGCTCAACGTCAGGCACCAATTGCACAGCTTTGGTACGCGCGGCCGCGCCGCACACGCCTCGATCGAGTGTGATGCGCACGCATGCCACGTTGCCTTGATACGGGCCTAAGACCAGCTCGCCTTGACGCATGATGTAGAAGCCGACCCAGGATGCTTGTGGCAATGCGGTGCGAACTAACGCCGTGGTGTTGGCAAGATTCGCGATCAGGTCAGATTCACCATCGGTGACCGCACGCCATTGGGTAATCAGCTCAGCATAGCGCGCTGGCTTATCACTTATGTTCGCGATCAGTGCAGCAAGGCCGGTATTCAACACAAAAATCCTAGCTTCGGGCCGAGCTAATAGCCCGACGCTAACGCACGTGCAGCGCCAAGCGCTTTCGGAATACCGAACGGCGATGCCCGCAATTGCAGCACCAAGAAGTCGCCTTCGGTAGTCATGCTCGCAACTTGCAACACCGGCGTCACCGCGCCAAGCACTTTGCGGATGCGATCGTTGGCTGCAAATTTTGGATTCTGCATCAAGTCGAGAACCAAGATATCGTCGTGCGCTTCGGCAAGCACCGGTGGCCGCTTTGGCATAAACTTCACCAAGTTGCCAGGCTTCGAAAGGTCGAGTGCGCCCGATTTGATCAAGCCAGCCACTGGGCTGAACGATTCGCCGAGCACCTTCATCGTGACGTCATTGATTTTCAACGTCACTCGAAATTTGTCTTCACCAACTTCGATTTGTTCGACGCGGATCGAAGCGCCGGCCCGCACGGTGGTCCCCATCAAGTCGATGGTTGCACCAACAGCCACTGCTGGTGGCCGGGTTGCGATCGTGACATCTTGCGGGGCTTTTTTGCCGGGCGGGGTATTGGTAATGAACCAACGAATGGCGTCGAGTGGCACAGCCACGCGCAAGCCCAAGGCATGGCGAGCCATGTTGAACATTTGCGAAGGATTGGAAACGATGAAGCGTCCAGCGGAGCGCAAAGCAGCACGAAGCGGTAGGGCCATAGTTCGATCGTATAGCCGAAGATCCACCTTTGCGGTGCGACGCGTACGCGGATTTTGCGACGCAGGATTTGGTAAAGCTTTTGATTGAACCGCAATCCGTTCTGTGGTTCAGAACAGCACCACCCGCAACGGCGCGCGCAACAAGATACCTGTCCGTGGGCGGCCATCAACTTCAGTGGCGAAGCCCACGCCGGTGGCATCGTCTGGCAGCGTCACCAACGCGCGCGGCGTGCCAGTCGCCGCGTCGACGGCAGCGGCATGAGTCGCCGAAAACATCAGCAACACTTCGCTAGCCCCACTCGACCGAACATAGCTAGTGCTGGCCGGATAATGCATCACACGTGGCCTTGGCGGTGGCAGTGCTGGGGCCGCAGGCAAGCGCCGCGCTGGTGGCTTGCGCCCTGGCACAACCGGCATAACCGGCGCCACTGGGTTCGCTGACGCCGGCCGCGCTACTGCAATATTTAAGGCATAGTCGTTACGCGTCATGAGCGAAAGATCTCCGCGCCACAGCGCTTGCTGCCACGTGCCATCCGGCTGCGCACTTTCACTGGAAAGCACGTCGCCCAACGCAACAACGCGATTGGCAACCGTTGGCACGGCTCGCACTGCTGCGGTATCAAGATCGAGCAGATATGCGTCGCCGTCTTCGAGGGTGATTAACGCAGCGGTACCAAAGGCTTGCACGCTTGCGACGACGCCATGGACGGCGGCGGTCCAAAGTGGCACCAAGCCGGCCTTGGTACTCCGCACCACAATGGTCGCGTCTTCGGCGCTCACCAACAACGCGCCGCCGTGCCCATCTGCAACCAACGCGGCTCGTGCCACGGTCGATGGCAACAACGTCAAATCGCCTCGTTCAACACCGGCATCGCCATCCAGCACCGTGACAACATGGCCGCGATGCACCAACACGGCATCGCCTTGTGCGCTCACCGCATCGAGCGCCGCGCCATGCCACTGCCAACGTTGCGAGCCAGCCGCATCCGATGCGACCACCGACGCTGGCAGCGCGCCGTAGCCTTGCGATGCACACACAATCGTTGAATCAGCTTTCGCGATTGCCACCGGAGTGCCAACGCCGCATGCGTTGCGAGCATGCCAACGCCACTGATTGGTTTTTAGGTCCAGCAATGAGATCCCGGCGCGGGTTTGATCGCTGGGTGCCTGGGCGAGTGTGACAACGTACAGCAGCTCGCTGCGCCGCGGGTCGATCATCGCAGCACCAACCCAATGCGCGGCTTCACCTGCCGCAGCGACGGCTTGCGCCACCGGCAGCGGCACCGCAGGTGGCAGATCGCGCAGCTCAGCTGGCACGTACAAGGGTGCAGCCCGCTGGGTCGTCGCCGGCGTGATGTCGCTAGTAGCGGGCAACGTATACGCATGAAGCGTCTCTGCGAGATTGCCAGTACGACTGCCAGCGATGAGGCGTTGACTGCCGAATGCCGCGCTTTGCCCACCAAGTTCGAACCAGGCAGTATGCAAATTGACATCGATCAGCATCGCGGTGTGTGCCGACATCTGCACCAGCGCAGCGTCGCCAAAGCTGGCGAGCGCACGTCCAAACGGTGGTACATGGTGAGCCGCCGCTGGCAACGTTTGCAGTCGACGATTCACATGCGTAACGCGAAAGCGCGTACTGACCAACAGGGAGGCATCGCTGCGCCGCACAATACCCGTGATGGCGTCGAGCCGCGCCACGACGGCGCCGCTGGTTCGGCTCAGCGTGGTCAATGTTACGCCTTCGACACCGGCAGATTGCACCAGCCACTCGTCGCGACATTGCCCGGTGTCATCCGCAATATCGACGGCAACGCTGGCCAATGGAGCGATCCACGTTTTGGTAGGCACGGCGGCTGGATTGGTTGCCAAACTGTAGCGCACCACCGCGGCCCCGTCGGCAAGCGCAAGATCCCAACCTTTGTCGTGATGACAAATGCCACGCACCATCGCAGGCGTGAGGTTCGGCGGCAGCTGGAGTTGGCGCTCCAATGCCCCCGTCGCGGCGGCTAACACGTTGGCCTGCACGCCGTCGGCTACAACGATATGAGCGCCGGTTTGCGCCACGAATTCATGAGCCTCGCGCCACCGCTCGCGACCAGAAAGATCGACGGCCCGCACACCGTGGCCATCGGCACAAATGATGGTATCGGCGCGGACCGCGACAATCGGAGCCGTACACGTTGTGGTATCGCGCCACAACACGCGGCCAGCGTCCACGTCGATGAGCTCAACGGCTGGCACGCCATCAACCGTGCCAGCTACTGCAGCCAGCGCGCGCACGCCTGGCACTTGCATCACCGACGGCAACATCAGGGGCACGCGAAGGTCTGCGCCGGCTTCGATCGGCTGCGAGGCGACCACGCGAGGCGCCGCGCCACGACCGAGCACTGCGCGTTGCGGCAGTTCACGACGAGGCCAAAAACCAGCGGCGCTCGCAGGATACAACGCAGGCACCGCGGCTGCAGGTGTAGCTTGCGGTGGTGGCTCACAGCCGACCAGCAGCAGCAACGCGACCGCAAACCGCCGCACTGTCCGTCTATTCTTTGTCGTTAACGTTGCCACCAGGTACATCATCCGGGTGCATGTAGTCTTGCAAATCATCGTCGAAGCTGATGCCGCCGCGCGGCGCATTGCCGTAGGACAATTGGCGTTCTTCGCGAGCGGCGTCAACCGATGGCTCGTGGCCCGCATTGCGCAACGCCGCGATCGTGCCGTCGGCTTCGCGGCGAACACGTGCCGCCAATGATTCGGGTTGCGTTACGTGCGGCGGACGGTCGCGATTGGCAGGCGCCATGATCGGCGTCGACGGGTCGGGACGCCACACTCGGTCTCGACCAGCGGGTGCGCGCGCTTCAGTCCGTCGCTCGACAGGCGGCCTTGCCGGTGCCGTAGCCGGACGGCTGCGGTCGGCATGCCACTGGGCTTGATCGTCACGTGAACGTTGCCATTGCGCTCGACTACTTGGCTCGCTATCAACGTCACCGTCGGCATCAATGCGATCAAGCTCCGCAACGACGTCACCGATTTCGGGCAGTTCCGCTAGCTCTACTTCGCCACTGCGTACGAGTTCGAGCACGATTTCACCGAGTTCAGCCAATGCGGTGCTACGCCGCCTCTCGGCGCGGGCTTCGTCGATACGCGCCCGTCCGGTGCGAGCCCCACGCTCAAGCACATCGCGCACGACCCCAGCCTGTTCAATGGTGCTACGTAATAACGAACCCAACGTTTCGGATAGTTCGGCACCGCCGAGGCCGCGCCGGGTGCGTTTCATCTTTGCCATGGCGATGCCGAGCATAGCGTGAAATCTTCGCGGCGTTCTTACGTTACGGGTCCTAAACACATCTTGCCGGCAAAAATCCACCCCGCTTCGCTGGGCGCCAGCACTTTCGGCACCGGGCCAAGTCAACATGCGCGGATCGAACTTTCGCGCCGTGCTTACTTCGACTACCGTGCTTGCGATGCATTGTCGGTGGTCAATTTGGGCATTTTTTTTCGTCACGTGGGCAAGCGCGTGCACGCCACCAGTTTCAGTCGAAGCACCGAAGCCAACCGGCCGAGTCCGTTTTCGTTCGATTGTTGAACCATCGGCCGTGCGTGCGCTCGCCGCCATCGATGGCGCATTGCTTGAAGTCACCGAAGAAGGCATTTTGCGCTGGAACGAAGACGATGCCATGGTCGTCATGGGTAGCGACGTGTTTGCCGGGCGTGTCGTCGCGGTCGCAGCGGCGCCAAGCCAACATGCCGCTTGGATTGTCACAGACGCAGGCATCGCTCGTTTTGACGTCGGCTCCGGTGCCATTGCCGAGTTGGCGGCGCCCAACGCGGTCGGGCTTGATGTCAGCAATTTTCGCGATGATAACGTTGCCGTTGCGCCAGCCACCGATGGAGGTTTATGGCTTGGCACCGACAAAGGTCTTTTCTACGGCAGCAGCAAAGGCGGTTGGGTTACGGTGCCGGTCAAAACCGCGGTGCACGCGTTAGCCCTCGATCGCAATGGCGATTTGTGGATCGCAAGCGACCAAGGGCTGCTCCGCAGGCAAGGCAATGGCACTATTGCGCCCGTCGAAAGCACCCAAGGTTGCACTATCACCAAGCCACGCATGTTGTTCGCAAGCCCCACCATGGGGACTGTCGCGATCGGCCAAGACAGCGCAGGGGTCGAACGCTTGGCGATCGGCGTAGGCACACGATGGCAAACCTATGGTGTCATCACGAATTCGGGTCCGGCGGCTCCGATTGATGCGATTGCCGAAGGTGACAATGAACTAATCTTATTGATCAAAGGCCGCCTGTATCGAGTGACCGCCCATGGCACCAGCGACCTGGATCCACTGGCCACCGATTCATTGCGTTTGACCTTGGTTGGTAGTGGCAACGCCGCGTTTTCGATCGTTGCGGTGTCGACGCAAGCGCCCCCGGGTGCCACCGCGCTAGTGCGCTGGGGCAAGAGCTTGATGATTGGCACGCATGAGCTTGGCGTTGCACGCTATGATCTCAATGGAACCCGCGCCGAACGGTGGTTGCGCCGTGGCCAAATGTTTGTCGACGCAACCACGCTTTCAGTGGCGTGCTTGAGTGCCACCGAATGTTGGGTCGCAACCGGTGCCCGGCGCGCGTGGCATACCAATGGTGAGCGCTTTGTAGCCGGCGGCCCAGACAATGTTGTCCTTGCCGTAGTCCGTGCACCCAACGGCGACATCTGGGCATTCCACCGCGGGCCAACCGAAAACGTCATTCACGTGGCGAAGATCAATCCGCAAACAGCAACGGCAACGGAAGAGAGCTGGACCGAGCTGCCGAAGTTGCAACTACAGTTGCCGGGTCATGCACCCGAAATCAGTTTTGCGCGGTTCGACAGCCACGGCCAACTCTGGGTCGGCTTGCGTTTTCGTGAAGCGCAAGAAGTCCATGCGTGGGGCGTTGCGACAATTAATATTCAAGACAACAAAGTCACCTACCATCGCACCACCGACGACGCCAAGCTGCGCGCAACGATGCTGCCGATTCCAGTCGGCGTTATGGACGGCGACCTCCGCGGCACCGATGCCTGGTTTGCAACCAACGAAGGCGTCGCACGGTTGCAAGGCAAAGCAGTGATGGTGTGGAACGAAAGCAACGGCTTACAAAGTGAATTCACGCGGGCAATCGCGGTCGCTAACAACGGCGAAGTCTTTGCCGGGACAAGCGCCGGGCTTGGGGTTTTTAGCCCCGCGAGCGAGACGTGGGACTTCCCCAAAAACGCGAGCTTTGCAGTGAACGACGTCGTGGTCGACACCGCTGGCGCACCGTGGATGGCAACCGAGCGCGGCCTCACCACCCTGGCCGATGGCAAAGTGAAACGGCTCGACAATCGCGCGGGCCTCGTTGAAAATTCGATCTTGGACCTCGCCGTAGATCACTTGGGCCGCATTTGGGCACGTGGGCCGATGTCGCTAACCGTCGTGGAAACTGGCAAATGAAAAAAGCGCGTGTTGGTCATCCGGTGACCTACGCGTTGCTAGCGTTGTGCTGGTTGTGGTTGCAGCTTCGCGTTGCGTACGCAGGGCGCGAGGTGAGCGGCGTCGTGGTTGATCAAGGCAACGCAACGCCAGTTGCACACGCGATGGTTACCATTGGCGGCATCGAAGCGACGACCAACAGCGACGGCGAATTCACCGTTCATAATGTGCCCGCCGGCTTGCTCGACTTGTTGGTGCTGGCCGATGACTACCAGCCTTACTTCTCGCAGACTCGCGCCGGTGCGATCGTAACGGTAAAGTTGAACGCCGAAGGCGGTGGCGAAATCATCACGGTGCGTGCACAAGCGCCGCGCGAACCCAATACGCACGCCGTCTCCGTCGAGCAAATCCGCAGCTTGCCGGGCTCAGGCAATGACGTGCTGCGCGTGCTACAGAGCTTGCCTGGCGTGGCGCGCACCCCGTTGGGGCTCGGCGGCCTGGCGCTGCGTGGCACTGCGCCGCGCGACAGCCGCGTCTTTCTCGATGATATCGAGGTACCGTTGCTGTATCACTTCGGCGGGATTTCGTCGTTCGTGCCGAGCTCGGCCATCGCCGACTTAACCGTCGAGCCAAGCGGGTTTGGCGTGCGTTATGGGCGCGGCATCGGTGGCGTTGCCAACGTAACGGCGCGTAATGGGCGCGGCGACCGCTGGCGTGCTGGGGGCGAAGTATCGTTGCTGCACGCAGCGGCGATTGCCGAAGGTCCTGGGCCCATGCGCGGCAGCTGGCTCGTTGCGGCGCGGCGGTCATACATTGATGCGGTGCTCGCTGCAGCCCCACTCGATTTCACCTTGTTGCCACGCTACATGGACGGCCAACTTCGCTGGCAATCCGGCGACGGCCGCATCACGGCGATGGTGTTTGGCTCCGACGATAAATTGAAGTTGGAGCGCGACCCAACGGCCGGCGGAACCGCCGGCATCGACGCTGCCGATGTCAAAAGCTTTGACTATGCGTCGCGCTTCGTGCGCGCTGCGCTGCGCTATCAAGTGCGCACGAAGAGCTTGTCGCTAACTGTGCAACCTTCGATTGGCCTTGATCACGTTGCTGCCCAAGCTAACCACAAAGGCATCGACAAAGGGATGGCCCGCGACACGCTACCACTGGCGCTACGCGCATCGGCCCAAGGCCCATGGCTAGGTGGCAACATCGCTGGTGGCTTCGATGGCAAAATCTCGCGTTACAGCTACGATCTCACCAACACACCGCCCGCAGGGCCCGACGGCAATGTGCCCGACATCGTGATTCGTCGCACTGGCCGCCAATGGGCTACCGATTCCGCGCTCTGGCTCGAAGGGAACTGGACCACCCACAACGGCACCGTCGGCGTACGGCCCGGGGTCCGAGGTGAATATCTACAACTTGCGAATGCGTGGTTCGTTGATCCACGGTTGGCGTTGACCGAAGATGCCAACAGCAACGTGCGGTTCACGCAAACGCTTGGGCTGTATCACCAAGCACCGTCGGTGGTCGACCTCGATCCAATTTTCGGCAAACGCAAGCTGCAGGCTGCGTCATCGATTCAAGCCACCGCTGGTGTCAAGATCAATCTAGCCGCGGGCATCGATGTCTCGTCGACGGTTTATTATCAACACATGCGGCAACTAACAGCCGACGTGGTCACCGGCGCAACCGCGATTTCAGCCAACGGTTCAAGCCAAGCTGGCGGCCTGCTGTCAGTAAGCCGCGAAGTCATCGATGATCAATTTGGCTCGTACACGTATCGCGAAAGCATTGGCCGTGGCTACGCGTACGGCGTTGAGCTGATGGCGCGCAAACAAGTTGGCGCTTGGGTCGGCTGGTTTGCGTACACGTATGGCCGATCATTTCGCCGTGGCGATCCGCTAACCCAGCTTAGTTACACGCCGTACGTGCTCGACCAACCCCACGTGGCTACCGTGGTCGCAAGTTACACGTTGAATTCCAAATGGAAGTTCGGCGGCCGCCTGCGCGCAGCGAGTGGCAACCCGTACACCCCGGTGGTGGGCGCTTACCCCAAGCCAGGCAGCAACGGCATGGAGTACTACGCGTTAGATGGACCGACCCTATCGCAACGCTTGCCTGCGTTTTTTCAGCTCGACCTCCGTATCGACCGCAGCTGGCCGCGGCGCTGGGGCAGCATCAACCTATTCCTCGACGTGCAAAATGCCAGCTACCGAGCGAACCCCGAAGGCATTAGCTACAGCGTGGACTACATGACCAAGTATTACTCGTACGGCATCCCCATTTTTCCGTCGCTTGGCGTCGAGATTATTCCCAAGTAGCCCTATGGTCGCCCCGCTATGTTCGCTGAGATCGCAGGCATCTACCGGGCCTCCAAAAAGAAGCACGACATCAATTGGTTCACCGAATGGATCGCGCGGCCACCTGCGGCCGTTGTGGTCTGGGCCTTCGCCAAAACGCCAATCACGCCGAATCAAGTTACGTTTTTGTCCGCCATTGTTTGCGCCGTCGCGTGCGCAATGCTCACGCTGTTGCCTGGCCACCTTGGGCTGATCATGGCCGCGGTCCTGTATGAATTTTCGTTCGTGCTCGATTGTGCCGATGGCCAGTTGGCCCGCCATCGCAAAATCGCATCGCAGTTAGGCCACCAGCTCGATTTTTTGATGGATGAACTCAAAGCCATGTTGGTGTTCGGCGCGGTGGCGGTGCGGCTGTGGCGCTGGGGCGGCCCTGGCATTCCGGCCGACTTGGGCGCCGATGGTATGTTGCTCGTTGGCATTGGTGGCTTGTTTTGTTTGGCATCAGGCATCGCGCTGACGTCGTTTATGCGCCGGCCCGAATACGGTGCCAAACCGCCGACGGAAGATGGCCAACCAGCGGTCGTTGGGCAACGCCGCGGACCGCTGGGTATGGTGCTCAACGCGCTCGAATTTGCAGCGCGCATCGTCGTGCATTACCCGCAATACATTTGGATCTGCGCGTTGGCCAATCGCATGGATATCTACTTTTGGGCATATGCGGGCGTCAACGCGCTGTACTTGCTCAAGAGCCTCGCAGCGATCATGCTCAAACTTGGCCGCTTTGGTGCACCAAACGTTGCACCGGTTGCAGCACCGGCCGTAGGAGGCAAGTCGTGAGCGTCAAACGCGCAATTCTCATCGCTGCGGGTCGAGGCAAACGGTTGGGGCCACACACCGAAGCCATTCCCAAAGGCATGGTGCCCGTCGGTGCGCACCCTATCATTGGCTGGCAATGGCGAGCGCTGGCCGCCGCTGGCATCGAAGAACTCGTGGTGATTCGCGGCTACCATGCTGACGTCATGACCGAGTTCATTAGCCATCGCTTGGCGCAAGCAGCTGCGCCGCCGCGCCGCTTGCAGTTCGTCGACAACCACGAATGGCAAAGCAACAACGTATTGTTGTCGTTGGCCTGTGCGCGGCATGCGCTCGACGACGCCACCATGATTTTGTACAGCGATATCATCTTTACCCCTGCCGTTGCGGCGGCCGCAGCCGCATCGCCGCATGATATCGGCTTGGTGATCGATCGCGATTTCCGCTCCATCTATGAAGGCCGAACCGAGCACCCACTCGATGAAGGCGAGGTGTCGGACTTATATCCCGATGGTCGCGTCAAGCGCGTTGGCAAACGCGCACTCCCGCCAGCGGATGCGATTGGCGAGTTCATTGGCTTAGTGAAACTCAGCGCGTCCGGCGCTCGGACGTTACGCGCGCGCATCGAACAGCGGCTGCAAGATTACGCTGGACGCGAACATGAGCCATATCAACGCGCGGCTACGTTTCGGAACGGCTATCTCACGGATGTGCTGCAAGACCTCATCGATACGGGCACAGACATGCACCCGGTGCTGATCGATGGCCAATGGCGTGAAATCGATACACCACAAGATCTCGAACGAGCTGGGCACCTGGTAAACTCAGCCAAGGAATGGTTATGAAACAAACAATGCTGTTACGCATGGTCTTCGCGTCCGCCTGTTTGCTGGGCCTCGGTGGCACGGTTGGCTGCAATAAACCAAGCCCAGGCAAGTGTCGTGAAGCGATTCTCAACATTCAAACGTTGTTAGGCACCGACAAATCGCTTGGCAACTTTGACCTCGAAGGTGAAGTGCGACGTTGTCGCGGCGGTTCAAAACGCGAGAGCGTTGAATGTGCGAGTAAGGCGACCACCATCGAAGAATTGCGTAAATGTGATGGTTGGCAAAATGCCAAGTTCGTGGGTACGACGACCGAACCAACGGGGTCCGCTGCTGGCTCAGCGACCGGGTCAGGCTCCGCGGCAGGCGCCGCTGCTGGCTCAGCAACCGGGTCAGGCTCCGCGGCAGGC
>JAKQOD010000854.1 GCA_029565465.1 Deltaproteobacteria bacterium
CCGGGCGCAGTGCGCTACGGCGGACTCTTTCTGTCCGTGCCCACGATGATTACCTGCGACAAAGACTCAGCGCCGTTTGGGTACATGTGGTTCACCTGCCAAACCGAAAACAACGTGATTGCCGTACAGAGCGCGTCGAGCGCGGCACGACTTCAAGGCACTTGCAACGCCAATGACGGTGCGATTTTCACTTGGGATTTTCGGGCCATTGACTGACGGGTGAGAGTGCACTGGTGCCGGAGCTACGGCACGGCAACCTCGTTAGGTTGTCGGCCGCAAATTTTCTCCCAATACACCGAGGCATACGTGTACGTTGCACCGCCCACGACGCGTGACTCGGAGGGCAAAGTTGTTCCGACTAGTGCGCTCGCAGTGTCCGAAGCCGGCGGCACAGATGCCGTTTGGCTTTAGCGGATTCACTACGAGAGGGAAAAGATCGTCGCGTTCAGCCAGACGGGTCTGCGCGAGGCGCGCTTCGCTGCTACGCTACATTCTTTCCCAACACGTTTGGAATATGAGCAAGCCGACAATTTGCCTCAACATGATCGTGAAAAATGAGTCGCCGGTGATCGAACGCTGCCTTGCTTCGGCGCGACCACTGATTGATCGCTGGTGCATTGTCGACACCGGCTCCACGGACGACACGATTCAGAAAATTCGCTTGGCGATGCAAGGCATTCCGGGAACGCTGCATCAGAGACCGTGGAGAAACTTTGCGCACAATCGCAACGAAGCGCTTGAACTTGCGCGCACTGAAGGCTGCGATTACCTGCTCTTTATCGATGCAGATGAAAGTTTCGAAACGCCTGCCGAATTTGCGTGGCCGTCTCTCGATGCCGATGGCTATGAGCTCACGGCGCACTACGACGCGATGCGCTACGCCCGAGCAGCGATGGTTGCAACGCGTTTGCCGTGGCGCTGGCATGGCGTCATTCACGAGTATCTCGACTGTGCGGGCACGCATCGCGTCGACGCGCTCGCAGCACCGACGATTTTCGTACGACACGATGGTGCACGTGCGCGAGATCCAGCGACGTATCTCAAGGACATCGCGGTGCTAGAAGCTGCCGTGCGCGACGAACCGAATAGCGCTCGCTACGTGTTCTATCTCGCGCAGAGTTACCGTGACGCAGGCAAGTTAACAGAAGCACGTGCCACGTACGAAAGACGCGCTACGATGGGCGGCTGGGACGAGGAAGTTTGGTATGCGCTGTTTCAGGTTGCCGTGCTCACCGAGCGCATCGGTGATCCGCCGGAGCGAATCAACGCGACCTATCTGCGCGCGTTTCAGGGCAGACCGTCACGCGCCGAACCGCTCGTGGAATTGGCGCGCTTTCATCGCCTGCGCGGGGAACATGCGCAAGCGTACCTCTACGCGAAGCATGCCAGCGAAATGGCGCGGCCGACTGATCGCTTGTTTGTTGACGAGGCGAGTTATACGTGGCGCGCGCTGGACGAAGTTGCGATTAGCGCGTTCTACGTGGGCACGCCCGAGGCTCGCGCGATCGGAGGCGCCGCCGCCAACCGATTACTGATAGAGAGAATCGAAACGATTCCGGCCGCGGATCGCGACCGGATTCGGCTGAATGCCACGTTCTACGGAACGTAATTCACGACAATTGGCGTGTGTGGACCGATACCGATTCCGACCCCGGTCGTCGCGATTGCCGCTGGACCGCTCAAATCGATGGCGGGGAAGGCAGTTACCGTTGTGGAGCTTACGTTGCAGGATCCGGCGCCGGTTTCCGAGGACCCTTGACTACTGCGGGCGAAGGTCTCTGCAACTGCGTTCTTGGGGATGTACACCAGTCGGTCATTGTTGGTGCCGGTTGGTCCGCTACGCGCGGTGAAAACGCTGCCGGGCAGGCGGCTACCAGCAGCGTAGTACGGAGTGCCCGTGCAATCCGCAGTCTTGTAACTGGCGCTGAACCCGGTGCCCAATAAGCCAGCGCTGCTCATGCTCATGATGAATCCCGTCGTTGAGATCAGCGTAGTATTCCCGGAAATGTCAATCGAGATCGGGTACAGTGGGTTCGGCAACGCGGAGCTGACCGTGCCGTTGAACGACACTGAGTAGGCTCCAGTACCCTTCGGCCCCGTCGGACCTACTGCGCCATTCGTGCCATTCGCCCCCGTTGCACCGGTCGGTCCGACGGCTGTGCTGGTCGCGCCCGTCGCGCCCGTCGCCCCTGTCGCCCCGGTGGGGCCGGTTGGTCCGACCGCTGTGCTGGTCGCTCCGGTTGCGCCGGTAGCGCCCGTGGCTCCCGTCGCACCCGTTGGGCCGATTGGCCCGGCAATCGTGCTTGTGGCACCTGTGCTACCGGTCGCTCCCGTTGATCCAGTCGCGCCCGTTGGGCCGGTGGGACCGACGACCGTGCTGGTGGCTCCGGTTGCGCCGGTGGCTCCTGTCGCGCCTGTTGGGCCTGTTGGGCCGGCAATCGTGCTCGTGGCCCCCGTGCTACCGGTCGCGCCAGTTGAGCCGGTCGCTCCCGTGGCTCCGGTCGGTCCGACCGCTGTGCTGGTCGCGCCCGTTGCACCCGTTGAGCCGGTCGCCCCCGTGGCACCAGTCGGACCTGTGGGGCCTGCGACCGTGCTGGTGGCACCCGTCGCACCAGTGCTACCGGTCGCGCCAGTGGCACCAGTGGGACCGGTGGGCCCAGTGGCCCCGGTCGCGCCGACTAGGCTCGCAGGACACTTGGCGAGCAAACCCGCAGCGTCGAAGCAGACTATGTTGGTGCTCGCTGTACTAGACGCGGGCAGCGCTGGAATCGTGACGTTGCCGTTGCTGTCGGCGATAAACGCGGTGGTGGTGCCGTCGGCATTCTTGATCACTACGCGCCCGCCTGGCGGGGCTTTGATCTCTAGATCGGCGGCCATCGCTGCCGTTAATACGAAAGAGCCAGCGACAGCGGCGGCAAGTAGTTTGCGTTTGAACGGTGTAGTCATGGTATTTCCAGAACGCGAGATTAAGGGATCAACGAATTAGTTACCGGCGAGCTTACGGCGTGCGCGTTTCAACGGGTCTTTTGCGCAAGGTCACGGACACCAGCCCCGCCAGCAGCGCGCCGAGAAGCAGCACGACGAGAGGGTGGAGCGTGGGGATCGGTGGATTTGGATCGCCAAAGACGCGAGTGACGCCTGCGCCGTTAATGGCGTTAGTCTGATTCGGTGCGAGCCACTTACCGGTGGAAGTCAAGTCTGCGGCACCAAAGTAGTTGATTGACTGATCGCCTAGAAGCGCGATGAATGCGGGTGATCCAGGCGTGGCGCCACGCAATACGAGCGGAAGGCCGGAAGAACCTTGAACAGTCAAGAACTGCGCGACAGTTTGCGTACTTCCCGAGGCGATTTGATAGGTCTTGCCAACGCCGGAGACAAAACTCAGGTTGCTGAATGTGGTGTTGCCGCTGATCGTTCCACCGCCCGTTGCGCAGCCAGCGAGATCGACGAAGCTTACGAGCCCCGTGCCGCCAGTGAAACTACCGGCATTGCTCCAGTCGCCCGACAGCGAGAGAGTGCCGCTGGTGACAGTGATGCTGCCTCCGGCTTGAATGCTGACGTTGCGCACGCCTGTCAGGCTTCCGCTGTCAATGTTGAGCGTTCCGCCCACGACGAGATCCGTGCAACTCAGATTGCTGGTGCCACCATTGAGGGAGATGTTGCCTCCTGCGGGGATCAGCAGATCGGCGTGTGCAATCGAAACCAATGCGCAGCAAGCGAAGAACGCAGATAGCTGTCGCCCTGTGGTTGTCAAAAAATGAACTGTTCTCACCCAATCCCCCGATGCGTATCGCTTGGTAAGTTTCAAACCGCCATCAGAGCGGTTGAACCTATGCACCTGAAAATACTAACACCATGTTCGGAAAGTTCCTATAGATATGCGACGAACGACGAAATAGAAGCTATAGACGACGTG
>JAKQOD010000870.1 GCA_029565465.1 Deltaproteobacteria bacterium
TGATCTTCATCGACGAGGCCCAACACCAAGCCCGCTTGATGACAGTTGGCAACGCTTTCAAACAAGGCATCGCCATCTGCGAAACCTTGTTCGAGTGGCAACGGCTGCATTGCGCGCAACACCCGCACGCCTTCGGGATATTTCGAAACAATGGCAACGCCAGCCTTATCCTCAACGATCGCGCGACAACGCAAGATGCCCAAGCGCGCGACTCCAAACGTTGCGCTCACCCGTTCTTTGGCCAGCGCTCCACGCAAAGCCGGCAGCTCGAACCACGCGCGTGAGATAACCGCTGCAACCAGGCCCTCCGGCGCATCGGGCTGTGCCGACTTCAGATCAAATGTACGCGAGCGTCGTGTACGAGCTCGGGGCTGCCACGCCAGGTCAGCGGTGAAAATACTTCGCAGGTTCATGTACGCCTAGCACTCTTTCATGGCTGCCAAACCTGACCAAGGTGACATATCTCAAGCCGAACTGCCAGACTGCACTGCCGCCACCTTCGGTGCGAAATCTGCGTACCGAACCAACCTGCGGCTAAACGGCGCACGCCGCGTCCGCGCCAATACGAACCCCTGTGACACGCCTAAACAATTCGAAACAACCACGGCGCCTCGCTAAGGTCCCGTTCTTACGGCATTTGCGGCAGCCGCGACAATCCGCGACCCCGCTTGCTGCCAACGCAGCGGGACAATTGCACGCCCTTGCCATATGTTGACAGCGTGAACGTCAAACGCTGGATCCCTCGGATTTTGGTCATCGCGCTGCTAGCGGGCGGCGGTGCGTGGCTGTGGATCAAAAAGCCTTGGACCAGTGGGCCTAAGCCGGTGACCTTTGCGACCACCAAGGCAAGCAAAGGTAACATCGCTGCACAAGTGACTGCCAATGGCACGTTGTCGGCGCGCAGCACCGTATTGGTTGGGGCTCAAGTGTCGGGCCGTGTGCTCGAAATTCACGCGGACTTTAATGACAAGGTGACCAAAGGCCAGGTTATCGCCAAGCTTGATGTTTCCGTGCTGACCTCGCAAGTGGCACAAGCCGCGGCATCGGCCGCGGTGGCACAAGCCAACATCACAAGAGCCCAAGTCGCCCTTGCCGATGCCGAGCGGCAACGCACCCGCCAACGCGAACTGCAAGCACAGCAGCTCGTCGCCGGCGCAACGGTGGAGGCAGCCGAAGTTGCGTACGACACCGCAAAAGCCGCGCTTACTGCAGCGCGTGCGCAAGCACAGCAAGCCAACGCCAATGTGGCGCAAGCCAAGCTCAATCAATCGTATGCCACGATCTACTCGCCGGTTGATGGCGTGGTGTTGTCGCGCTCGGTCGATGTTGGCCAAACCGTAGCCGCTTCGCTGCAAGCACCAACGCTGTTCACGATCGCACAGGATTTGGCCGTGATGCAAATCGATACCGCGGTTGCCGAAGCCGATGTTGGCCGCCTCAGCGATGGCATGAAAGCATCGTTTACCGTCGACGCATTTCCTGGCAAATCGTTTCCTGGCATCGTGCGCCAAGTCCGCAACGCGCCGACGACGACCTCGGGTGTTGTTACGTACGACGCCGTGATCGACGTCGATAATAAAGAGAAGTTGCTGCGCCCAGGCATGACCGCCAACGTGACCTTCACGTTGGAACAAGTGAACGATGTGATCAAAGTGCCAAACGCTGCGCTGCGCTTTAAGCCGACGAGGGATCAAATGATGGCGCTAGGCGAAAAATACGGTCTCAAACGCCCGGGCTCCGATGCCCCAGGCGCGCCAGGTTCAGCAGGTTCAGGCTCCGCTGGCTCAGGCGCACCGCCGGCCGGAGGCTCAGGCGCACCACCAGCGATGGCCGGCGCACCGTCGGGCAAAGCCGGCCGCACCATGATTTGGAAGCTGATCAATGGCGTGCCAAAGCCAACCCGCGTCAAACTGGGTTTGTCTGACGGCTCATCCACCCAGGTGCTCGAAGGCGAAATTGCCGACGGTGACTTGTTGATCACCGAAGTTTCAGGGCTGCCACCACCATCGCGAAAGATGGGAGCATTCTAGTGAGCGTCGACGCTACACCTCCGCTGCTCGAGCTGCGCGCGGTTGAACGCACGTACGTGATGGGCGACAACATCGTCCGTGCTCTGCGCGGCGTTGATCTCATCATCAACAAAGGCGAATCGGTAGCGCTGATGGGCACGTCAGGGTCCGGCAAATCGACGCTGATGAATATTCTTGGCTGCCTCGATCAGCCGACCAAAGGCACATACTTGATCAACGGTCGTCCGGCCAACGGACTGTCGCGGTCGGAGTTGGCCGACGTGCGTGGCAAAATGATCGGCTTTGTATTTCAAAGCTTCAACTTGTTGTCACGCACCTCAGCGCTCGAAAACGTTGAGATGCCTTTGATGTACCAAGGCGTTTCCACACGGGAACGGCGCAAACGCGCCATGGCCGCGCTGCAACGGGTTGGCCTCACCGGGCGTGAAGATCATCATCCGAGCCAACTCTCAGGCGGCCAGCAACAACGGGTGGCGATTGCGCGGGCGCTCATTACCAATGCACCGGTGATCATGGCCGACGAGCCAACGGGTAATCTCGACTCGAAAACCTCGCACGATGTCATGGGCATCTTGCAAGGCTTGGTCGCTGAAGGCAAAACCGTAGTGCTCGTCACCCACGAAGCCGATATCGCAGCTTACGCGGCGCGCGTCGTCACGTTGCGCGATGGTCAAATCATCGATGACCACACGCAAGTTCCGGTTCCGACGGAGGCCGCATGAACATCCTGACCACACTGTGGCTCGCGCTACGAGCGCTGTGGCGCAACAAAGTGCGCTCGATGCTCACGATGCTCGGCATCATCATCGGTATTGGCGCCGTGATCGCGATGGTGGCAGCTGGCCAAGGTGCGCAAGAATCGGTCAAGCAAGTATTCGCAGGGTTGGGCACTAACGTTTTGATGGTCAGCAACGGCAGTGCGCCCAACTTTGGGCCTTCAGGCGGCGCTGGTTCGAAGCTGTCGTTGACGTGGGACGATCTCGCTGCGCTGAGCACCGAAGTGTCGTCGATTAAGTATGTTGCGCCAGCCTTGCAGACGCGGACGCAGCTTGCGTCGGAAGATAACAACTGGAACAGCCAAGTCATTGGCACCACTGGCACGTGGTTCAAGATTCGTAATTGGAAAGCTGCCCAAGGTGTGGTGCTTGACGAAGACACCGGCAGCAGCGCAGCCAAGGTCGTGGTGATCGGCAAAACCGTTGCAACGCAGTTGTTCGGGCAAGCTTCCCCGATTGGGCAAAACGTCCGCATCAATGGCCAGCCCTTTGAAGTTGTAGGTGTGCTGGAAAGCAAAGGCCAAGGGCCCATGGGTGACTACGACGACACGTTGATCATTCCGGTCAAAACGTATCAACAGAAGCTGGAAAAAGGCTTGGCCAAATATATCAAAGGGCAATTTCTCATCACGATGGCCGACGGCGCTACCGCAGAAAAAACCATGGCAGCCGTAACTTCGTTGCTGCGTGATCGTCACAAGCTGGGTATTTCCGACGAAGATGACTTTCGAATTCGCAACCCAGCCGAGTTTGCCAAAGCGCAACAGGACTCAACCGATCGGATTTCGACACTGTTGGCCTTGGTCGCAGCCGCGTCGTTGTTCGTTGGTGGCATTGGCGTGATGAATATCATGCTGGTTAGCGTGATCGAACGCACCCGTGAAATTGGCATCCGCATGGCGGTGGGCGCCAAGCCCGGCAACATCATGACGCAGTTTCTCGTTGAATCGCTGGTGCTCTCTGCCCTCGGTGGCCTGTTGGGCCTGGGCCTCGGCGCGCTGTTCGCTAAATGGATGGCGTCATATTTTGGTTGGCCGCTGTTTTTCCCAGTGAAGACCGCCGCTATTGCGGTCGGTGTCGCTGGCGGCGTTGGCGTCGTATTTGGTTTGTATCCAGCGATTCGCGCGTCCCAACTCGATCCGATTACCGCACTGAGGTACGAATCATGAAAACTATCGCGTCGATCGTTCTCGCGAGCTGCGTGCTGGCGTCGGCCGCCAACGCGCAACCAGCGGTGCCGGCAACAGCAACCGCTCCTGGGCCCGCACCGACACCTGCAGCGGCTGCCGCGATCGCTCCAGCGCCAACCGCGCCCCGCCTTTCGCTCGCCGATGCGTTGGCGCGTGCACGGCAACAGCATCCTGCGATTCGCAGCACCCAAGCCACGATTGCAGCGGCCCACGCACGGGTTGACCTCGCCAACGTAATAACCAAGCCAACGGTAACCGCCGCTGGTTCACTTGTTACTGGCTCGAACAATGGCCTCAACGGCGGTTTCTTTGAGCCCGCGTTGTCGACGGGGATTTCCGCGCAAGCCAACTTGCGCCTCTACGACTTTGGCCTAACCCGCGCCAACATTCGCGCAGCCGAAGCCAACGCCGCAGCCTCCGACGCCGTATTGCCAACCACGATGTTGGATATTACCAGCACGGTGACCGTCGCCTATCTTGAAGCAATCGCACGTGAACGCTTAGTCGTGTCGGCCGATGCCACCGTCCGCAACGAAGACGCCCACGTCGATCAAGCGCGCCGGTTTGTTGCTGCCCAAGCCAAAGATCCAATCGAAGTTGTGCAAGCTCAAGCCCGCGCAGCCAACGCCCGATCAGTGCTTGCCCAAGCCCAAAGCAACGCCGCGGTGGCGCTGGCCAATTTGCGCGCTGCGATTGGTGCGGTCGATGCGACCGACGATTTTGCCATCAACACCGATTGGCCAGCGTTGCCAACCGATCCGCCGCCGACGCTCGCAACGTTAGTAGCCAGCGCACGGCAACATCGACCTGAAATCGCACAGCTCGATCGCCAAATCGCAGCTTCGAACGCCACCCTCAATGCAGCCCGTGCCGGCCGTCGCCCAGTGCTCAATGCACAAGCGCAAACGCAATGGAACCCTGGTTCAAACAACTGGTCACCGCAGCCGAGCTGGAGCGCTGGCCTTACGCTATCGTGGCAATTCTTCGATGGTGGCCGCGCCGCCGCTGATACCAACGTGGCCAGTGCCAACGTCGCCAACGCGTTAGCGCAACGCGATAGCTTGTTAATTTCGTTGCACGCGCAACTTGAGTCTGCACGCGCCCAGATCGTGGCCGCAACCGTCAACGTCAGTGCGTCGTCCGAAGCCGTGACCGCAGCGCAAGCCCAACTCAAGCTCGCCAATGCACGTTACGCTGCGGGCCTTGGCAGTCAAATCGAACTCGGCGATGCGCAAACCGCAGTGACCACCGCCGAAGGAAATTTGATCAATGCCGAATGGCAGCTTGCCCGTGCCTGGACACAGCTGCAACGCGCCATCGGCGAATAGGCTGACCGTACCCACGCCCTGCAAGATGGGAGAATTCTTAGAATCCCGGGCAGGGTGCGACATCCTAGGCACCAGTTCCACCTTGCGGGCTGCGCTCGTCAGGCTTAAGCTGCAGCCATGACTGCCCGTTCCCCCATCGCCCGCGTATTACGCGTCGTGCTGGTGCTGGCAGTTGTGCTGACCGCATTTGCTGGGCCAATTCTGCGCGCTGCTGCCGCAGGGCTACAATACGGTAACCTGGTCTGCTGTTGCGGCGAGCATGCGAGTGATACAGCGTGTGGATGTCCAGATTGCCCAGCCGGCAAACCGCACGCACACGACGCATCGAACGACAACCGCGACGATGCGCCGCCAACGATCAAACAATGCGGACCTAACGCTACCATTGTGCCGCTAGCAAGCGAAACGCCGGCCCTCGTCAGCCCTGTGCCGAGCGACGTGTTGCAACCACTGCCGCGGCCCACTACCAGCTTGCGGCAAACCATAACATCGCAGTTAACGCCCGCCCCCGACGCACCTCCGCCGCGCCGTTAGCGCCGGACAACAAGTTTTCTGCGTCGCAACCGCTATGCACGGTGCTCTTTGCCGCGCATTGCGATTCATTTCATTTTCATTTCGTTTTTCGAGGTTCTTTATGTTTTCGATTACCAAATCCGCTCTTTTCGCAGCATCGGCTGCTTCGCTGCTCGCTTGTGGTGACAATGGCAACAAGGTCAGCCCTGATGCCCATGACCACGACCATGATGCCGCCGTCACCGTCGACGCGGCGGGCCCACTTGCAGTTTCGATCCCATTCGTTGCACGCGTCAAAGGCACCGCATTCGCCTGTGACCAAGTTTACGCTGGCGTTGGCTCAACCGCGGCTGAGTACAAAGGTCAAGACTTCCGGTTTTTTGTTTCCGACGTTGCACTGATTCCAACCGGCGGCGGCGCACCTGTGCCTGTGACGTTAACTGCTAACAGCAACCAATCTGCTGATGGCATTGCGTTGATCGATTTTGAAAATGGCACGGGGCTTTGTCAGATGGGCACACCGTCAACCTATTCCACCGTGGTTGGGACCGTGCCACCAGGCAGCTACAACGGCGTCACGTTTACGATGGGCGTGCCACAAGCAAAGAACCACCTCGATCCTGCAGGTGCGGCCGGCCCACTCAACACCACAGGCATTGCATCCGGCATGTCGTGGTCGTGGCGTAGCGGCTACAAGTTCGCAAAAATCGAAGGGCAAATTCAAGTCACGGGCACCAAGCCTGTTTTCAACTTGCACCTCGGCTCGACGGGTTGTCCAGGACCGGCCGCTGACCAACCAGCGAGCGGCCCTTGCACCAATCCAAATCGCCCAACGTATACGTTTTCGAACTTCACCTTGGGCACCAGCAAGATCGTTGCTGATGTCGCCAATGTGCTTGCCGATGCCGACGTCAAAACCAATATGGCAGGTACGGCACCAGGCTGCATGTCGTTCCCAGGCGACGCCGACTGCAACACCGTGTTCCCTAAATTGGGCCTAGCTTTCGAAGCTAATCCTGCAGCGACCCAAACCCTGTTCAAGGTTGAATAAGTAATGCGCGCGCAACCTTGGTATTTGTTGGTGTCGGCGTTGGTGGCATGTGGTTCGCCATCAGCTTCAACCGATGCCGCCATCGACGGTGCGAGCCTTGATGCCCGTGCTGATGCCGCTATTCCGACGTGGCCATTTCCGTTGCCACCAACGTTTCCGGTACCAAGGTTGCCTCCCGGCCAAGTACTCACTGCGGAACTCGCCGAGCTTGGCCGCCATCTTTTTTATGACAAGCGGCTGTCTGGCAACGGCACCCAGGCATGCGCCTCGTGCCATCTGCAAGCCAAAGCGTTTAGCGATGGCGTGGTTGCGGCGCAAGGCTCAACCGGTGACCAGTTGCGCCGGAATTCCATGGCGTTGGTCAACGTTGCCTACAACCCAACGCAAACCTGGGCCAATACCCATCTTGCAACGTTGGAAATGCAAGCGTTAGTCCCGTTGCAAGGCAAAAGCCCGATCGAAATTGGAATCACCGGCCACGAGCAAGAGATCCTTGCGCGGTTTGCAGCCGACAGCAAATACCCAGCGTTGTTTGCTGCGGCATTTCCAGGGCAACCAGAGCCGATCGATTTTCCTAATATCGTGCGCGCGATTTCAGCGTTCGAACGTCGGATGATCTCGGGCAACTCGCGCTACGACCAGTATCGCGGTGGCAACCTCGCAGCGCTCAACGCAAGCGAACAGCGCGGCGCCGAGATTTTCAATAGCGAAGAATTGCAGTGCCATCATTGCCACGGCGGCTTCAACTTCACCAATGCCGTCGATAGCGCCGGCATTGACCAAGTGACACCGCGGTTTTTCAATAACGGCTTGTACAACGTCAATAACGGGCAATATCCCGTTACCGATCAAGGCTTGTGGGAAATCACGTTTGTTGACGCCGACCGCGGGCGATTTCGGCCACCAACGCTACGCAACATCGGGGTAACAGCGCCGTACATGCATGACGGCAGCATGGCAACACTTGAGGAAGTCATCGCCATGTACGAACGCGGCGGACGGCTTACGACCACCGGCCCCAATGCTGGCGACGGGCGCGACAACCCAAACAAGAACGGCTTTGTTTCCGGCTTCGACTTAACGCCTCAAGAGCGGCTCGATCTTGTGGCATTTTTGCATGCCCTCACCGACGACGAATTCCTGCACAATCCTGCGCTCGCCGATCCATTCGCAGCTAACCAATAGCGCACGAGGCCTGTGCATCCACGCGTGCCCAGGTGTGCGGTGTCGTACCAGCGATGCTGCGCAACGCGCCGTGCAGCGCAACGCAGCGCACCGCTGCTGGCACGATCTATGCTCTTAGACTCAGTGCAATGGAAAACAAAAAAACGCCTCTTACCACCCCTGCTACGTCCACCGCTCACGATGCACACGCCTTGGTTGCCACTGCTGTAACCGCAGCGCAAATCAAGCCCGACCAAGTTGTGGTTTGTTCGCAAAACGGCCAACTCGGCATCGTAGAGCACATGCAAGGCGCAACTAGCATCATGCTCAAAAAAGACGCAAAAGGCGTTGCGCACTACATTCCACTTTCGTGGGTCAAGTCGGTCGACGCCAAAGTGCATCTCGATCGCCCCGGCGCCCAAGCCATGAAGGAATGGACCGACAAAGCACCGATGGCCGACAAATCTGCTGGTGCCACCACGCGCCAAACCGACAAGACCGTACCGACCGCTAAAGCCTAAGCGCTTCGGCGACAGGCAGCATTGGCAACGCTGTACTTTTGGGACGGAGGGGCCCGCCAGGCCTAGGTGCTTGTGGGCACCTTGTAGAAGCTGCGACGAGAGCCATCTCGCCGCTGTTTCGCTGTTGCTACGCCGCAGCAGGTGTCACAAGCCAATCATTGCAGCCAGTTAGCCTGGCCTCCGCTTTTTGTAGATTTTTGGGATCACATCGTGTGCGCCCACGACTTACATAACATGCGCTTGTTACCTTTGCTTGCTTACAGTTTTGCCTTAGCCGCTGCGTGTGCTTCGAATGGTGACGAGATCAACGACATCACGCCACCGCCCGATGGCAAACAAGATGGCGGCAGCAGCATAGATGAAGGCACGCCCACGGCGCTCGGCATCTTGCGGGTTGCCAACACAGTATCCGTGCCTGACCTGCGCGCTGCCAATCTGACGCAGGTACAAGCCGAGCAAGTTGCCAGCACCCGACCATTTGCCACCATCGCGGAGCTCACGGCGCTGCGGTCGCTAGACGAAGCGGGGCTAAAACACCTAAAGGATGCCGCAACTGCCAACGGCTGGACCGCGCCGGGATTTTATGACCACCCGGTGAATCCTGATGCATTTAACGCATACGATCTGATTGAGCGTGCCGACGGCACCATCAGCGCGTTCGCGTGGCTGGGCACCAGCTTGCATTTTCTGCGAGATATCGGCACCCCTTTTCATCGGGCGTCACGGCTTGAGTTTTCGCTGAGCGCCCCGGCTACGATTCGTCAGGACGCGCGCATTGCGTGGCAAGAAGCACGGCAAAGCGGCGACTTGTATGGGTTGTGGCTAAACCCAGGCAATGGCACGAACCGCGCGCTAACACTGGTTCGCTTAGCCGCAGCGACGTTGCCCGCATCTGCATTTTCCGTGGTCAACGACGGTATCGAACGGCTCACAACGGTTGCGTTTGGGGTTGGTGAGGCCGCCGCCTTCAGTGTTGCCGACGATGGTGTGGTGAGTGTGGTCTTTTCGCGATCGACCCATACCGACAACCTGGGCCCCGGTTTGTTTTTGAGCCGCTGCCAACCGAGCGGCCTTTGTGCCGAAGAACGGATCTACACCCACCCGAATAACGGAACGATTCGCTTTGCATATGCGGCCCACGGCGTTGAGCAAATCGTCGCGATCGCCGATGCCGTACGCTTTGATCGATTCAACGTCATGACACGGCGCAGCGATGGCGCGTGGCAAGGCCAAGAAGTTGTGGCCTTCGACAATAACAATGATGGCGGTTTTACCTTAACCGTTCATGGCGCGCAGGGACGTTGGTGGGCCACGGCGCACAACACCCGCACAGGCATGGTGGTTTTCCAACGCGGCGCGGACGGCCAATGGAATCGCACGGGCCTGCTACCACGCTTAGATGCGGCGCGCCCGTTGCAAGCTGTTGCCGGGCGCTCACTTACCCTAGCGTTAGCAAATCGCCGCTTTAGCGAGCAAAACGACTTCGCCGGCGAAGATTTCACCCGTGGCGTCGCAGAACGCGTCCTCCGCACAGGGCAGATCGCGGTCATCGACGGCCGCTATCTCAAGCGCACGACTGGCGCCAAACCAGCATTTGCCAACGCAACCCTCGGCGCAGGCGATGCCACGCACGGTCGCGACCCTTGTTACTGGCACCAAACCTATTATCCGGTCTCGCTCGACACCTACGGCTACCGCGCCCTGCAAATCGACGGCACGGTTACCATCCCAGCGGGCCAGTGCATTGACGTTGACCGCATCACGGGCAGCGGCACGTTGGTGCTTGCGGGTACCGAGAACAAGCCCATCATGTTGCGTACACAAACGTTTGCACCAGACGTTAAGATTCGCGCGACGTGGACCTTCATTGTCACGCTGCCGAACCGAACGCTGCGCTCCGACATATCACACACGGCGGTCTTTGGCTCACGCGGGATGACCCTTGACCATGTAAGCGTCGCGCGAACGCCCCGGCACGGTCAACCAACGACCGATGCCGAAGTCTCGCATTCGCTGGACTTCAGCAACACGACCGGCGTCGCGCGTTACAACGTGACAGTACGTGACAGCTACTTTGCCAATATCGCCGGCAGCATGTTTACCTTTGACGGCTCAACCAATGCCGTGTTCGAGCGCGTTACCTTTGAAAACGTTGAACGCCACGGCGTGGTGATTTGGAACAATGGCATGAACGACTCACGTTTGACCATGCGTGACGTGAGCTTCGTCAACCCAGGCGCAGCGGTTGCCGCTCGCAGCCTCACCAGTGAGGCTCGCAGTCAGCTCTCGCTTGACCTGCTTGGCCTTTCCGAGGCGGCGCGCCGCAAGATTCGAGAGCGGCCCGAGTTCCCGATCGACCTTACCAATGTGACCATCGAAACTACCCACCAGATAAACAACGATGCGCCACCTGCCATTTTCCTGCAGACTGCGGTTGGCACGTCGCGCGGGATCAGCGTGCATAACAGCATTGGCGACGCGATACATTTTGACAATTCCGGGCTTTACGAACTCGCCGATTCGACGCTGATTGGCAACGGCGGCCGCGGCCTGGTTGTGACAGCACCAATTCCAGCTGGACTCGGTGAGTGTTACGTGCCCCCGCCAACTCCCACCATGCCCTCGCCCAACCCTGAGATTAATCCAAAAGTTACACGTTGTCAGATTGCGAACAATGCCGGTGCTGGCATCTGGGTTTCGACGCCGCATATCCCAATGCAAATTCGCAACAACGAGTTACATGACAACGCAGCTGAAGCAATCATTTTCGCCGCCGGTCGAGGTTACTCACCGGAAGGCCCCGATCCAACTTGCCCGGCAGGCTGGCGGCTCAGCACCCCGACCGGGATTGTGCCGCTATCTCCCGAGACGATTATCGAGGACAATAACATCCAACGCAATGGCGCGACCAGCAACGGCATTCAGTTCCGCTCGGCGCACGAACTTGGCACCATCCCGATGCCGCGAAACTTTTGGGGCACCAGCAACGCGGCTGCGGTAAGCGCGGCGATTCAGTGTGTGGGTGCGTGCGACACGGCTCCGATTCGTACAGCCCCAGCGCCGTAAGGTTTCACTGCAATGGTGCGCTGAATTGCGGACCAAACGTCGCTTTGCCCCACGCCACGTATTCGGCGATCGTTTTTTCATCTGGAGGCGAATCCGCAAGCAACTCAATGAGTGCTTGCGTTAGCGCTTGCTTCGCAAGGCGGGCTGGCGCCCCCGATGCGATCATCGCTTTTGCCACATCAAAACCAACTTGAGCACGATCGCTCGGCGCCGAATTGTCGTCGGTAAACAAGCGTAGTGCTTTTTGCAAAACGACCCCCGCTCGCTGATGCTGCCGACCAAGGCTAAGCACGGTGCCCAGCTCCGCCAACAGGTGTGGGTAATCTGGGTCTTGCGGCACCACGGCGCCCAACGATTCTTCGGCTAACCGCACGGCATCAGCGGAATGTGGCGCCATGCGCAACTGCGCATGGGCCTGCAATAGTCCAAACCAAGCGATAGCATTGTCTGAAGGACTGCGAGAGGCCCGCGCAATCTGGTAGCCGCGAGCGGCAACTTTTACACCTAACGGCGGGTCATCATCAGCGAGGGCCAACGCCAAATTGTGCAGCACGGCTAATAACCGTGGACTATTTTCGCCGAATTGCGCTGACTTCAGCGCCAGCGCTTCAAATGCTACTGCGATGGCCTCTTTGGCGCGACCCTGGGCAGTAAACACCACACCTTGGTAATCAAGTGCGTAGCCCAGCAACGCAGGACTCACCTGTGACCGGCGTAACGAAGCAATCGCGGTGTTGATCAAAGGCTCGGCACGGGCTGCATCTCCGGCTGAAGTTAAGGCTGCGACCAGCCCAAGCTGCCCGCGCAAAGTTGCAGGATGATCGGGCCCATACAAGCGATCACGGATAGCCAGCGCTTGCGCTGCACTTGCGTTAGCTTGCGCAAGCTGCCGACCATAGCGCAAGGCGTCGCTTTGTAGTGACAAGGCAATCGCTAACGTCGCAAGTTCACCGTCGAGCTTGCGCAACCCTGCAACCAGGCGGTCTGCATCGGCAATGGCCTGCGCGCCTTGGTTGCCAAGCAAGGCAAGTTTCACCCGCTCCAAATCAACTTGGATTTGCAACTCCGGCAAGTAGGGCAAAGGCTTGGCAATCGCCGCTGCGAGTTCAAGTTGAGTTGCACCGTCGTTAATTTTGCCCTGCTCGCTTGCGATGGCGACCATGGCCAAATGCGCTGTTAATCTTGCGACATCATCGCGGCCTTGTTCAGCTGCAAGCAACGCCAGTCGCACTGCCTTACTGCTGGCGTCGTGCTTTGCGGCTTGTAGCAAAACGTTCGCATGCGCCAAGTGACACACTGCGATCACGGGCTGATAACCCGTGGCAAGCGCCGACTTAACTAATGCGGCAGCTTGTCGCTCAAGTTGCGCCACCGGTTCGATCGACGTGCGAAGCGTGCTCGCCTCGACATAGATGCGATTGATCGTCGCCACTGTGACAGCGTCGGTCGGTAACGCTTGCCGTCCACGATTGATGGCTTGGCAGGCCTGCAGGCGCAGCGTGCCGCCGAGGCGTGTCAACGTATCCTCGGCGTCGGCCGCTGGAGTTGTTACTAATTGCCGGAGCAAGGCGTGCATTTCTAAGGCTTCACGATGCACACAGGGCAGTGTTTCCTGCTGCACCTGCAGTGGTGCAATGCAACTTTGCGCAATCAGTTCTCGCGCAACACCGTCAAAGCGCTCAAGTCGAGGCTTTAAGCGCGTCGCCAGTTGGGCTTGAAGCTCACCTTGTTTGGCCAGTGTTTCGAGGTGCGCATTTGCGTCGCGCCATGGCGGCAGCCCAGCCAACCCGGCGCGTTGACACTGCTCAAGCGGCGTCGGCGCCGGATTGTGCGTTAGCCAACGTGCGGTTGTCGCGCCGATCGCCGTGAGCGTTAGTGCGAGCATCGCTTTGCGTTTAACAGTAACGTGGCTTGGCGCCAGTGCAGCCTGCAACTCAGCAAGTGTTGGCCGTACCCCAGGCTCGCTGGCCAATCCTCGTCGCAAGACCGCAGCCAGTCGGGGCACCGCGCGATTGCCGCGCCAGGTTGCAACCCGAGCTTGCAGCGCAGGCAAGTCAGTTGTGCTGCGCGTGACCTGCTGGTCACTAAGCGTATGCCAAATCAACACGCTCAACGCAAAAACATCCGCTGGCGCGCCACCCCGGCCAAGAAACCGCTCTGGCGCCATGTAGCCGGGCGTGCCCGCAACGCTGGCGTGTTCATGAATGCCAGCTAACCCAAAATCAGTGATGAGCCCGTGGCCCTTGTGGTCCACCAACACATTCTCAGGCTTGATATCACCATGCACAATGCCAGCTTGATGAATAGCCGCGAGGCCGTCACCCACCTCACGTAACAACGTCAACCGCTGCGCCTGGGTCGGCCCTTGCCGCAACCAAGCGGGCATCGTAGTTCCGCGCACCAACCGCATAGCGATACAAAGTGCACCGTCAATAACTTCCGCTTCATAGACGGTGACAACGTTGGCGTGCTCCACCTTGGCCAATAGTCTGGCTTCTTGCAACGCTTTGGTCGCCTCGGCGTGGATGAGCTTAAGCGCCACCGGTCGTTGCAACTGCGGGTCGAT
>JAKQOD010000908.1 GCA_029565465.1 Deltaproteobacteria bacterium
GCCAACTTGCTCAACGACGACTTGACCGCGGTCACCGCGTGCCATGACGCCTGCAATCGTTACGGCATCGATGCGGTGTCGTCATCGGCAACCTTGGGCTGGGTCTGCGAAGCCTATGAAAAAGGCCTGCTGACCGCCGCAGACCTCGACGGGGTGGCAATGACGTGGGGCAACGGCGAAGGCGCCTTGGCGTTGACCATCAAGATGGGTACCGGCGAAGGCTGCGGCGCGTGGCTTGGCAACGGGGTGAAACAAGCGGCCGAACATCTTGGCAAAGGCAGCGACGCGTTTGCCATCCACGTGCATGGCGGCGAACCTGCGTATCACGACAGCCGGTTCACCTCGCTGATGGGCGTAACCTACATTGCCGATCCAACGCCGGCGCGCCACACCGCTGGCTCGGCGTCATGGAATGAAACCTTCGCAGCGGGGTTCACCTTACCGGGCGCCGTCGACAAAAAAGACTGGAACGTGAAGTGGAAAGGCACCGAAGGTAAGGGTCGGGCACAAGCGCACTTTTCCAACGCGCACCAAACCATGAACGGTCTGGGTATCTGCATGTTCACGATGCTGACCGGTTCGCTGCCTTGGGCTGAGCTCGTCAATGCAGCCACTGGCTGGGGCGTGACCGATGCAGATTTGCTGCAGTGTGGTGAACGCATTCAGAACCTGCGCGCAGCTTTTAACCGACGCGAAGGCATCATGCCCGCTGACTTCAAAGCGCATCCACGCATGCTGGGCGAAGGCGATGGCAATCTAACCGCCGGCCCACTCAAAGGCGTGCGCACCGCCCTGCCCGTGCTCAAAAACGATTATTACGATGCCATGCATTGGCATAAAACCACTGGGAACATCAGCAAGGCGCGCGCCGAACAGCTTGGCATGAGCCAACTGCTCGACGGATATATTGAGTAAAGGACGTTATGGGCATTTTCGACAAAATGCGTGGCGACAGCGTACGCGTGCACATTCTCATTCGTGGCCGGATCGGCGAAGCCTGGCGCGAGGTTGACGAACATCTGCGTGTGCCCAAAGGCACTACGTTGGCCAAACTGGTGGAGGTCGCCGACCGTGCCGGTGTGCCGCTGTCAGACGCCTTGCACAACAGTCCGCATCTCGCTGAAACCTTGATGCTCAACGGTGAACGTTGCCCGCTGGCCGAACACGGCGATCGTGAACTTGCCGACGGTGACAAGATCTATCTGCTGGCGCCCCTGGCCGGCGGCTGAACGCAACTAGGTTGCGCTGCCCGAACCGATGGCGGCCGCCTTGCCGACGCTGAGGATTTCGGTAAACAGGTCGCTGACCGCTTGTTTCTGCGCTTGCGATAGCTTTTCGGCGCACTTGTCCGACGCGGCCCCGCTGGTTGCATTGTCGAAACAATCAACCGTGCCCTTCGGCCATTTGCCGGATGCGCACAAGGTCTGAATGTCGACCGCTTGTTTACTGGCAAGGGCTCGCCCACTGTCAGTTGGAATGCGCGTGGTAACCCAGGCCTCATGGGCCTTGGCCGCGGCTGCACAGTCTTCCCATTCTTCGAGGGTGACCACCACGCCGTCGACGATGGGCGCAGCGCTTGGCACCGGAACCAGGGCCAGGCTGGAGCGGGTCGGCGCTTCCTGTTTAGCGTTGCAAGCAACCACGCCAAAGGCAGTTGCGCATAGGACGGCTAAGAATGTCGGTCTCATAAATGGGGGCATAACCGATGCAATGCAAGGTCAGATCCAAACGATTGCTTCGCCACAACGCCACGGCCGCTGCTAACGTAGCAAAACCGCACAACCGCGCTGCGCGTGCGCGACAGCGCTCAGGAGCGCTTACAAGATGCCGACGATGAGTGCGCCGTAGAACGTCAACAACGACAGCATGTCTTCGTCTGAGAACTTCAACATGCCGCCAACGAAATAGTCGCGGCCGTAGCGTAAGGTTGACAACGTGCCAGGCATCGCCCCGGTCCAGTCGCTAATTTCGTAGCGATGCGCTTTGGTTAAGGCTTCGTCGATGCCTGCAAGCAAATACAACGAGCGAAACAGCGCAAGTGCAGCGCTCACTCGCACGTTCGGCATGCCATCAAACTTGGATTCAAAAACATCGGCCGAAAGCGTCAAGCGGTCGTGGTTAAACAGAGCGTCGATGCCCATGCCCAAGCCAGATTCTTTGAGGCCACCACGCACATTGAACCGTCCGAATCGTTTGCCGATTTGCGCCGTCAATAAGTACTTGTCGCGCACTTGCGCGGTTTTGATCCACTGGCCGTCACCACGCTGTTCGAGGGTTGCGCTCGGTAAGCCTTGCGGCCGCAGCGTGCCTTCAACTAAGTAAAACTTGTCATTCCGCGCTGCGATGCGTGCACTTGCGACCACGCGTGCGGTGCCACCCAACACATCAAATTCGGTACGCAGCCCAATCGCGGTGCGCAAGTCCGTTGCGACCCGCACGGTTTCGGCTGCGCTCGCGACGGCGTCATTGGCCTCGTCGTACAACGCCGGACTATCAAGCAACGCTTGCAATTCCCCCCGTGCAACACTGGGCGTCGTTGGCGCCAGCACTTCGGTGGCATCGTCAATGAGTGGATCTAACTGCGCAACTTGGCTGCGGGCCGCCGCAAAACCATCCTGCATCTGCTGCTGCGCATCCTGCATCGATGCCCGCGTCTTGCTAATCGCCGCGTCGATGCGATCGAGTGGCCCAAATAATTTACGTTCCCCACCAGCCAAGGCTCGTTCGGTACGCGCGGTCATATTTTCGAGTGACATCAGCGCTTCGTTGACGCGTGCAATCGGCGCTTCGATGCGGCCTTCTTCGAGCCAGGTCAGCACCGCATTAAATTTCTCGTCGTAGTTGCCAGTAACCCATTTGCGTCCGGTCTGGGTCGATTCGTCGAACATTTCTAAGGCGCGATTGATCCGCGGAATCGCGCGTTCCATGCCACGCAACACTTTGTCGGTCGAAGCACCTTCGATCACGCGTGCAATCGGTTGGCCCGATTGCAGCATTTGGCCAGCGCCAGCTGCGACACCGTCGGTCTGGCCACCTGGAATGATTTCGACGTAGGCATCACCGAACAACGATTCGGCCCGCCGGGTTGCCCACGAGTCAACCGGCAACTGTAAATCGGCACGCAAGCCGATGTCGATCCGCGCCATGGTGCCCGAGATGCCGACCTTTTCGACCTGACCAACTTTGACACCCGCGATAACGACCGGCGAGCCAACCGCAATTTTGGAGGCATCGCGAAACAATGCATAGGTGTGAAAGTTCGCGCGTGCCACCGGCTTGGCAAGTTTGCGTTGCGCCACCACAACGATCGCGGTCGCGCTGCCAAGCACGATCGTCGCGGTTACAAGGTGGGACAGCCAGCGCACGGGGGGTAGCGTACTACGGTTTGCTCGGCAACAACACGCGTTCCACCGTGCCAGCAGGCACCCAGCCTTGGGTGCCGTTGGCGGTGCGGATGCGGGCCCAGCCGTCACGCTCTGAATCGATCGCGACTTCGATGCCACGCGGCAACGGCTCGGCAATGGCAGCGGGCGCGCCAGGATTGTCGGCAGCACGCAAAACCACGCTGTCGAGCAGCACTGCATCATCGGTTGGGCTGCGGGCAAGCAAGACCGACAAGGTCATGCCGGCCCACACCATCGCGGGAATCAACGCCACGGCCCACCAACTGCGGCGGCGCACCCCGCCCCATGGCGTTATCAGCAAGATCGCCAGCGCAAAGGCTGCGGCACCGATGAGCAACTTGCGCAGCTTGGGCCAGCCATGGAAGAAGAACAACGTTTCTGCGGCACCGGCAGTGTGTTGCCGCAACGCTTCGGGTTGACGGCTGCGCAACCACGATAAGTTCTGCTTGGCCCGTGCGTTGTTGCTGTCGATCGCCAGCGCGCGCCGATACGCCAACGTCGCATTGGCGACATCACCGGCACCAAGTGCAGCATTGCCCCAGTCAGCCAGCACGTCAGGCGAATTGCTGCCATGACTTGCGGTCGCCAAATGGGTGGCCGCACGTGCAAAGGCTTGTTGCCGCGCAGTGGCATCGCCTTGCGCCATCGCGGCTTGATAATCCGAGCGGCCCGATAACAACTCTTGGTCGGCCTCGGTCGTCGCTTGGGCCGAAGCAAGATTTGCATGCAGCAGCGAGGTGCCCACCAGCAACACCAGCACGGCTGCGTCGGAACGGCTGCTGCGCTTGCTGCCAGCGCGCCATTGCGCAACAGCATCTTGCACGCGGCCAACCACGTCACTCGAAAGTGGTTCTTGCGCCGCCGCCGGTGAAAAGCTTTCGTTTTCGATGCGCGTGATCAAGTCGCGCGCTTCAGCTTCGCGATCACAAAGTTTGGCTAAGCCGCGCAAGCCGGTCACCAAGGTGCCGGCAACGTCGCGCGCGGGTGTGCCCTTGGCGCGGCTAAGGTCGCGCTCCACGGCGCTGCGCGCTTGCCGCACCTCGCTGGCCTCCTGCCGGGCACCTGCACTGGCGCGGCGTTGCCGACGAATCAGCAGATTGCCGATGGGCAACAGATACAGCAGTGCAATCACCACCCAAAGCACCGTCGGTGAAACCTGGGTAGCCGTCCGGCTCGCGGTCGACAGCGATAGGTCGGCACCAACTAATGATACCGGTGCGGCGGTCGGCGTTTTGCCGGTGCCCGCGGCGGTTGGTGCCGTCGGCTTGCCACCAACGACGTCATTCGCCGAAACCACCGCGCCACCTTTGACCGACAATGCAATCGGCTCGCTGTGAATAGTCTGGTACTCGGCTTTGGCTGGATCAAAATACCCAAACGCCAGCGCTGGCAACTGCGAAGTAACGCCAAGCACCTGCACCGACAAGCGAAACGTTTTGGTCTTACCGTCGTCAGACAACTCGCCCGGCGGTGCTTCGCTAGGCACGGTGAACACATCGGCTGGTAGTCCCCCTGGGCCATCAAGCTTGCCTAACGCCAATGCGTCGAGGCGTTGGTCACTCTTGATCGTAACCACCAGTTCAAGCGGTTCACCGGTTTGCACCACCGAGCGCGAGGTAGTGACAGCCATCGAAAACGACGTCCCCACCGCGCCCGCAAAGCTGGGCGGCCGATTGGTCAGCGGTAACTCTTTCACTTCGAGCACGCGGGCGATGTCGACTGCACGAAACATGCGGGTTGGCGCATTGCCAAACACGTCAGGACGCCCAAACGCCATCTCGGCCATCACGGATGACGCCGGTACCGCGATTTTGCCGGCGCGCCGCGGCGCTAACAAAAAGGTGAACCGCAGCCGGCTGTACTTGCTGCCTGCAACCTCGGTTTCATCTTGCACAAACGGCAAGCGAATTTCGCTGCGGCCGGTGCTAAACGGCAAGGCTTTACGCGGATCGGTGGCGGGTGGTGGCGACACCACGAAATCGTCGGGCATCGTCAACAAGGGCACCACAAAGTTTTGCTCCGACACGTCGCGGCGCAACAACCATGTGAGTTCAACTGGCACCGATTCACCGACCCAGATCGGGCGGTTAGGCAGTGTCACTTCGAATTTCATGTCGTCGGTGCTTGGCACGGTGGCCACTTGCAAACCGCCACCTTTAGCGGTCGCACGCTTGCTGCCTTGTTCGACGGTAATCGGCGGAATCGACAACGTGCCTTCTTTGTCAGCTACGACCCGCCAGCTCAACACCCAACGCACGACCACGCTGTCTTGCCGCTGGCCATTGAAGATCTGAATGCTGCGCGACACGCTCGGTTCAATGCCGTTTTCAGTAACCTTGGCGCCAGGAATGTTCAGCGCGGGGAACTTTGGTGCTGGCGACTCGTCGAAACCATCGACGGTCATGCGAATGCCAAAGGGCATGCCAGCGTAGGCGCGTCCGTCGACGCTCAACTCGGCGGTGGGTGCAGCCTGAACACTACGCGCCGCGAAGCACAGCATCACAATGCAAACCGCAGCACAGCGCAGCAGCGTCGGCGACCACGCGCGCATGCGCCAATGAGCCGTTCGGCCCCGCTCCGAGCGTTCGCTCGTTCGCTTCAACCCAGAGATGACCCGCAACATTACCAATCTTTCTCAACCGGAGCTTCGCGCGATTGCTGCTCCTGGCGTTTGCGTTGACGTTTTGCTTCTTCATCGCGAGCGCGTTGGCCAGCGGTGCCACTTTGCTCAGGCTTTTGGTCCTTCTGGTCCTTCTGGTCCTTCTGGTCCTTCTGGTCCTTCTGGTCCTTCTGGTCCTTTTGGTCCTTTTGGTCCTTTTGGTCCTTTTGGTCCTTTTGGTCCTTTTGGTCCTTTTGGTCCTTTTGGTCCTTTTGGTCCTGATCTTGGTTTTGCTGTTTCGGCGGTTCGAGCAGCGCCAACGCCTTTTGCAAATGTTCGAGCGCTTTGCCTTGGCCGCTCGTAATCGGCTCATAGTCACGGCTGATGGCTGCTGGCACCATGGCTTTATTGAGCAGATCCAGCGCCGTTGTCATCTCGGTACCAGCTTGCCGCAGTTCTTCGGCTGCGTCGGTGAGCTGTTTTTTGCCGGGGCCTGCACCTTGCGGTTCGCCGGCCTGCGCTGCATCGGCTTGTTTTGCCAACACCTCACCAATGGTTTGATTCATGCCCGTGTGCTGCTGCTGCCGCGGCACAATGCCGACCAGTGCATTGCTGCGTCCGGTTTCGTCTTTGCCAGCTGCAGCCACGGTTTGATCGCGGGTTTCGCCTTGGGTTTGAATCAATTCCTTGAGGTGCTCGATCACGGAGAAAAACAGCCGCCGCAACGCTTCGACTTTTTCTTGGGTGGCTTTCGCTGTTGGCAGTGGGTCTTTGCCGCCATCGAGTTCGACTTGGCTTTGTGCCAATAACTTGGCTATTTCGGCCCGCAACGTTTCGGCTTGTGCAAACAAGGCCTGCGTTTGCGCGGTCTGTTTCTGAGCGGCTTCGTTGATGCTGGCCGCTGGGTAGGCGACGGCCGGCGCACCTGACCCAGCAGCTGGTGGTGCCGCTGCACCCGCCTTCGCGGCTTCCGCTAACCCTTGCTGCTTTTGTTGTTCGATCTTGGCCAACGCATCGGCCAGCTCGTCATTCAACAATTCGGTCAACCGCACCGCACGCTCGGCATTTTTTCGCAGCCCTTCGCGCGTTTGTTCACCGCGTTCTTTGGCGGGCACTTGTGCCGACTCAGGGCCCAACAACGCGATCACGGTGGCTTGTTCACCATGCGCAAGTTCGATCAACCCACGCATATCCGAAAATTCTTCGACGGCGCGCGCAATAAGCTTCAGCGCTTCGGTTTCCGCTTGCTGCGCCGCTAGGTGCTTGCCATCAGCCAGCGCCGCTTTGGCTTGGCCCATAGCGTTTTGCGCGCTTTGCACCAGTGGCACCGCGCGGGCAACACCTGCCAACAATTTCGCTTGCTTGGGATCTTGCGGCGCCGCAGCGGCCGGCGGCGCCATCGGATCTGGCACCGCAGCGCTACCGCTACCTGCCGGCACATTCGCTGCAGCTTGTTTAGCTTGGGCTTCGAGCGCTGCGTTCATTCGCGCCAGCACTTCGCCAAGGCGATCGCTCAACCCTGTTTGCCGAGTCGCCAACGCAGCTGGTTCAAACCAGGTTGGAATTTGAACCGCGGGTTCCGCAGCCGTAGCTGCGCTGCCACTGCCTGCGCCAGCACTACGGTCGACACGGTTCTTGCTTGCGTCGAGTTGCGCTAGTTGCACGGTGACCCGCAGCAACTCCAATTGGTCTTGCCCTACGGCTCGCAACACTGCAATCGGATCCAAAAACTGTTCACGCGCGCGCTTGAGCGCAACCAGCGCAGCTTCGGCTTTTTCCAAGCCGGCTTCCGATGCCAATTCTTGAAACTTGCGGCGCGCTTCAGCCATCCGTGCGCGAGCGTCGAGCAAATACAAATCGAGATTGCGCAAAATCACCAAGCGAACTTGTTCTTCTTGGCTGCGTTTATCGTCGGGCTCTTTGCCAATCTCGTCGATTTCATCGGCCGCCATGTCCACCACAACGCCGGCTTCGGCGCCAGCGCCACGCTGGCTGTTGGCCAACGCTGTCAACTCGGTTTGCCCTGCCAACGGATTTTGTGTGCCTTCGGTTTTCACCACCGCCCACGCAGCTTGCGCTTGATCCAAGATGCCGCGCTGCAAGCCGATCACAGCGTCGAGCCGCTGTTCCAACTTCTTTTCGCCTTTGCGCAGCTCATCGCTGAGCGCGGTGCGTTTGGCTAGGGCAATGCTCAGATTGGTTTCTGCATTGCTAAGTTCTTCGCCGCCAATCGATTTGCGCTCTTTGATCGCTGCCCGCAACCAACCGATGGCTTGGTCGTACAATTCCAGCGCTTTGTTTGGATCAGGGTCTTTGTCGGCCCGGCGCCGATCGCCATCTTGCAGATACGCGATGCCCAAATTGTAGTTCGCACGGAACATCAAATCGGGGTCACCAATCGAATGATCACGCGCTGCCAACAAACGCTTTTCGGCTTCGGGCAAGTTCCCGGCCGCCAACGCTGCAAGCCCCGCATTGTAGTCATCGCGGCCGGCTTTGTGCTGCCCTTGGGTGCAGCTTGCGACCAGCGTGGCGGCCAAGGCCATAAGCGCAGGGGTTTTCATACAGCCTCCGAGCGCGACGTGCCAGCGCCAACCACCATCGCAGCAACGAACAAGAACAAGGCGCCCAACACAAACATCGGGAAACGTTCCACCGGAATCACCCGGGTTGTGCCTTGCGCGCCGTCGACGATGGGGCGCACATAACTTTCCATAATCGAATTCAGGTCCAAAGCAGCGGTGCCCGCTGGCACATAAGCGCCTTCGGTTTCCAAGGCCATCTTGCGCAAGGTATCGCCATCAAGTTTCGAAATCACTGGCGTGCCGTCGTGCATCATGGCGTTTTTGGCGTTGGTTTTCGGGTCAGTAATGATGATCTGCGAACCGTTTTCATCGCCGATGCCAACCGCGACGATCTTAACCCCGGCGGCGCGTGCGGCTTTGGCGGCATCAAGCGGAAACGAGTCTTGGTCTTCACCGTCGGTAATCAAGACGATCAGCTTGGCACCGACGCCAACCGGAAACGACCGCAACGCAACTTTCACAGCTTCACCGATGCGGGTGCCGCCACGCCCCGCGCTGCGCGTATTCACGCTGCTGAGCACCAAATCAAAAAACGAACGATCCGGCGTCAACGGGCACAACTGCACAGCGCGGCCAGCGAATGCAACCAAGCCAACTCGATGGCGCGGCAACTTTTTCACCAACTCGGCAATCTCGGCTTTGGCGCGCACCAAACGGTTGGGCGCAGCGTCTTCTGCCAACATTGAATTCGACACGTCCAACACGAACATCACGTCCGCCGCGTCGGTTGCTTGCACCACGGTTTCAGTTTCGCCACGCACCTGTGGCCGCATCAACGCCATGATGCTCAACGCGAGCGCAGCGAACACCAATCCGAGCTGCGCCAAATGGCGCGCCATGCTTTGGCTGCGGCTCAAGCGACGCTGCATCACCGGCGACAAAAAGCTCGCCAGCGCATCGCGGCTATGCAGCCGCAAGTACGCCAACAAGCCGACGATCAGCAACGCTGCCCACACCAAGTGCACGCGTTCAGGATGCGCCCAACTCCAGCTGGCAAACATTATGGCACCCTCCGAAACAGTGTGGCTCGCAACAACAAGCCCACGACGAGCAGCAAAAGTGCCGTGACTAACACGGCCGCAAACAGTTGCTCATAGTTCGCAAACCGAGTGTCTTCGATCGCCGTGCGCTCCAGCGCATCGATCTGGGCGTACACCGATTTGAGCGAAGCGTTGTCGGTCACTCGAAAATATTTACCGCCGGTTTTGTCGGCGATCTCAGTCAACGTTTGCTCGTCGATTTGCACTTGGGTTTGCATCAACTGCGAACCGCCGTCGCCGGTCGGCACCCGCACCGCAGCCATGCCGTTGGTGCCTGCGCCGATGGTATAGACTTTGACCTTGCCGTCACGCGCTTCATCGATCGCGGCATCAATGCTGATTTCATCGAAGTTCTGCACACCGTCGGTCAGCAGCACCAAGACTTTGCTTTTCGCTTTGAACGTGCGCAAGCGCTCAACCCCCAGCGCCAAGCCGGCGCCAATGGCGGTGCCATCTTCTTCGCGATCGCTGACGATTTGCAGCTGCCGAGCCGCCGCGATCAGATTGGCGTGATCCAACGTCAGTGGGCTGCGGGTGTCGGCATAGCGCGCAAACGAGACCAACCCAATCGCGTCGTCGGGCCGGCCGCCTAGGTTGGCGCCGCCTAAGACAAACTTCTCAAACGCTTCTTTGACAGCGTCGAGCCGCGTTTGTTCTTTTTTCGGCGGGCTGAGATCCAACGCCATCATCGAGCCCGAGATGTCGATCGCACACAAGATCGCGATGCCTTCGCGGCGAATTTTGGCGTTCTCTTCACCTCGGCGCGGGCCGGCCGCGGCCACCACAAATCCGACAACGGCCAAGGCAAGCAACGCATCGGGCAACCATGCCAAGCGTGTGCGCCACGATGCGCTGTGCGCGGGCAACAGGTTCAGCGATGAGTACACCACGCGACCGCGGCTCAGATACGACAACCCGAATACGACTGGTGCTAACAACAACAGCAGCAGCAACCAGGGTTCAGCAAATTCGATCGAATGCATAGTGTTCTCGCCTACGCGGCGACCTCCGTGCGCAACCGCGAATCTTCGACAAAACCACGCGCCGCCTTGAGGGTAGCGAGCGATTCCGCGCTGTCGGGTTGATAACCAGCAAACTTGACCCGGTCACAGCGATCCAAAAATGCGCTGAGCAAGCCCCGATGGTCCGCGGTAAGCTCAGCTGATTTGGCCGCTTCGGTTAAGAACTCTTCGGTCGTGCGATCGGGTGCTGCGATTTCATAACGGTCTTCGAGATAACGCCGCACGATGCTTGAAAGCTCGACGAACCAAGGATCCAGTGCTGCACCTTCGGGCGCGCCGCCGGCTTCCAACGCAGCCAGGCGAGCCACCGCGGTGTCGTAGGCCGTGAGTTTTTTGACGATCTTTTTGCGAGCGCGCAAGCGTTGTAACAAAACCACGCCGAGCGCCAACCAGACCACGCCGAGCCCAGCCAACGCGTAGTACCAACGCGACCAGCCGCCAACGTTGGCGTCGAGTTCGCCGGCGGCGGGCTTAAGTTCGGCGTTGCTCTTGGCCACGTCAACCGGGGCCACCGCAAGCGAGATTTCTTCGGTGAGAATTTCTTTGCGATCGCTGGTCGCGCCTAGATTCGTATTGGAACCAGCGCCGGAGCCAGTTGCGCCACTCGGGACCGCTCGTGCGTCGAGCATTTCGATGCGAAACGGGGGTATACGATGGCGCCCGCTGCTAGGCGCAACCAATGTGTAGGTTTGCAAATGCACGGTATGACCGTTGGCTTCACGCCGCGTGTCGCGATCGTAGTGTTCAACTCGGAAACGGCCGAGCCCGGCTTCTTGAAACGGCAGATCAACCGCGACGCCCTGCTCGGCATCAACTTCAAGCTGCACCGTCACTTCGCCATCAAGGGTTGGCTTAGCCGGCCACACCCGCACGGTCGCTTTGACTGGCCCGTTCTCGGTGATCTTGCTGATTGCATCAGCGGGCATTGTGGTGG
>JAKQOD010000978.1 GCA_029565465.1 Deltaproteobacteria bacterium
TCATGCTCCAACCATCACCAGCAAGCACAAGCTGGCGCAGCGCATCGTTGCCTAAAACTCCGCGTTGATTTTGGCCCAAAACACGCGCGGCAGACCAGGAATATCGACGCCGCTAAAGCCTACTTCACTATAGCCTTGGTCCAAAAGATTGCTAACTTGCGCCGATACACCGACTTTCAGTTCTGGCGAAACCGCAATTGGCTTGAGGTTGATGCCGATATCAACATGATGATACGCCGCCAAATAATACGATGGCGTCGTCATACTAACGGTTTGATCGGCAACCAAGTTTGATTGCGATGGCGTGCGGCGCCCAATCCACCGATGGCGAACGAACATCCCAATGTTTGGCTTGGCGAGATGCACGCCAAGTCGAGATTGCACCATGCCTTGCGGAACACCTTCATTGTCGGGAATTAACTGCCGTGGCACACCACCAACAATACGTCGCTCAACCGCTAGTCGCTGCAAGGTCAAGCTGGTCGAAGCATCAATGGTCACGCCTTCCACTGAACCCGCTGCGCGCAGGGTTGCTTCACCGCCGTACGCGTTTGCGTTAAACGAGCGCGGGTTGAGCCGGCCTGCTTCAGAAACGTAGGTAATAGCGTCTTGGTATTGATTGAAGTAGCCTGCAACATTGAGGTGCACGTTGCGCGAAAAGAAGATATCGCCAACGGCTTCAGCGCCGTTGAGGTATTGCGGTCGCAACGTTAGCTGCAAGTCTTGTGCACCCAATAAGTCGCCGGTGCCGACGGAGCGGCCGTACAATTGTTCGGCCGAAGGCGCACGGTACGAACGCCCTAACAATATCTTGCCGCTGATCTTGTCGGTTGCGTTAGCAACTACACCGGCACGGGCACTGACGTTGCCGCCAAATACGTTGTGCTGGTCGTAGCGCACACCACCGGAAACCGTGACCCGCTTGTTGAGCGGCAACAATGCTTGGCTGTACAGCGCAACATTGGAAAGCCGTTGGCTTTCGCTGGGGCTGCGCGCCGTTAACTTCATCGTGGTGGGATCGTAGTCACTGTAACTGGCGGGATCCTCCATGTGGTACATGCCGTCGAGCCCGCCAAGCAACCAGCCCTTTTTGAGCACTGAGCGCCGCACTTCGAGCTGTGCGGTGCTTTCAATAAATGAAAAATCGCGGACTGCATATTCACCGGCATCCGCGCCGGTGCCAAACGCTAGCCGATCATCGCTGCGAGGCGCACCGGTGCCAAATCCAGCCGAACCCAGCACCGACCAACCATCTTGGAGCGGCACTTCGATTGCAGCGGTCGTTGCTAAGTTCCAAATATCCGACCGCGAAATACCCGTAAGTGGTTTTAGATCTGAGAATTCTGTCGCGTAATCATGCAATTGCGCAATCGCGATCACCGAAAGCGTGCCACGTGGCAAAAAATATTCGCCGCGCGCAAATAGCGACAACGGCGCTGCAAGATCCCGAATGCTACTGCGCGTTAACGTATCTGCAAACGGCGACGCCGCAGGTACCCGCAAGCCAGAGCGCCACAACCGATCGTAACCGGCTGCCACCATGAAGTAGCCATCTTCGCCAACCACCGATTGCATCAACTCGCCGCCACCCCCACGTTGGCCAGCTACCGCACCGCGAAACGAAACGTTGGTTGCGGCCGCCGTTTTTCCGTCGAAGGTTGCCCGTCGCGTAACAATATTGATCGCTCCGACGTATGCGCCTGCACCGTACAACGCCGATGCTGGCCCACGCATGACTTCGATCCGCTCGATGGCCTGCATCGGAATAAATTCAGGCCCCAAGAAATAGACACCGCCAGGCACAAAGCCAGCGACGCGGCCATCGATCATGATCTTTAGCAAGCGGGACCCGGCGCGAGCACCGCCCAACAAGCCACGGACCGCGACGTTATAGTTTTGCAAGTCGTAACTAACGAACAACCCAGGCACATCACGTAAGGCTTCGCCCACCGAGTTGTAGCCCATCAATTCGATCTGGGCACGCGACACTACCGCGACCGAAGCCGGGGTTTGGGTTGGCCGTTGCGTGACTTTGCTTGAAACGGCAATAAACTCATCAAGCACCGGATGAGGTGCAAACGCGCCGTCTTCTTCGGACAACTCTTCGACGGTCTCTTCCGCCACTGGCACCGTTGGCGTTTCAGCCGGTTCAGCGGTGTCGGCTGGAGTTGCGTCACTCGCGGTGGTTTCCGTAACCTCGGCGTCGGCACTCGGTGTTGTAGGCGTGGTGGCGCTATCTGGCGCCGCTGCTGGCTGCGCTGCGCTGATGTTATCTAGCTGTGCAACCAGCACTAAGCCAGCCAGCACCGCAACGAACTTCGAGTTGTTCATACCTGACCTATCGCTCTGCAACCGGCGAAACAAGCGCACGGTATTGATATGTGTTGGCATCTACTTTTTCGATTTGCTCGACGTAGTAGAGGCCTTTTGTCATGTAGCCAAAATGATCGTGGCCGTTCGGCGCAGCAGGATGCGCTTGGCTGAATTCAAGGCTGCTTGACGCGCCTTCGTAGTTAACATCTTCGCCGGCTTTGAGTTTTGCAATAACTGCGGCGTCGACGCCATCGGCGGTCACCACGGTTTGGTTTGTGCCAGCACCCGTCGTAACAGCCAGGATCGCTTTGTCCAACGGCAGCGACTTCGCTGCGGCGTATTGCATACCTAACGATAGTGCCATCGCGGCATCGTACGCCGACGCCGAGAAGATGTCGGTCTCGCCACCTTTTTCAGTGTACGTGCGCAGGTCATCGTTGAACGTTGTCAGTGATGATGTAGTTGGAATGCCGCGCATTTGGAAATATAGGCGGCCAGCCAGATATGGCGCAACATCGGGGTCACCAAGCCGCAGCACATCGGGAATGCGCGCCATGCCACAGGTGACGATCTTGCCTTGGAAATTCAGGTCACGTGCGGCTTGGAAAAACGCGATGTTCTTCGCGTCACCCGTAATGTGAAAGTACAAAACATTCGCGCCAGCCGCGATCGCATCAGCAATCGCTTGTTTGTCCGTTTTGCTGGCCGTCTTCATGTTGATGTCCAACAGCGGCGTAAAGTCAGTCACGCGCTTTTTCATTTCGCTGAGGAAGAACTGCGCATGCATCACGTCGTGCGCGGCGCCAGCGTTGATCATCGCAACTTTGTCCCAGCCACTTTCTTCGGTTTGCTTTTTGGCAACAAAGTCCGCCGTAAACTCAGGCTCTGGCAAACACAATGGCCGAGGAGCAAAGAACCGTTCGGCCGCGCCCGGTTGACCTAACAGCGATCGGGTTGGACCATCAAGCTCATCAAAGCCAGAACCAGATGAAACCTCAAAATGCGGAACGTTTAGCTGCAAAGCAAATGGCACCGACGCGACCATCGCGCTGGTTGAGCTCGAAATAATAGCCGCAACTTGCGGTGTGCCATTGACGGTCAACGTTTCGATCTGCGCTTTCATTGCTGCGGTGGCAGCAGCGGCATCGCCCGAGACATCAGTGAACAGCATACGCAGCGGCCGTTTTGGGCTGCCACCGGCCGCTTCAAAGCGTTCGACCGCAAGCAGCATCGCGCTTTTGTGTTCCTCAGCCTTAAACGCAAACGTGCCACTGAACGGCAATGCGACGATCACGTTTTCATACTGGGTTGGATCGGACGTCGGCAATGCGTCTTGGCAAGCGAGCAAGGTGGAAGCAAGGGTGCCAAACAGTAGCTGATATTTCATAGAGGGCTCCATTTCGAAGTCGTATTGCTTTTCACTGTAATGCTGCGTGATTGCACGGTCGAGCCGCCCACGCGAATCTCGACGAGCATCGCGCCTGGCGCGAGTCCGCGAACAGTTAGCGGCTCCCGCCCTTGTTTTTTCCCGTTAATGTAAACCTCACCGCCGCTGATATTCTTGGCATCAATCATAATGCCGCCAGGCACTGCGTCGTTCTTAACAACGGGTTGCGTTGTCGTTGTCGTGGCGGTGGTAACTGGTTTGGTGATGGTTGCAACAACTTTTGGCGCAACCGGATCTACCTTGGGTGGATCTACTTTAGGCTCAAGCTTTGGTTCCACTGGTTGGGTTACCACTGGCGGTGGCGTTACCACCGGTGGCTGGGTCGGTTGGGTTGGCTGCGTTGTTGGTGTAGGTGGCGTTACCGGCTCACGCAGTTCCACCGGTGGCGTGTTTGTTGTGGTCGTCGTGCGTGGCGGGCGCCGTACCGGCTCCGGTTGTTTGCGTGGGTCACTCGCTGCAACCGTCTTCGTCGGGGCAAAGGCATGATCAACTGGATACGCACCTTCAACGGTGGTCGAAATCGTCTTCTCGAAGCTTTCACCAGCGGCGTTTTCGATGCGTACGCGGTGTGTCCCAAGCACCGTTTTCACCCGTTGCGGCGTTTTGCCCTGTGGCACGTCGTCGACATATACTTGCGCGCCGCTCGGCGACGAAGTCACTAACAAGGTTGCCGTGGCAGCAACAGCCACCGGTGCAACGGCTGCAACCGCACTGCCAGGTGCCACGACATCCTCGGGGACTTTCTTTTCGCAAATGTCGAGTGACATTTTATAAAGTTCCACCAAGTCGTCGGCCGGACAATGCGCTGCAAGCGCACGGTTGAACATTTCACCTGCCGATTTGCAGTTCCCTTTGGCGATGTCATCTAAACCCGCTTGGCGGAACGTACAGCCTGCATGATTGGCGATCTCGCTTTGATCGGGCTTGCCGCTACTTTTTTTGTTCATCAGCAGAAAGATTCCGCCACCGAACAGCGCGAGCAGGCCTGCGCCAAGCAACAGCCATTTGCGATTCGAACTTGGAGCCGCTGGTGGGGGCGCCAACTGGATCGATTGCTGCGCGCGGTTCGCATCAGCAATCAACTCGACGTCGGCGTTATCAATGTTGGGCGTTTGCATCGACAACGTTGGCGGCCGTTGGCGCGAACGGTTGCTTTGCCCTGAACGATTGCTTTGACTTGAACGACTACTGCCATGGCTGGTGATCCGACTTGCACCGAACGCTTCTTCGCGCTCGGCAGTCGGTGGCAGCGGTTGGCCATCGGGGTTCCAAGTCAAAACATCGTTGCGAAGTTGGGTACGAGCCAACATCTCATCGTGAAATGCGGTGGCGATCCAGCTTTGCAAGGTTGGGGTCAGTGGATCAATCGGCAGCTGATTCGACACCGATGCAACCGCAGCGGCAATTTCCAGCGCCGATCCGTAGCGCGCCGCGGGATCACGCGACAAGCACTGGTTGACGATCTCGGCAAGCCGCGGCGGAATATCGGCAACTTCTTCGATCGGCCGAATCGGCCCGGTCATCACCATCGACAGTACCTGCGCCGAATGCTCGGCACTGAACAGCCGACGCTGCGCTAAGGTTTCATACATGACCACGCCCAGCGACCACAGGTCGACGCGGTGATCATATTTGCCGCCCGAAACATACTCTGGCGCCATGTACGCGAACTTGCCTTTGAGCACGCCCGGCGACGTTTGTTGATTGCCATCCTGCGCAACCCCGAGATCGATCAGCTTCACCTGGCCGTCGTCGCTGAGCATGATGTTGCTTGGGCTGACATCGCGGTGAATAAACGCTGCACCGTTGCGACCCGTGCCGTGCATATACGACAGCGCCCGCGCCACGTCGGCAAAGATCGCGCACTTCATGCGCAACGGCATGCTCACAACATCGGCCCGGCCCATGCGTGCCAACGACTCACGCAAGTTTTGGCCAGCGATGTACTCCAACACCAAAAAATGCCGACCGTTGTCGTCGCCAAAATCGAGGAGCTGCACAATGTTGGGATGGCGCAACGAAGCAACCGCAGCGGCTTCAGCAATCAGTAATTGCGAATAACGAGCATCCTCAACCAGCGATTCGGACAGAATCTTGACAGCAACCAAGTCAGAGCCGCCTAGTCGCCGCCCCAAATAAATTTGGCCCATGCCGCCAACGGCAAGCCGTTTGGCGAGCGCATAGTTGCCTATACGATTTTCCGAATATTCGTTGCTGCTCATAGGTAGGGCCACCGCTATTGAACGAAAGAACGCCTTGGTACACGAATTTGAGCCGAGGATCCGTCAAACGGTTCAAACGAAAGATGAAGTAAGATATTAAATCCGAAATTTCTTCAATGCTCGCAATTCTGCGCGTTTTCTTTGCGGTGCTTTACCTACTAGTATCTCCAGCTAGTACCTGCGATGTCAGTTCCGCAGGTGTGATCAGGTGTCGTCGATAAATTGGCCTGTACAACGCAGTATATTGCGTGTAATGATAAAGCGGTGGGCGTGGGAGCAATCATAGCGGTTAGCGTGGTCGTTGTTGTGTCTGCTGGCCTGTTGGCGGTCCGAGCTAAGCGACGCGCAAAACTTGCGGCAGCGCCGCCCCTGTTGCCTGTCGACGTTTCCGCGCCAGTTGAGCGACCAGTGCCACGCACACCATGGTTCGCTGCAATCATCTTACAAGGCCTTGACGCTACCGCAACGCTGCGTATCAACGGCCAGGCTTACGCCATCATGCGCAACAATGCGATCGATGAATGCGATGCCGCATTTTTTCGCGGGTTTATTAATGTGCCACCAGGCACGCACGAGTTCACGCTGCAACAGCAACAGCAAACCCTGACTTTTACATTACAGGTCGAAGCCGGCACGCTCTACGTTCGCAGCTACGACGTTGCGACCAACACCGTACGTGGCCGTGAATCTTCAACCACGGCGGCCCGTGCGATGGAACTGATCACGCAACTCACCGCTGCCGATGCACTAGCGCCTTGGCCAGTTCGCACGCTCTACATCCTCGACGCCACCGCCGACGTTTCGGTGAACGGCCAAGCACTCAAAGCGGCACCCTTTATTGCTGTAACCAACCTCGGCGGCCAACCCTGCATGGTGCGCCATGCGGGTGTGGCGCTATCGATTCCGCGTGCCAGCGAGGGCAGCACGGTGCTTGCGATCGAAGACGGCCCGATGATTCGCAACCTGCCGCGCTTGCGTGGCAACGTTGCAGTTGAGTACAGCGAACGTGCACACGGGTGGCCGGCGCTTTATCGTACCGACGCTGATGGCCGAATCATGCTGATTAGCGATGCTGTGCCCGACGCTGACGTGCCGCGGACCTGGCCACGCGCAACCTCGGTGCCGCCGCAGTAACCCGTCGCTACTTCGGCGCCGCCAACGTGACGGAGACTTTGGTGCCACGCGCCAGCGTCAATTCAATTTTGGTGTTTGGTGCCGCGTGCATAATGCCTTCGAACAAATAGCGGCGATTTCCCGTCACATCGATCCCATCAGCAGCAACGATGATATCGCCTGCTTTGATGTCGAGCTTCGCCGCCGGCCCTGCCGGATCAACACGTGCGATCTTCAACGGCGTGATATCGCGCCAATCTTCGTCTTGTTGAAACGACAAGCCATCGTCGCCGGCCACAGCTGGTGGTTTGATCCGCTTGGCCACGCTGCCAAACGTGCCCAGCTCGACCGTGCCTTGCGCTGTTGCAGGGATGTCCGCGCGCGAGTCTACGCCATGCCAACCGAAATCAGCCACCATCGAAAAGCCCGACACCATCACGCCGCCAACCGGCACGTCATCGATCGTGAACCGCCCCATCCCATCCGTCACATGTTTTTCATTGGTATCGCCCCACGCCATGTTGTTGCCACCGTTGACAGGCGTCACCATCATCCGCAACCCAACGACAGGCGCTTTGGTCATTTCATCGACCACGCTGCCGGTCACCGTTACGGTTTCACCGAGTTTGAGCACAATGTTTGACTTGGTTTCACCGTCTTGCAAGGCAACTTTCTCGGTTGCCACCGCCGAGCCTGCCGTGACCGTGACTTCAAAGTTGCCAGCAGGCAGGTCACGCATCGTGAATGCGCCCTTGGTTGCGTAAAATGATTCGCCACGTGAAAAGTGGGTCGTTCGGTCGGTTATTTCGACGGTAAATTCTTCCGGGGCCCCGGCTTTACCAACTACGAGGCCTTCGATCTGCCCGGTTTTTTTCACGGTGAGCGTCACCGTTGCCCCCACTGCGACGTGTTCCGCCAATGCTTCGCCGCCGCCTTTGCGATATGCCCGCACCGTGTACGTACCTGGCGCTAATTCCTTCACCGCAAACTTGCCTTGCGCGTCGGTAATCACCGCGTCATCCCATGACCATTGCGCATCACGCATGGCGCCGGTGGCACTTG